>JBCDCP010000054.1:0-19853 GCA_039181495.1 Pseudomonadota bacterium | reverse complement strand
CAGCCGTTGAAGGCACCGCCGTCGATTAGCAGATTTTGGCCGGTGATGTAGCCGGCATGTTCTGAGCAGAGGAATGCACACGCCTTGCCGAATTCTTCAGCGTTGCCGAAGCGTCTGGCTGGTATCCCGTTACGGCGATCTTCCTCGACCTGTTCAGGCGTCTTGCCCAACATCTTGGCGGTTGGGGCGAAACCGGAGCGCAGGCGATCGGTATCGAACAGGCCTGGCAGGATCTGATTCATGGTGACATTGCGATCGGCATATTGGCGGCAAACTCCGGCCAGAAATGCCGACAACCCGGCGCGTGCGCCAGATGACAGGTCAAGGCCGGTTATCGGCGATTTGACCGACATGGATGTGATGTTGACGATGCGACCAAAACGGCGCTCCGCCATGCCGTCGACCGCTCGCTGAACCAGTTCAATCGGGGTGACCATGTTCTGCACGACGCCATCGAGCATCGCCTGACGATCCAGTTCGCGGAAATCCTTGCGCGGCGGGCCGCCATTGTTGTTCACCAGAATATCGGGCTCGGGGCATGCTGCAAACAGAGCGTCCTGGCCGGCACTGGTTCCGACATCGGCCGCAACCGCGACGATCTCGGCACCGGTTGCCTGGCGCAGCGCCTCCACTGTCTGTTCCAGTGTTTCCTGGTTCCGGCCGTTGATAACGACACGGCACCCGGCCTCTGCGAGGGCGAGTGCGCAGCCTCGGCCCAAGCCTTTGCTTGAAGCGCAAACGATCGCCTGCTTTCCATCAAGACCCAGATTCATCGGTGATGTCCTCTCATAACGCTAGTGGCTTCCGGACATGGAGTGACAGAGGCAGACGATGCTGACCAGCCACAGAAAGGCCCGATAGACCAGCACGATGCGGTTTTTGCAGTTCTGTCATAATTGTGAAACTGGAATCACGGTACCGGGGCGCCGATAGCCTGCTTGCACGGAGGCCGGATTTGGAAGAACAGTCACTCGGCGCCACCTATCGCGCGCTGTTCATCTCCGATGTACACCTTGGGACGCGCGGATGTCAGGCGGATTTGCTGCTTGATTTTCTGAGACACAATGATGCCGAGACCATCTATCTGGTCGGTGACATCATCGACTGCTGGCGGTTGAAGCGGACCTGGTACTGGCCCCAGGCCCACAATGACGTGGTTCAGAAGATGATGCGCAAGGCGCGCAAAGGCGCAAGCATCATCTATGTGCCCGGCAATCATGATGAAGTGCTGCGGGACTATGTCGGCACTCACTTCGGCGGCATCGAAGTCCGTCAACGCGCTTTCCATGAAACCGCCGATGGCCGCAAATTGCTCATCATGCATGGCGACGAGTTTGACGTGGTGGTCCGGCATGCCAAATGGCTCGCGCTGATGGGTGACTGGGCCTATGTACTGGCCCTGGGCGTCAACACCTACTTCAATCTGATCCGGCGTAAACTCGGTTTTCAGTACTGGTCGCTGTCCGCCTATCTCAAGTCCAAAGTGAAGAACGCGGTGAAGTTCATCGGTGAATATGAACAGGCGCTGGTTGGTGAAGCGCGGAAAGAAGGCGTCGACGGAATTGTGTGCGGGCACATCCACCATTCGGCGAACGAACTCATCGGAAAAATCCTGTACATCAATTGTGGTGACTGGGTGGAGAGTTGTACCGCCGTGGCTGAGCATTATGATGGGCGTATCGAGGTGATTGCCTGGACCCGTAGAGCAGAGGACGCCCCGGATGTGGCGCTGAAGGGCGCAAAGGCTGCCGCGTGATGCGTTTATTGATTGCGACAGATGCCTGGTTCCCCCAGGTGAACGGCGTTGTGCGGACACTTGACCGTTTGCAGGCGGAAGTGACCGCGCTTGGGCACGAGGTGCATATGCTGTCGCCGGATGGCTACAAATCGTTGCCGCTGCCGACCTACAATGAAATACGCCTTGCCCTCACGACGCCCGGACATATCGCGAAGCGGATCGAGTCCTATGATCCGGATTACATCCACATCGCCACGGAGGGACCGATCGGACTGATGACGAGGCGATGGTGTGTCAAGAACGACCGTCCCTTTACCACGTCCTATCACACGCGGTTCCCGGAATATGTCCGTGCGCGCATGCCCGTCCCCATAACGGCCAGCTACCGCTATCTCACGTGGTTCCACAATGCCGGGCGAGCGGTGATGGTGACGACCGAATCGCTCACCCAGGAACTCGAGGGCTGGGGATTCCGATCCATCGCCCGTTGGCCGCGCGGTGTCGATCATGAGCTGTTTCGTCCGCAAGACGAAACCGTGCTCGACTTTGAAGGTCCGATCTTCCTCTATGTCGGCCGGGTCGCGGTCGAGAAGAACATCGAGGCGTTCTTGGCGCTCGATCTTCCCGGGACCAAGGTGGTGGTGGGTGATGGGCCGCAGCGCGCCCAACTCGAAGCGCAATACACTGACGCCAGGTTTCTTGGCGCCAAATTCGGTGAGGAGCTTGCCGCCATCTACGCGTCCGCGGATGTCTTCGTGTTTCCGAGCAAGACCGATACGCTCGGGCTGGTCATTCTCGAGGCATTGGCCTGCGGCGTGCCCGTTGCCGCTTATCCGGTGACTGGCCCAAAGGATCTGATTGGCGATGCGCCCGTGGGCGTGCTTGGCGACGATCTGCAAGCTGCGGCGCTCAACGCTCTCGATCTGTCACGCACGGCCTGCCGCGAGCATGCTCTCAGATTTACGTGGACTGCTTCAGCACAGAGCTTCCTCGACAATGTCGTGACATTTCAGGAATCGTACGGCGAAGCGGCCTGACGGGCTCGGCCTTACTTCAGAGACAGGCGATATCAGGAATACAGGGCGTCTATCTCGGTTGCCGAAAGCGTTGGCATGGTCTCGAGGGCAGCCTGACTTCCGATGGCCGTTGTCGATGCCGATAGAACCGGCACGTTCTGACCACGCCATTCATCGTCCTGCTCGATTTCCGAAACATGCGTCTGTGATTTTTCGGGCATGTCGACCACGGACGACGCTCCGGCTTCCAGGACCGCCGTCTCTTGCAACTCGGCAACGGGTTCGTCCTTCGCAGGCGTGATCCCCGATGCGACCAGTTCCATGGCGTGGGCTGTATCGTGGAGCAGACCGTCGACTTCTTCCTGCAGCATTTCCTCGCCGGGTTTGGCGGGTCCATTGAGAAGCGGATCGGATGAATGCGGGGCCGAGTCCTGCCTGTCTGCATCCGAAAAATTGGTGCCGCCAGTCTGCACCCATGCTTCGGCAACCGCAGAAATTCGCGATTCCAGATAACGCAGCGTGTTGATCACCTTGCTGATGCGCTGGCCGGTGATGTCTTGGAACGAGCAGCCTTCGTAGATCTCCATCACCGCGGCGTCGATGGCCGCCATTTCATCGGTCGCCTCGCCACGCTCCATGGCAGCGAAGGCCGATTCCTGAATTTTTTCCGCAGAAGACAGAATCTGGTTGGTGGCATTTTCAGTGGCACCAACGACGGCGTCGAGCTCCATGCTGGCGTCGCCGATGTGATCATCCTCTCCATCACCGCTAAGCGCGAATACCTCGCGCTTGGTGCGCTGGATCGCATCGCCCATGTCGATCAGGCTGGCCACCATGTCGTCAACAACGGCGAGCTTCTCAGGTGTTGCAGAGCGAATGGAGTTGTCGAGCTTGTCGATTGCACCCAACACCTGATCGGTGTCCGCATTGCGATTACGGCGGGCATACTCGGCGAGAAACCACCGGCCGCGCTGCGTTTCCATAACTGCAGACTCAATCGCGGCGTAATCGGCTTCGCGGATGGGGGCAGGGGCGTTCTTTCCCATAACAGTCGCTTTCTGATCCGGTCTGCTCTCCGAAGACTCCGCATCCGGGAGGCTGGCTCGGGGACTGACGCTCGGACCCGTGATCGATCCGCACTGCCGCTTTTGCCTCAGCAAGGCAGTCACACAGCGTGCATTGGTTCGACCATCTCAAGGAAAGGTTATGAACTTGTTGCCGCCCGCCACCAGGCGAGAAAAGATGGTGGCAACGAGGCCCGTTACTATCGGATCGGCTAGCCCCAAAGAGCGCGCGGCGGTGCGGCCATGACGCTGCCTGAAAACGTCAATCCGGGGGCTCTGTCGCGGTCCAGAAGGAGTGGGCCGTCGAGATCTACGAAATCGGCGTCTGCCGCTATCACCATGGCTGGAGCCATGGCCAGCGAGCTGGCGAGCATGCAGCCGACCATGACTTTCAGTCCGGCGTCCCGCGCAGCATCGGCGAGGGCCAGAGCCTCGGTCAGTCCTCCGGTCTTGTCGAGCTTGATGTTGATTGCATCGTAGCGGCCGAGGAGTTCAGGCAAGCCAGCCAGATCATGTGCGCTCTCGTCGGCACAGACCGGTACAGGCCGTACCATATCGGCTAGCAAGGCATCTTTGCCCGCTGGTAGCGGCTGTTCGATCAGAGCGACCCTTGCCTCAGCGCATGCGTCAAGGAAGTGTGGGAGATCCTGCTCGGTCCAGGCTTCGTTGGCATCGATGATCAGTTCGGATTCAGGCGCGGCGGCGCGCACGGCGCGAATACGGTCGTCGTCGGAACCGGTCTCATTGCGACCAGCCAGTTTGACCTTGAGCAGTGGACGGTGCTGTGCTTTGGCGGCCGCTTCCGCCATGGCCTGGGGAGTCCCAACGCTCAATGTGTAAGCCGTGATCAAACCGTCAGGTACAGGTCGGCCAAGCTGCTCCCAGACCCGTTGGCCGCTGCGCTTTGCTTCCAGGTCCCAGAAGGCACAATCAAGCGCGTTGCGTGCGGCGCCCGGGGCAAGTGCCGATTGCAGCTCCATCCGGTCGAGTCCGTTCGCGACGGCGACCGTCAGCCCGGCGATTGCTTCAGCAACACCTTCGACGGTTTCCCCATAGCGCGCATACGGCACGCATTCACCCCGTCCAACGTGACCTTCCTGGGACAGTGTCGCAGTAACCACCACCGCCTCAGTCTTGCTGCCCCTTGAGATCGTGAAACTGCCAGCAATTGGCCAGCGTTCGATGGCAACAGTCAGGTCGGGTACGGTCACGAGTGGAATAGCTCGACAATGCGTGAGACGATCGGGTCGACGCCCGTCCTGATTGGATCGCAGGCGGGCAGGCCGTAGCGGTCACCTGTCTCGGCGATGAGCCGGTTTGCTTCGGCATCGTCCAATGCAGCTGTGTTTATGGCCAGGCCAACGCATGTGATCGCTGGATTGGTCAGTTTGCCGAGTGCAATGGTCATATCGATGACATCGCTGATCTCCGAGATCGGCGTTTCCACATTGCGCATGGTTTGCCGAGTCGGCTCATGGCAAACGACGAACGCATCGGGTTGGCTGCCGTGGAGGAGTCCCAGGCTGACGCCGGCAAAGCTGGGGTGAAACAGCGAGCCCTGACCTTCGACAACATCCCAGTGGGTCGGTTCTGCCTCAGGTGTCAGCCATTCCGCAGCGCCTGAGATGAAGTCCGCAACGATCGCATCAATCGAAACGCCGCGGCCTGAAATGAACACGCCGGTCTGGCCGGTTGCGCGAAAGTCCGCATCAAGTCCGCGTTCGCGCATGGCCCTTTCGAGTGCCAGTGCCGCGTATTTCTTGCCCACCGAGCAGTCCGTACCAACGGTCAGAAGCCGGAGACCGGTGCGTTTGGCGCCTTTGCCAGTGGCGAATTTCTCGCGACTGATCCGGACATCAAATAGCGAACGTCCGTTACGGGTGGCTGCTTCCGCGATGTCGGGAATGTCGCTTAGACGCTGGTGAAGGCCCGTTGCAACATCAAGGCCGGCATCAAGCGCGGCGACGATGGTTTCAACCCAATGCGGCGGTAGAACACCGCCGGGATTGGCGACACCGACCACCATGGTCCGGACGCCGGCGGCGGCGGCATCATCAATCGACAAGTCCGGAATACCGATGTCTGCGCCACAACCGGGAAGTCGCAACTGCCCGAAGCACCAGTCCCGACGCCAGTCGACGATTCCCTGCGCGGTCTTGGCTGCAAGCTGATCGTGAACATCTCCGAGAAACAGCAAGTATGGGTGATCAATCTGCATGGGTATGGTCCTGCTCGAAACGCAGCCGTTGTGGTCGGTCGTTTCTGCTCTCGTAGCCTATAGGCAAGCCGTTTGCCACCATCGCGAATTGGCACTGGTATGCGGCTGTTGCAATTGTCGATCAGCACAGCGGCCGGCTGGCAAGTCTGCCGCATTTGTGCATGATCCTGCCCAGTGAGAGTATGGGCGAAACCGCCGAAGATGCTGTAGGGTCGATGATGTCCGATCGCAGCGATCTTGGCAGGGTTCGTGGTCGGGCGATGATCCAGCTGGCACTCGTCGAGAATGGTCTGCGCACGCAGATGGATGGGACGCAATTCGTATTGCGGCCCTTCGGGTCGTGGATCGTCCGAAATCTTGGCGAAGTCGAAGACGCGCTAGAGGCAGCGGAGTTCCCGTCCGGTGGCGGTGTCGCGGTGTTTGATCTGGCCGAGTTGGAGCGAATCGATGTCGCCGGCGCGTGGCTTATTCACCGCGCAGCGAAAACGCTGGCGGCTCGCGGTTCCCGGTTACAGTTCGAGAATATTGGGCGCGGCGCGCGCATTCTGCTCGAGGAAGTGGCGGAAAGCGATCGCGATCCGATCCTGCCTGAGCCGGAAAAAGTGACCGCGCGCGGCATGGTCGAGTCGACCGGAAACTCGGTGACCGGCGCGATCAACGACCTGGTCGAACTGGTTGTCTTCGTCGGCAATGTTGTCACGATCACATTCAACATGCTGCGCCGTGAGTCACGGCTGCGCATGACCTCGATCATCTATCATCTTGAATTGATGGGTCTGAATGCGGTGCCCATTGTGATGCTGATCACCTTTGTGATCGGGCTGATTGTGTCGCAACAGGCGATCTATCAGTTGCGGGCCTTCGGTGCCGAGCAGCTCGCAGTGAATTTCATCGGTATCGTCATCCTGCGCGAGCTGGGCGTTCTTTTGACCGCGATTATGGTGGCTGGCCGTTCGGGATCGTCGATCACTGCCGAAGTTGGCGCAATGCGGATGCGCGAGGAGATCGACGCAGTCAATACGCTGGCGCTCGACCCAGTCGAGGTGATTGTCGTGCCGCGCCTCACGGCATTGGTCATTGCCGTTCCCATCCTGACATTCATCGGCAATATGTCGGCACTGGCCGCTGCTGCCCTTGTGTCGCTGTTCTATGGTGGGATTCCAATAGACGTGTTTATCGACCGCCTGCGCGAGAATGTTGATTTCATCAACTTCACCCGCGGCATGATCAAAGCACCCTTCATGGCATTCATGATTGGTGTTGTCGCAATCATGGAAGGCTTGCGTGTGGGCGGCAGCACCGACTCACTGGGCCGCCATACGACGGCCGCGGTCGTCAAATCCATCTTCCTCGTGATCGTCGTTGATGGGATATTCGTGGTCTACTATGCGTTTGTGGACGGTTAAGCGAAATGGCGATCAATCCGAAAACCATTCATAGCGCCAAGGGTTATCTGTTCGATGCCCGTGATCTTGTTGTCGGGTTTGGTGACAAGATTATCCTTGATGGCGTTTCGGTCGGTCTCAAACGCAGCGAGATCCTGGGCGTTGTTGGTCCGTCGGGGTGCGGCAAGTCGGTTCTTTTGAGAACGTTGATTGGCCTTGTTCCACGCATGAGCGGACAGATCCGCTATTTCGGCCGTGATATTGATCGGGTTGCCGAGCGCGACAGGCGCAAGATCGAAAAGCGGTGGGGTGTTCTGTTTCAACATGGCGCCCTGTTTTCTTCACTGACGGTGAAGGAAAACGTTCAGGTGCCCATGCGCGAGCATCTGAACATATCTCAGAAGCTGATGGACGAGTTGGCCGAGCTGACGATTTCCATGGTCGGGCTCAACCCGGACGCTGGTGCAAAGTACCCCTCTGAATTGTCCGGAGGGATGATCAAACGCGCGGCGCTAGCGAGAGCGTTGGCGCTCAATCCCGATATTCTGTTTCTTGATGAGCCGACATCCGGGCTCGACCCTGTCAGCGCGGCTAATTTCGACGAGCTGATGTTAAACCTGCAACAGACTCTCGGGCTCAGTGTGTTTATGGTAACGCACGATCTGGACAGCATTTTTCGGACTTGTTCGAGGTTGGTAATACTCAAGGACAGAAAGGTGCTGGTCGACGGCGAGTTAGACACCGTGCTGGCGTTTGAGGATGATTGGGTGCAATCCTATTTTGGTGGCAAGCAGGCCCGAGTCGAATATACCGAGGACAGGGATCCCGGTGCGATAGGCGCACCAACGTGATTTGGCCGGATAAGCCGCATCTAGGCCTGACTTGACCTTAAACGCGTTATTGCATTGAAAGTACGCGGCAATTACCCGCCATCCCTGATAAGAGGCGGGCCGAGGCGAGGCGATGGAGACCAAAGCCAGTCCATTCTTGGTTGGGTTGTTCACGATCGGGGTATTCATTGCCACGGTTGGCTTCGTTGCGTGGTATGGCAGCGGCGGCAGTACGGGCCCGACTGAGCGCTATCGTGTTGTGTTCAGCGACGTTGTCACTGGCCTTAATGAGGGAGCCCCGGTGCTGTTCAACGGCATCAAGGTGGGCGAGGTCGACGGATTGGCATTTGCGGTCGATAATCCGACCCAGATCGTTGCCACCATTGACGTCGCAGAGACCACACCCGTCCGTGTCGACACGAGAGCCCAGATCCAATCCCAGGGCTTTACCGGTTTGCCGTTTATCCAGCTGATAGCCGGCAGCGCCGAAGCTCAGAGTCTCGCTGAAGCGTGGGAGGATGACCAGGCGCCGATCATCTATGCCGATCCCTCGACCGTGCAGGGTCTGTTGGAACAGGCGGGCAGCATGATGGCGCGGCTCAACGATGTGGTTGAGCGGGTCGACAACGTGATTGCTGAAAACCAGGCTGGTGTCAGTAACTCGGTTGCCAATATTGAGCGCTTCTCCAAAGCGCTTGCCGACCGGTCCGACAATATCGGTGCTTTCATGGATGACGCCGCTGCTACCGCACGACGGCTCAGTTCGCTCGGCGAACGCCTTGAGGTGCTGACTGCGGCGCTTCAGGAGCGGATTGATGTGATCGAACCCGAAGCGGTTGGCGAGACGGTCGAAAGTGTTCGCATCTTTACCCGCGGCCTCGCAGACAACACCGAACAGCTCCAAGCCTTTGTCGCTGATGCGTCGGTCGCGGCCGCCAAATTGTCCGAGATCGCGCAACAGCTTGACGCGCAATCGATCGGGCGTAGCGTTGCCAACATCGAACGATTCACCAACTCCATCGGTGAGCGGTCTGAGGAAGCGGGGCAGATGATCGAAGATGCCGCTGCCGTTGCGGCTCAGTTCCGCGAGACCGCCAAGAAGATCGACGGTCTGGTGTCCGGCTTCTCCGACAGCGAGACCGGCTCGCTGATGGCTGATCTGTCGTCGGCTGCCAAGTCGGTCAGGCAGCTTGCCGACAGGCTGAACGGTCGCGTTGTTCGTGATGTCGAAGCGTTTGTCGGTGACGGCCGCGCGACGCTCAACAATATCAACCGCGTTGTTTCGCGGATCGAAGACAATCCGGGGAGGTTTCTCTCCGGCGAACCGGCGGTACGCGAGTATTCCGGGTCGAGACGCTAGGCGAGGTCGTGTTCGCGCGGCGCGCAGACGAAGTTGAACTGGTGCCGGTGCACAGACATCGGGCCGCTACAGGGGTCAGACAGGGTTAACGATGCCAGAAGACCGCCCGTTGACGAACAGGCAGGCAATGGCGTTTTTTCCCGGTGAGTGTTTGGCAGGGGGCGAGTTTTGGTCCGGTCCAACAGACCGTTGCGCATAGTCTATGCAACCGCCTTCGCATTTGCGTTGGGCGGATGCGCATTGTTGCGCCCGCCCGCCCCAACGCCGGTGACTTTTGACCTGGCCGCGCCCGAGGTTACGCGGGCCGGCGCGACACGGTCACAAATCCTCGTTGCGCGTCCATCCACGGTCGCTGTTCTGAATACGAGCCGGATCCTGATCCGCGCCGAAGACGGTGAACTGACCTATCTCAAAGCCACGCAATGGCCTGATGATCTGCCCATTCTCTATCAGGCACGGATGATCGAGGCGTTCGAGAATTCCGATGGTGTGAAGGCTGTTGGCCGTCCGGGCGAGGGCCTTCTCATTGACCATCAGGTGGTAATCGACATTCGCGCCTTTGAGATCGATACGACAGCCGGTGTTGCCCGTGTGGTCACTTCGGTGAAGGTGATGAACGACCGTAACGGCCGGGTTGTCGCTTCTCGTAGGATTGGCGCTGAAGCGACGCTAGATCCTGCAAATGAGGACTCGTTCACTCTGGCGCTCAACGACGCGGCACAGCTTGTGATGTCCGATACCGTCAAGTGGACGCTTTCGAAAATCTGACGGCGAGGGGTACAGCTGGGCAAGCCCAGAGCGCGATGATCGTTCCTGGTCTCCGATTTCTTCTGGCGCACTGACAATCCAAACAGAGTCGTCAATCGCGATTGACGGACCCAGCCACGGGATGCGGCCTACCCCGCCTCGTGGGGTTGGGTTGAACAGCGTCGCAGCGGCGTCTCGCTTGTCCGCCAAACGGTGGGATCAGTTGCGGTGCCCGGTCGCTTCGGCAAGCATCGCGAACACCTTGCTTGGCTCAGATGTGAGATACATCTGGCGCAACGTGCCGTTCTGGTCCTGCGCCGCGATTTCCGACAACAGCCGCTCAAACTCGTTGACATAGCGATCGACCGCATCGCGCAGATCACGGTCCGACCGGTAACGAGCACGTACGTCTTCCAGGATCCCGTTGTCGCGGCGGGCGTAGAGGCGGCGGACGAAAATGTCGCGCTCCCCGCGTGAATAGCGATCATAGAGTTCGCCGTAGGAGCCATCATTGAGCGCACGCACGATATCGACAGCCGTTGCGTTCAGCGTTTCCATGATGTGGTTTGGCGAACGCGGAGTGACGACTTCGGTCCGGTCGCGCGTCAGCTCAGCAAGCTGAGGCATCTGATCTGCGCGGGCACTTGACGTTGCGCTGCTGCGCAGAGGCGGCGGTGGCGAAGAAACGGTGTCTCGGATTGGAGCGCGAGCCTCGGGCACACGCGGGCTCGAGACGTCGAGATGGCTGCCATGCCGCGTGACGATATCCGACAACTCGTTGAGAGCCTTGATCTGATCAGTAACCGCACGACGCATTTGGTCGGTGTTTTCCTGCACCTCACGGGGCAATTCGAACACACCGCGCTTGAGCTCGGCCCGGGCGGACTCCATTTCTTCGACCATGGAGCGTGCCGAGGACCGCATCTGTTCTGACGTCTGAGATAGTCCCATCGCGGCGTTGGCGATCAGGTCGGTGACGTCGCGCGTCGTACCATCGAACGTGGCACGGACCGTTTCCGCGGCATTGCGGCTTTCGGTCTCGGTCTGTGCAAGCAGTTGCGCCATGATGCCGGCAATGTTCTGCATCTCTGCTTCGGCATTGGCGCGCAGTTGCTGAACCTGTTCCGCAACGGCCTTGTTCGAGGTGTCAGCGGTCTGAATGATCCCGGTGCGGACGCCTTCGATACCATCGCGGAGACGGTCGAGCTGTTCGACGACCGTGGTGGTCGAGTTGACGGTCCGATCGGTGATGGTCGAGGACACTTCCTCGCTGGCGCGCCGCAGCACTTCCATCTCGCGTTTCATCCGCTCGACTGCCTGATCCGATGCACCTGTGGCAGCGGCAGCAATCTGCTGCGACATGCTTTCCAGATCGGAAACCTGCGTGGACAGCTGCTTGACCACCGTGGCGGCGGAATCGGCCATGGCATCGCCGACCTGGCGGGCGCGAGCCTCTGCGGCTGTCAGGCTGTCTTCGACGAGTCCGGTGTATGACCGCATCACCGAGTCGATCTCGCGCGATTTCTCCTCCACCGCGTGGGCGAGCTTGATCAGCTTGTCGCTGCGCTGCTCGATATTGGTATCGATCTGTTCGTCGGTCATCTGCAGCGACCCGATCGCTTCGATCAACTCGTTGCGCTGATTGTCGAAGCGTGTCGCGATGCCCGAGATATCGGCCAGAACGTTGGCTGCTGTCTGCTCCAGGAGTGCAACCTGGGCCGCGATCCGTGCGTTGGATGAGACACCGGCATCGCCGGCGCTTTCCACCGCTGCTTTGAACTCGTTGACGCGCTGGGTCAGGCTCTGTTCGATCGACGTCAGGTTCTGTCCAGCGCTGGTGAGGATCTGGCGCAGCAGGTCGTTCGACTGGGTCAGGCGGGAGAACATCGACTCAACATTGGTCGACAGTTCGTCGCTGGTGCGGGTGACATCATCGACCATGCGGCGGGTGTGACCCTCTATCTGCTTCGCCGTCTGTTCACCCGTTGTCGTGATCGCGCTTGTAACACGGTCACTGTGCTCCTGAAGCGAGTCGGTGGCCGACTTGCTGGTCTTGTTCAGGCTGGCTGTTACCTCGATGCCCGTCTCGGCCAAAGTCCGTGTGACCTGCGTGCCGGATTCGGTGATCGCGCCTGTGACACGGTCGCCGATCTCGCCAATCGTCGTGGTCACCCGCTCACCCAACTCATCGATGGTTCCGGAGATACCCGAGCTGGCATCCGAAATACGGCCCACGGTGCCGGTACCGGCCCGCTCGATCGCATCGCCAACATTGGCACCAAGTTCGTTCAAGCTGACGGTGACATTTCTGCCGGTGGTGTCGAGATTGGTCGTGAGATCGACACCGATGGTGTGGATCGCGGTCGCAACTTCCTTGCCGGTCGTGCCGAGATTGGTGTTGAGGTGCGTCCCGATCGTTTGAAGCGCTGTGGAGACTTCACCGCCGGTATGGGCAATCTCGCCGGTCACGTTGGCCGCCAGCGCCTGTATGGCATTGGTCATGCCGTCACCGGTCGTATTGATCTCATTGGTCACGTTGGTGGTGATGGTGTGCAGTGCGGTCGCTACTTCGCTGCCCGTCGTGGCAAGTTCACTCGACACGTTATGCCCGATGGTCTGCAACGCGCCGGTCAGGGTGTTGCCGGTCGTGTCCAGCGTGGTGTGAATGGTCGCCCCGATGGTCTCGATCGTGGTCGTTATCTCGTTGCCGGTACCTGCGAAGCGGTTTTGCATGTCATCGCTGACAGCGGCCAGAGCCATGGTGACCTGTTCGCCTGTCTCACCGAAGCGCGACGTGACATCCTGACCGACAGCGGTGAGGTTGGCCGTGAGTGCCTCATTGGCATCGTTGATCGCCGTGGTGACGTCCTGGCTGGCGACAACAATGTTGCTGGTCAGCGACGTGCCAGCCTCGTCGATCGATGTCGTGATGGCAGTGCCGGTGTCGGACAGCGTGCTGGTGATCTCGAGACCCTGCTGGGCCAGCGCCCGGGTGATTTCTCCGCCTTTGGTTGTGAACGCGTTGCTGACAGTCTCCGAGACATGGGCGACGGAGTTTTCGAGCACCATCCGCAATTCATCGATGTCGGCGATAAGTCTCTCGCCTCGGTCGCCGAAGGCGGATTCGAGCATCGACACTCCGCTCGACAGTGACTCGCTGATCCGAACAGCGCGTCCGGCCAGCGCCTCGTCGAGCTCGCCACCCCGATCAACGAGCACAGCCCGCAATTCGGACAGACGCGCATCAAGTGTCTGATCGAGGGCGATCGCCTGCTCTGACACAGCCGTGGTGAAGGACTCGGCACGTTCGGCGAGGATGGCTTCAACGGCACGGCTGCGTGCGGCGAGCACCTCGTCGACATTGGTGAATTCCTGATTGATGGCGCCTGCGATCTCGCTGATCCGCTTGACGAGCACCTCGTCCATGATGGCGGACTGGTTCTGGATCGTCTCACCAAGCTCGCCAGTCCGGGCGCTCAGGTTCTCGATCAGCTGCGAGCCACCGACATTGATCACTTCGTGGGCTGCGTTGATGGTCGCGCCGAGGGTGTCACTGACTTCGGTGCCACGCTCGGTGATGGCGTTGACTGTGGACTGACCGGTATCGGTGATGGCGTTGACCGTTGATTGGCCGGTCTCAGAAATTGCCTCAACGGTTGTCTGGCCGGTTTCGGCAATCGTCGTGCTGATCAGGTCGCCCTGCTCAATGAGGTTCTTGGTGACCTGCTGACCGGTGTCGTTGAGCGCGTTGTTGATCGCAATCGTCTGATCGCTGATCGTGGTGGAGATCATCTCGCCCGTCTCGGACAGGGTTGCGTTTAGGATCTCTCCGCGTTCGGTAACCGTGGTTGCGACCTCTTCGGCGACACTTGAAAGCCGCTCGACATATTCAGCCGCATGCAGCGTGATCTGGTCCGAATAGCTTGATCCGGATTCGGTAAGCCGTTCGATCAGCATGTCGCTGTTGGAGGCAACCGTGGTGTTGATCTCACCGCCGGTCTGTTCCAGCCGGTTGGCCAGATCCGCGCCCGTGACCGTCAACTGATCGGTCAGTTCGGTGCCGACCTGGCTCAATTCGCTGATGACGGCTTCACCACGCGTGCCCAGCGTCTCGATGACCACGGCACCAGTATCGCCGAGCTGTTCATCAAAGCGCGAAACCCGTTCGACCAGCTCACCGATGACCGCATCGCCGGTGCGCTGAACGATCTCACCGACATCAGAGCCGGCTGTATTCAGTCTGGCAACGTAGTCTTCACCCTGCGCGGCCATGGCGCTGACCACGGTATCGCCATTGGTGATGATTGCGTCCGCAACGTCGGCGCACTGCTGTGACAACGCGGCGGTCAGTTCGCCGCCGGCAGTGGAAACGGCCTCGTTGACTTGCACCGCGATCCCGGAAACGTCGGCGCTGATGTCCTGGTGTGCGCCAATGATTGCTTCGCGCAAAAGTTCGGCACTGCCGATCACCGCCTCGCGTTCGCTCCTGAGCTGCTCGATCAGGTGCATCATGCGGGCTTCGTTTTCCTGATAGGCCTGCTCGATCGCGACGACTTCGTTATGCACCGCCGACTCAAGCTCGCCGGCCCGTGCAAGGGTGCGCTCGATGCCATCGCCCATGGCCGCGACTTCCCTGCGGACCGCCTGACCGACCGAAGAAACCGAGTGAATGGCCGAGGTCTCGGGCTCCGTCAGGCGCAAAGCAACTTCGGCTAGTGTACGGCCAGCGAGCTTCATGTCCTGGGCGCGCCACACCATGACGGCAAGCCCGAAGAACAGGAAAATCGGTGCGATGGCACCAGCAAAAATGGCGATTATGCCGGGGTTGGCGCGCAGGACGCTGGGATTTCCGACTTCCAGGAGGCTGGCCCCGAACAGGCTCAGGCCGATGACCAGACACAGGAACGCCCAGACGAAGGAAACAATACCGGCGACAACAAAAGGCGCACGTGAGGGGCGCTGCCGCAGCGCATAAACCATGCTTTCGAACTCAGCGACATCGTCGTTGTCGGAGCTCTGCGGAGGTTCAGGCAGGTCATCGAAATCGAGCGCGGAATCCGCCGAGTGCTGTTCGGAGCCATCCACATCGTTGATCAGATCGTCATTGAAATCGAGCGCGTCGTCGACGTCCGGAACCGTAGCGTCCTCGGGCTTCTGGGACTGGGTGCTCATCTGATATCTCGCCTCAACTCGATTTACGCTCTGCCGCTGGCGGATTTCGTTTTGGGCCGCCGGGCTGTGCCGCCGCTTAATAAACCTAGATGCCGTTGTTGTGCCTGCGGAGCTTCCAACAAGGCAAACAACTGAAAACGCAAATCACCTGCAGGCGTGCCTCAACGCCCACTTCCGGTTAACTACATCCTATCGGACATGGCTCGCACGGAGAAGCGGCGCGGGCCCAATTGTTAAAACATCGTTAACGCTGGGTCACAACGATTTTTGCGTCTCTTCTGCCAAGGTTAGCCACCACTGTGGGCTGTCTGTAGCATCGACTGTTTGCCAGCCATTAAGGCTGTGGGCTGAATTTCCCCGCATTTAAGCAAGACTTCATCGGCAATGATGCAGACTTGGGCGTGATGCGAGAGTCATTTCGGATTTGCAGTATGGAGGGTATTGCAAATGGCCTACACCAGCCGTGACATTGGATCAGCCGCGACCGCAGCAGTCCGCGATCGCAGTGAATCTGTGACTGATGCCGCCCGCGACGAGCCTGTCGATCTGGCGCACCTGGCCCGGCAGACGCTCGATGATGCGGACCTGGAGCGAGAGGTTCTGGGGCTGTTTCTATCGCAGACCGAGATCTTCCTGGAGCGCCTTCGCGGGGCCCGAACCGCCGAAAGCTGGCGGATGGCTGCGCACACCATCAAGGGTTCGGCGCGGAATATCGGTGCCTGGCATCTCGCCGAAGTCGCACGGGTCGCGGAAGGTTACAATCCGGCGGATCGCCGGGCCGCGGCCATGGTGGACAAGGTCGCGGACGCGCTGGGTCTAACCAATCGCTATATCGAGGGCCGCCTGGCTCTGGCGTGACGTTTATTCCAATGATCTCAACGGACATCCGTTGATGTGCGTTTGGACAATTGACTGCAATCACATCGGCCGAAGGGGCTTGCCCTTGCCGCAACCCTGTGGTGAAGCATCGCAACAAGGCCGCCGATGCGGCGATGCTCCATTCGTTGCAGGGTGTTGCAGTGACCATGCCTAAGATCACATTCATCGACCATGGCGGCCAAGAGCACGTCGTGACAGCGGATTCCGGTAACACACTGATGGAAGCCGCAATCAACAATCTCGTGCCTGGTATAGAAGCCGAATGCGGTGGCGCGCTCGCCTGTGCGACCTGCCATGTCTATGTCGATGATGCCTGGACGGAAAAGACAGGCAGCCCTTCTGCAATGGAAGAGGACATGCTCGACTTTGCATTCGAGGTTCAACCCAATTCGCGCCTGTCGTGTCAGGTCCGTCTGAGTGATGAGCTCGACGGTCTTGTGGTGAGAGTCCCTGAGCAGCAGGCCTGAACCGGATCACCGCGGACGGGATTCTGACGATCGCACCGGAACGGGTTGATGATCGTCAAGTTGCACTGCCAGTTGGCTGATAGTCTTGCGGTCGGTGGCAGAGGGCACAGGTGAGAAACTAGTCATGTTCAAAATGCTTCAGGTTCCGGTCGATCTTTCCGATCCCGAACACTATCGCGATTCGGTCGACACTGCGGCGTCGCTCGCCCGTCAGTACGGTGCCACCGTGCGTCTGGTAACCGTCGTGCCGCCACTGCCGGGCATGGTGGCGGAATATCTGCCGGCCGAGACACATGAGCAGATGCTTGCGGAGACGCGTGAGAAGCTTGAGGAGATCGTATCAGGTCTCGATCTTGGCGAAGGCGGGTGTGATCTTGCTGTACGAGAAGGTGCGGTCTACCACGAGGTCCTTGAAGATGCTCAGGAAGCTGGCGTTGACCTGATCATTATGGGTTCGCACCGGCCGGCGATGCGCACCTATCTGATTGGTTCAAATGCAGCTCGTATTGTCCGCCATGCACCCTGTTCTGTCATGGTCTTGCGCGGCGAGGACTGATCCCAGCTTCAGTTCGGAGGAGAGCTGTGGCGCTGACGGGTTTGCTTGTCAGATGTTCTCGGCAATCAGTTTGAGCGAGCGCCTCATGGATGGTGGCATCCGTTCATAGACCGATTTGAGCAGCGGCCGCAGATTGCGTCTGTAAGCCAGCATGGCATGTCCGATCGCAGTGTGGGCCTGCGTGTAGTCGGCAATGGCAACACCCTCTTGGGTCCAGCGTAATTTGTAACTGTCAGCGGGTGCGAACAGGTCGAATTCGCTGATGCCGTTCTCGGCACACCACTGCATGGTGTCGGCAAGTTGAAGGGTGCCGGCACCCCATTCTGCCATGTCTTCGTCATAGCTGCCGAGGAATGCGAAATAGCGCCCGGCATTGCGGAAACCGATCTCGACTGCCAGCGTGCGGCCGTCGAGCGTGATCTCGGAAAGCAGAATCCCGTCTTTGGTGACATCTTGGGCCGGTGTGTCCGGCACCAGCCTGTCAAGGAACTCGCCCGCGTTGCCATCGAGGAAGGCGCGGCTGGTAAGACCACGCTTTTCAAGCCATTGCGACTTGAACGCCATGGCTGCATCAAGCGCCCTGCGGGCTGGCATTCCACCGCGGTGAACCGCAAAACAGTATTCGCCCGCAGCTTCGATCTTGCGGCGTTTGCGCCGCAGTTCCTTGCGCAGGTTGGCGCCAAACTGAGCCAGCAGGCTATCGCGATCCTTGACATTGCCGAGTGGCACGAATGGCGCCATGCGCGTGTCCGAGGGTCTGGCCCCCAGAACGGTGAGGACTGGTGCAATGGCCGAGTCCGCACGAACCTTGCGCAAAACAAGAAGGTCGTAGCCGCCCGTGATGCCCATCGCCTCGCTTGAGCCGTCCTCGAACAGTTTCAGCAGTTCCATTGAAGTCAGGCCTGGTGCGATCAGCGCATCACCGTATTCGGTGAAGGGTTCGCCCATCCATTCGAGCGTTGTCAGCGAGCGCGAGCGTTTGATTGCAAAAGGCAACGCAGCCTCAAGCTGATCGCCGTCCCAGCCGAGCATGATCAGGGGTTCGGCATCAGGGTAGGTTTCAGACCAAGCTGTCAGGAATGCGTGCTGATTGAACGGGAGACTGTTGGCAGCGCGCTGCACCAGCGTGTGCCAGGGTTGCTCAATCCCAGCGAGATCGTTGCGACCTGCAAGGGTCACGGTAAGGCGTTCTGCGGCGGTCGAACCGGCTCGCGATTCGACGCTCCCCTTTGGTAAGGCCAGAGGCCGGTACAGATTCTCGGCAGCGGGCGGCACGCTGATTCCCAATTCTTCTCAGGGTGCGATCGGTGGCTGCGGATACTGGCGATACGGTCCTTCGATGGCGTTAAATCAACCGTTATTCGCGCGCTCTGATCGAAACAGCCCTTCCGGAGTATTAACCGGAAAGCCGCCTGGATGCCGCCGCTTCAGCAATCGAAGTGGGCTTGATCTGGTAGACGTTGACCGGGAACGGGCTGATCAGGCGCAAGAGCAGCCGCGTTTTGGGCTGTATCGGCTGTAGCGTGAAACTCGGGCTCTTCTCGAGAAATCCCAGGTGTTTCGGGTTGACCAGGATCAGATAGAGTCGGCGCCCCTGACGGGCATGCCGGGTCAGTTTGCTGACCAGGAATGACATCAGCCGCCCGTCATCAAGGCCGTACATGTAGGCGACCATATCACTGTCGGGAAGCTCGGCGTTGAGGAGGTCTTCGTGATAGATGTCTATGTCGCGGCAGACCATCGTTGAACGAGGCCACAGCCTGAGATTGGCCATGGCAGAATCATAGCGATCCTCGTCTCGTTCAAACCCGACAATGCGGTCAAATGGCCTCAGCGCTGCTTCGTAGATCACGCGGCCGGCGCCGCATCCAAGGTCAACAAATGTGAAGCCCTGTGGCGGTTCGGGAAGCATGTCCAGAGCAGTTCGGATGATCTGGCGTGGCGTGGCGAGAGCCTCTTTGGCAATCGGCTTCTGCGGTTGCCGCAGAAATGGAGCACCGGTGGCTACCCGCTCCCGGGGTGCTTTGTAATGATCAATAAGGTGGGCATGTGCCCATGTCTTTAGGCGGAGATGCCATGGCTCCGGCGGCCGGGCAGGTTCAGTCGCTCTCGGCGCAGGAGCTGTCCGCTTTGCCTTTTCGGTCTTGTTCTCGCTTGGCGGCGCAGCCTGCCGCTTGCGCAGTGCATCACCGAGAGTCCCTTTCACTGGAGGTTGCTTCGGTGCCGTTGGTGTGGTGGCTGTTTTGGCTGGCGGTGCCTGGTCTTGTTTTGCCGCGCGAGCGGTTGGTTCGGTGGCGTTCTCGGGGCGGGGTTTTGCCTCTGCCGTGATAGTCGTTTTTGTTGGTGCTTCAGCTCGCTTCTTGCGGAGTGCTTCCAGCTTTGCGCTATCGGCTTTGGACAAAATGTCGGTGCGCTCGACAT
>JBCDCP010000053.1:0-19869 GCA_039181495.1 Pseudomonadota bacterium | reverse complement strand
GCGCCCATACCGCCGGTGTTGGGGCCTTCATCGCCATCATAGGCGCGCTTGTGATCCTGAGCGGAAGCCAGTGGCAAGACCGTCTTGCCATCGCTCAGAGCGAACACGCTGACCTCTTCGCCATCGAGAAAGTCTTCGACAAGGACTTCCTGATTATCCGTCAGAAGCGTATCGACAGCCTCAAACGCGTCATCGAGCGTCACAGCAACACTAACGCCCTTGCCGGCGGCGAGCCCGTCTTGCTTGATCACGATGGGCGTGCCGCGCGCGCGGATGTCTGCCTTGGCCGCATCGGGATCGGTGAAGCGGTGATGCTTGGCTGTTGGAATGCCCGCCTCGGCACACACCGCCTTCATGAATGCCTTCGACCCTTCCAGCGCGGCCGCCGCCCGCGAAGGGCCAAACACCGAAATGCCCTTCGCTGTCAGATCATCCGCTATGCCGGCAACGAGCGGCGCTTCCGGCCCGACCACCACGAGATCGATCGCATGGTCCTTGCAGAATGCTGCAACAGCTTGGTGATCGGCGATGTCGAGCGACACGATTTCTGCGCAAGTTGCGATCCCAGCGTTGCCGGGAGCACAGAAGAACCGGCCGAGCGCGGGGCTGCCCGATATCGCCCAGGCCAGCGCATGTTCTCGGCCGCCGCCGCCAATGAGGAGCACGTTCATTACGATAACCTTCCCGGAGATCGGACCTTTCACTGTCCCTAGCATTGACGGTTTCCCGGCCATAGGGGGCAAGTCGCCACTCTTGTGGGCAAGATGCGGTCGCGAGGCATTGCTTGACGCAGGCGCATCGGCGCGCTCCATTCGACCACAATTCAGGAGTCGCCATTGGCCGTTTCATCCACCCTGTCGAACCTGCCCGAGCAGACGGTTTCGGAAATCTCCGGCGCGATCAAACGCAATGTCGAGGAGACCTTTTCCTACGTGCGCGTGCGAGGTGAGTTGGGACGCGTCTCCCGACCGGCGTCCGGGCATGTCTACCTCGATCTGAAAGACGACCGGGCTGTCCTCAGCGGCGTGATCTGGAAAGGTGTCGCGGCGCGCATTGGCGTTCAGCTCGAACAGGGTCTCGAAGTGGTCGCGAGCGGCAAGATCACCACGTTTCCCGGGCAGTCGAAGTACCAGATTGTTATCGACGCAATCGAGCCGGCCGGTGCCGGCGCTTTGCTGGCGCAGCTTGAAGAACGCCGTAAACGCCTTGCGGCCGAGGGCCTGTTCGATCAAGCACGCAAACAGCTGCTTCCCGAGATGCCACGCATCATTGGCGTCGTTACATCGCCGACCGGCGCCGTCATCCGCGACATCCTACACAGATTGCGCGACCGGTTTCCCGTGCATGTGCTGGTCTGGCCTTGCCGGGTTCAGGGGGAGGGCGCTGCAGAAGAGATCGCAGCTGGCATCCGTGGCTTCAACGCGATGGCGTTCGCCGATCCTATACCGCGGCCGGATGTCCTGATCGTCGGGCGTGGCGGCGGCAGTCTCGAAGACCTTTGGGCATTCAACGAGGAAATTGTGGTACGCGCCGCCGCGGACAGCGACATTCCACTCATTTCTGCTGTCGGACACGAAACCGACACGACGCTGATTGATTTCGCCTCGGACAGGCGTGCGCCGACTCCCACGGCAGCAGCGGAAATGGCTGTCCCGGTTCGCACTGAGCTGATCTCAACCATTGGCGACCGCCAGGCGCGGCTGCTGCGCGCGCTAATTCGTCTGACTGGCGACCGGCGCCGCGAGTTCATTGCGGCTGCCCGTGGTCTGCCGCGCCTTGAGGACCTGCTGGCACTGCCGCGTCAGCGCCTGGATGTGTCACGAAGCGGCCTCTTGAACGGTATGCGACGTCAGATTTCTGACCGGCGTCAGCATCTTGCACTGTTGCAGAGCCGAATGCCGCGTCTGCGCGACCTGGCCGTGCTGCCGCGTCGCCGGCTTGATGAACTCTCCCGTCGGTTTGAACGCAGCCGTGGGCAGGACGTGCGCGATCGACGTGCAGCGCTGGACAGGGCAGTGACGCGGTTGAAGCCCATCCTCGTTTCGCAGCGCGTTGGCGCTGGTCGCCGTACACTTGCTCATGCCAGTCAGGCTGCCGTCAGGGCCCAGGCAGCACGTGTCTCACGCGCGCGTGCCAGGCTCGATCAGTCCGGCAAGCTCCTCGCCGCACTTGGCTACTCCGCTACCCTGTCGCGTGGCTATGCGCTGGCCAGGGATGCTGATGGCAACCTGATCCGGAGCACGGATGCCGCGCGGAAGGCTGGCGAGTTCGGCCTCAGCTTCGCAGACGGGCAGGTTGATGTGCGCGTGACGGACAAAGGTGGAGGCACGTCACAGACCGGTGCTGGCAGTGCGCCAGCCCGCACAGCCCAGCCCGAAAAGAAGGCCAGCGGGACCGCTGGGCAAGTACGTCGGCAAGAGGACAAAGCTGGAGGCGGTCAAGGGTCGCTGTTCTGAGCCGGCGTGCCATGGCAACTGACGCCCTTCTGGCTGCATTTCCATTGCAATCGACGGGTCGCCTGCCTATCACTCAGACATGAACCGCATGGAACGTCCCAGCTCGGGCAACGAAGCCCGCCTGCGTTATCTGGACGGAGACTATCAGGTCCTCCGCTCAGGAACATTCGTCACATGCGCGGTGTCCGGCCTGCCGATCCCGCTTGAGGATTTGCGCTACTGGAATGTCGCCCGGCAGGAGCCCTACGCCACAGCACGAATTGCCATGGACCGGGAATTGGCGATCCGCGAAGGTAAAGACTGAGCCCCTACCGACCGACGCAGTCAGTCGTCGTCATATGTCGGGGTTGCTGGCACAACAAAACGCGGCGGCAGTGCCTTCAGCATCTCTCGCAACACGGTCTGCTCGGCACGAGGAAACCTTGCGGTTACTGGAAGGACACGTGTTTGCTGGCGCAGCCGCGCCAATGGACCCACCTTTGTTCGGGCAAACCGCACAGCGTCTTTCTCGGTCGTGATCAATGTCGCCTCGATCGCGATCGCCGCTGCTACCAGCTTCTCGGCATCATCCGCACTGAAAGCATGGTGGTCAGGAAAGGAATGCGACTCGACAACATCCAGATTGGCCGCGCGCAACGTCGCGAAGAACTTCTCCGGGCGAGCAATCCCGGCGAAGGCAATCAGCGGCTTGCCGCGCAGGGTCTTCAGCGTTTCTCCGTCGGGTTCTACATGGGCCCGGAAAACCGGCAGGCCGCGACGTTCGCAACGCGCCATCACAGCTTCGACATCGGGGCTCAGCTCCGCCTTTTTGTTCCCGGCAATGATGACGGCATCCGCCCGCTGCAGGTTACCCTTGAGGCTCATGCGCAGTGGCCCGGCCGGAAACACGAAGCCATTGCCCAGTCCTGCACTCTTGTCGATGACCAGAAATGACAGTGCCTTCTCCAGTGAGGCGTTGTGAAAGCCGTCATCCATGACGATAACATCAACTGGATCGCCTTTTTGCCCTTTGGCCTCTGGATCGCCTTCGAGCAGAACGTCCGCGCCCCAAGGCCGGTCTACACTCACCACGGTAGGGAATTCCCGCGCCAGTAAGACTGGTTCGTCGCCGCAGATCTCGGCACTCGTCTCCCGCCTGACAAACGTTGGTCGATTGGCGTTGCCACCATAGCCGCGGCTGAGAAAGCCTGGATGCCGTCCATGGCGCGCCAGTAGCCTGGCCATGGCGAGTGCAACCGGTGTCTTGCCGGCTCCGCCCACGGTTGGATTTCCGATACAGACGACAGGTGCCAGGGCGCGGCTGGTCGATGACAGCCGCATGCGCAGACCCGTTACGGCACCGTAGATCCAGCCCACTGGAAGAAGCGATAGCGCCGAAACTGTGTAGTTGGGCGCGTACCAGAACTTCGGCGTGTTCCAGCTCATGCCCTCAGCGCGTACCCTGGCTGGCATAGGCGCGGGCGATATCATCGAGCAACGGACCGAGGGCTGCCATGGTACGGTCAAGTGAGCCGGTATACGGCTCGAGCGCGGCATTGGCCGCATCGGCCCTGAGGCGTGCCTTGCTTGGATTGTCGATCAGATTGCCGACGGCCTGCGCAAGCTGGATCGAACCCCTGACCATTTCCGCACCGCCGCCCACATCAAGCGCGGAATAGACCTCGTCGAAATTCCGGATGTGCGGTCCATGAACAATCGCGGACCCCAGTTTAGCCGGCTCGATCGGATTCTGTCCGCCATGGCGAACCAGTGATCCGCCCATGAAGGTCACGGGAAATTGCCGGAACACGAGACCAAGCTCGCCGATGGTGTCGAGAATGAAGATCTCGGCATCGTGGGGCGGCAGCGAGTTCTTGGAGCGTTGCGCAACAGTGAGGCCGCGCGCGCTTAACATAGCCGCAATTTCAGTTCCGCGTTCCGGATGGCGGGGCGCGATCAGTGTCCTCACGTCAGGCCGCTTCTGTTTCAGGTGCATATGCACCTCGGCGACGATTTCCTCCTCGCCGGGATGCGTGCTCACGGCGGCCCAACGCGGATGTTCGCCGAAGCGGCGCTTGAACGCGGCCACTTCCACTACATTGGCTTCCGGCGCAGGGACGTCGAACTTGATGTTGCCCGTGTTCAGCACAGAGGACGCACCCAGCTTGCCGAGGCGTTCGGCATCGGACTCCGATTGAGCAAGGCAAACATCAAATCCGGCGAGCAGATGGGCAACGACCGAGCGGGCCCTGGTCCAGCGTTGAAAAGACCGCTGCGACATGCGGCCATTGACCAGAGCGAGCCGGGAACCTTGCTGCCGGGCCCGCATTAGTATGTTGGGCCAGATCTCGGATTCCGCAAAAATGATCAGCTCCGGTTTCCAGTGGCTCATGAAGCGGTCGACGAAACGGGGCATGTCCAGCGGAACAAACTGGTGATAGGCCATGCGCGGCAGTTGCCGCTTCATGATCAGCGCCGACGTCACTGTTGTCGTCGTCGCTAGGATGTACATGTCAGGATAGAGAACGCTGATCTGCTCGATCAGCGGCAGGACAGCCTTGGCCTCGCCGACACTTGCCGCATGGACCCAGATGAGCGGCCCTTGGGGCCGACCAGCTGACGCCTTGCCGAAGCGTTCAGCGCGATGGTTGGCATCCTCTTTGCCGCGTTTTTGGCGAAGGGCAATGACGGCGCCGCTCAACGGCGTCACCAGACGCGTTGCCAGTTGATAGGCAATCAGCCCAGCCGGTGCGCGCCGAGTGCTCATCTTGGAGCTCCCTCGCCATTGGGCGCGTCCGCCAGTGCCGCATGGTAGGGGCATTCTGCGCCAATCGATGCCCAGGCCTTCGCGCTGGCGCGTTCTAGCTTACCCTGCAAGTCCTTGCATGCGGCCTCCTGAGTCGCCTCGTCGGCATTCTGAGGCACCCGCAGCACACCATCCAATGCAATCCCGATGCGTGAGAAAGGCAACGGCGCAGCGGCGCGATCCCATCCTGAGGTGGCAATGTTCGGCGCGGCCGCAATGCCGACCGGATAGATGGCTCGCCCGGTATGGGCCGCCAGCCGGATTACGCCGGGGCTGGCCACCCGCGCCGTTTTCGGCACATCACCGGTCATGAAGACACAGCTGCCTGATTCCAATTTGCCCATAAGCCCGCGAAATGCCTGAAAAGCGCCCTTGCGGAAAATATCACGGTTGTGACTGCCAGCACCACGAATTGTATCGACTCCGAACCACTTGAGCGCGATGGCGTTCAATTCGCCATCCCGGTGTCGCGAAACAAGCGCCTTCATCTGATAGTGAGTTCTGTTCAGCATCGGCAACAGCAGATGCTCGCCATGCCAAGCGGTGAGAATGAACGGCACGTCCGCTTCGGCCTGATCGGGAAAATCAGCCGGTGTCAGTTCCAGCCTCGATGTGGCCGCGCAGAGTTTCAGGTAGCCGCCGATCAGATGGCCGGCCACGCGTTGAACAGCGGGCGATTTGCCGAGTGTCTTGATCACGCTCTGCGCCTAGTCAGCCGTTGCCGACGGTCGCCTCGGGCGCTTCGGTGTCAGGATCCATGAGCCGGTGCAGATGGACGATGAAGTACCGCGTTTGTGCGTTGTCGACCGTGCGCTGTGCCGCACCCTTCCAGGCATCGTAAGCGGTCGCATAATTGGGGTAGACACCAACCACATCGACTTTGTCGAGATCTTGGAAGGTGATGCCGTCAAGATCCTCGAGCTCGCCTCCAAAGACGAGATGCAGCAGCTGTTTATCGGGCACGTTGCTCATAAAGTCCTCGTTCACTGCCCCTGACCGGGTGCGCTCTGAAGCGCGGCACATAGCAGCGGATGTAACTCAGGTCCTGCGACCACGAGCGGGGGGACACGGCAATCCTGTGCTGTGTAGTCCGGCCCAGTGGCATGGCTATCGGTAACGAGACCGCCTGCTTCCGCGACGATGACCGCCGGCGCAGCAATATCCCAGATATGCGCCCTGCCGGTCGATATGGTGCCGTCATAGACCCCACTTGCGACACCCGCAACCCGATATGCCAGCGACGGCACATAGCGCGCTTCAACCTCACTGGAAGCCTTGCCCAAGGTACGGACCGCTTTCTTGGATGCGGCAAGCCGGGCGCCGGTCAGTGAGTCCTGCCGGGATACGCTGATGGCGGCGTCATTGCATCGCGCGCCCCCGCCGCTCACGGCACCAAACATCTCATCACGCGTCGGATTGTAGACAACGCCGACCACCGGAACGCCGTCCTGAAGGATGGCCACGCAGATGGTCCATTCATCGCCACCGTCCATGAACCCGCGCGTCCCATCGATCGGGTCGACCACAAAGGTCCGCTGTTGACCATTTCCTGGGGCTGCGGGCTTTGAACGCGATTCCTCGGAGATCCAGCCATAGCCAGGCCGCGAAACGGTTAGCGTGTCATGCAGGTGCTTGTCACTCGCCATGTCGGCTTCGGTGACCGGTGAGTTACCGGCCTTGAGCCAGCTGCGGGCCGCCTTTGGCGTATAGCTGAGCGCAATTTCGCCCGCTCCCCGCACCGCTGCCTCGATCAAATGAAGATCATCTGAGAGATGAAGTGCCGGTTCGACCCGGCCCGCCCGTTCGCTTGGGTTATCAGCGCCCGGCAATGGTCAATCCGTCCACGGCAACTGTTGGGGCATTGGTGGTCATGCGATAGCGAAGGTCGTTGGCAGGCGTCAGCTGCGCGAACATATCATCGAGGTTGCCCGCAACGGTAATCTCGGCAACCGGTCCTTTCAGTTCGCCCTTCTCGATCAGGAACCCCGAGGCCCCTCGGCTGTAGTCACCGGTGGTTGTGTTGCCGCCGCGCCCGATCAGTTCGGTAACATAGATGCCGAAATCGATGCCGGCGATCAGCGCCTCAGGTGTTTCGTCACCCGGCAGGAGCGTCAGATTTGTGCTGCTGGGCGACGGTGGTCCGCCAATGCCCCGGCCAGCATGACCGGTGGTTTTCAGTCCGAGCTCGGCGGCCGACGCCAGATCAAGCACCCAGCTCGAAATACAGCCGTTCTCAACAAGCGTTAGCGGATTAGCGGCGACGCCTTCCCCATCGAACGGTCTGGATCCGAGACCGCGCACGCGCAACGGATCGTCTGTGATCCTGATGCCGGCCTTGAAGATCTGCTCGCCCATCCGATCCTTGAGGAAACTCGTTCCCCGCGCCACGGATGCACCGTTCAAGGCTTGCGCTACGGTCGATACCAGTCCCGAGGCTAGCCGCGGCTCGAAGACAACCGTGCCAGTGCGGGTTTCCACCTTGGACGGCGCCTGGCGTTTCACTGCCCGCTCCGCGGCATTGCGTCCGATGGTTTCAGGCGCATCGAGGTCAGCAAGGTGGAGGGCGCGGACAAAATCGTAGTCTCTTTCCATTCCGGTGCCTTCACCGGCAATTGCCGTCGCCCACAGCGAGTGATTGGAACGCATGTACTGACCGTGAAATCCGTTGGAGGTTGCAAGCACCACGCCAGCAAGGCTGAAGCCTGCCGATGCGCCGCCCGACTTGCTGATGCCTGCCACGTCCAATGCTGCAGCTTCTGCTGCTTGAGCACGGTCCATCAGGCTGTCCATTGTCGGGAAGTCCGGATCGACAAGTTCAAGATCGACAGCTGTCTGGCCAGTCTCACCGGCCGCGGCGAGACTGGCGTAAGGGTCTTCTGGCGCTGCCTTTGCGGTCGCAACAGCCCGTTCGGCCAGAGTCGAGAAGTCAGTGTCACCGGTTTCGCTGGTGGACACGATGGCGGTTCGATGCCCGCAAAACACACGCAGTGCCATTCGATCACTCTCGGAGCTGTCCATCTCCTCCAGCGCACCGTTGCGTATCTCGATGCCCTGTGACAGGCCACGCGCCGCGATCACGTCTGCCTGTTCCGCGCCGGCCTTCTTGGCCGCCTCGAGCAAGGCCGCAGCGCGTGATTCAACAATGGCAAGATCGACAAGCGACGTCATTCGGCAGAGTCCGTTCGTTTTTGGATGCCATGTCTTTGGGTAAGGCGACCACCTGTTCGCAATGATGGTTCGCCTGGGCCCGAGACACGATCAACGCAGGTGCGAAGTCAGGCATATGGGGCGGGACCGGCAGGAAGCCAACGCGCCTCCAACGGCATTGTGAAAAACGCCGATCCCGGCCGCCCCCGGGGGCAAACTGGGTTAACGCTTAACCTTGGGCGGATTCAACCCATTTTTACCAGAGTTCTTAAGCCAATCGTGTTGCCGCTATGTCATTCTCCTCTCAGAACAGGCCGAAAGAGGGCAACAGCCCCGAGGCCGGTTCGAGGCGAATTACAGGGGCGTCAAATGAGACCAGGCGGTGCATCAGCCGCTCGGGCCGCGCAGGCTACCTGCGACGGTGCGAAGCTACCCCTCGCGCGTTTTGCGTTTGAAGCGGACGCGCAAGGGGACTCTGGTCTGGACAAGGAACTTGTCCAGGCCACCATCGAACAGGGTTGCATTACACTTGAGAAGTGGACCGGCATGGCCGCCGCCCAAAAGGTGCGCGTGCCAATCTCAAGCTATCGTGGCATCGCGCTGGCCCTTGGCGAGCAGTCGGTACTGACACTTCTGCACGAAGTGCCGGACTTTTGCGTCAAGCTTGCCGTCTACGACCCGCTACATGACAACGAGAATATCCTGGCCGAGGGTGAAGGTTGGGCCGAGGCACTGGGTTGCAAATTGCTGATCGAGCAGACCGACGGAAATGGTGCGGCAAGCGAAATGCAATTGGCGAGCCGCCGTCCGCGCGCCCGTCGCGCCAACAGCTTCTTTGCCGCCCGTAGGCCGGGCTTTCTGACCAAGCGTGCGTCAGGTGGTTCACCGGCAACGGCACCGATCAGAGGTGCCCGCGAGATCATTGCAAGAACGTAATCGTGCTCGGTTCGTGTAGATGAGCAGTTGCCAATGCGCCTAGAAAAGCGCCTGCGCTGCAGCGTCGGCGGCGAAGGCCAGAAACAGCAGCCAGCCGAAATTCGCATTGGAGCGGAACAGCATCAGGCAGCGGCCGCGGTCCTGGATGTCGAGCGTCTTGACCTGCCAGACGAAGTGAAGCCCGGCGAGTGCCAATCCTGCAAATCCGATCACGCCACCGCCGGCCAGATACAAGGCCGCACCCCAAAGAGTCATAGCGCCGGCATAGAACAGCCCGATAATCAGCCGGGTGTTCTCGTCAAACAGCCTCGCAGTGGACTTCACGCCGATTATGGCATCATCACGCCGGTCCTGATGGGCGTAGATGGTGTCATAGCCGATGGTCCAAAGGATGCAGCCGGCATAAAGGCACAGCGGCGCGGCTGAGAGGCTGCCGAAAGTCGCAGCCCAGCCCATTAGTGCACCCCAGGAAAACGCCAGCCCAAGCACCGCTTGCGGCCAGGAAGTGATACGTTTCATCAGCGGATAGACCGCCACCACCGCCAGTGATCCGAGACCCACCGCGATGGCAAACGGTCCGAGCTGCAACAGCACAGCCAGTCCAACGAGGGCCTGCGCGCAGAGAAAGACGAAGGCCGCTCTGACACCAATCTGGCCGGAAGGCAGGGGGCGGTTCCGGGTTCGCTCGACGCCCTTGTCGATGTTGCGGTCGAGGATGTCGTTCCAGGTCGACCCCGCGCCGCGCATGGCCACGGCACCAATCCAGAACAGGATGAGAAGGCGGATGTCGGGAATCGCCACACCTGCGGCAATGGCCGCCAGCGCCGTCGACCATTGGCAAGGCCACATCAGGAGCCACCAGCCAATGGGCCGGTCATAACGCGCCAGCCGGAAATAGGGCTTCAGTGTGTCCGGTGCATACCGGTCGACCCAATTGCCCCTGACAGCATCGGCGACGGTGGCGGTGTTTTGCCCTGTCTCGGTCATCTGAGGACAGCTAGCGCAGGGCCATTGCACTGTCACCCTCATCCTTCGATAGAGGCTCAGGCTTCATCAAGCAGTGATTTACCCAGAAAGACACTTCCTCGGTCGGCATATCCAAGTCGTCGATAGAGTGCCTCGGCGCGATTGCCATGCATGACTTCCAGAAAGGCCGAGGCAAACCCCTCTTTCCGGGCCCAGTCTTCGAGGGCTTGCAATGTGGCGGTTCCATGCCCTCTGCCACGACACTCAGGCCGCAGGTAGAGTTCGTCGATGAGAAGATCGCGCCCGCCAAGCTCCACCGAGTAGCCGAAGCACACAATCACATAACCAAGCGGGTGCTTGGGCTCTTCGGCTGGCTCGAGAATGAAGACGCGACCCCATTCCGGCTTCAGCAAGAGCGCGCGCAGCGCGTCTTCGCTCCTCTGGCCGACCGGATGCCCGTCCTCGACACCGAGAGCGCGGACCATCTCGATGAGGACCGGATAATCCTCCGCATCCGCCGCGCGCAGGACTGCTGCCTCCGAGGCAACGATCCGTTCGCCAGTGTCTTGGTTGGACTTGTCAGGCACGCTAAATCACTCACGCATGAGGGGTCAGCAGCGATAGGGGATCAGCGTATGGCCGGCAAGACGGTTGCGAGGTTGTTCGTTGCCGCTCAATTGAGGGAAGGCGCCAACGTCACCCTGACGCGGGACCAGTCGCACTATCTTGGCAACGTGCTTCGGCTGGCCGCTGGTGATGACGTCTTGCTGTTCAACGGTGCCGATGGGGAATGGCAGGCAACTCTGAAACTGCAGTCAAAGAAGGTCATGCAAGCGGTTTGCGAAGCCTTGACGCGCCCTCAGTCTTGGCCCGCCCCCATCACCTATGCTTTCGCGCCGCTCAAACATGCGCGGCTCGACTATATCGCGCAGAAGGCGAGCGAACTGGGCGTCGCGCGGGTCACGCCTGTCATCACCGAGCACACCATATCGCGCAAGCTCAACATGGACCGGCTTCGGTCCAATCTGATTGAGGGCTCAGAGCAATGCGGTGTGCTGTGGGTGCCCAATATCGAACCGGCGGTCGCGCTCGACACCTTCTTGCGTCAATTGCGAGGGGACGAGACGCTTGTCTTTTGCGACGAAGCAGCGGAAAGCAACACGCCGCTTGATGCCCTGTCATCAATCGGACCAGGACCGGTCACAGTGTTAATTGGGCCGGAAGGCGGTTTCAGCCTGGGCGAGCAGGCGCGCATCCGTGCCCATTCAGCCGCTGTGCCAATCTCTTTGGGCCCGCGGATCATGCGGGCGGATACTGCAGCCGTGGCTGCACTGGCGCTTGTGCAGTCGGTTCTGGGAGACTGGCGGCCCGCTGTCTGAACCAATCCCAGGCTGCAATTCAGTGAACCCTGCTAGCAAGACACAAAGCAGGGCTTGTGTGCGTCTGCCAACGCGGCTATGCCCCCACAGCTTCCGGCAGCCCGGTCTAACACGTGGCGCTTGCTCTGGAACGGAGGTGGCCGTCACATGGCCCGCGATCAATCCAATGAAATTCCCATCGAGTCACGCGCTGACCTGATCGGTGAGCTCGAAGCCGGCTGCAAACCGCAGTCGGAGTTCCGCATCGGCACCGAGCACGAGAAGATCGGATTCTATGTCTCGGACTGCAGCCCGGTGCCCTATGAAGGCGAGAACGGGATCCGTGCGCTGCTGGAGGCCATGCGCCGCCAGCTTCATTGGGAACCGATCCTCGACGATGGACTGATCATAGGTCTGTTCGACACCAAGGGTGGCGGTGCCATCTCACTCGAGCCTGGAGGGCAGTTCGAACTTTCCGGCGCTCCGCTTGAGACCATTCATCAAACCTGCCGTGAAGCCAATCATCACCTGGTGCAGGTCCGTGAAGCGGCCGACCCCATGGGTATCGGTTTTCTCGGTCTGGGCATGTCGCCGAAATGGACACTGGCCGAGACGCCGGCCATGCCTAAAAGCCGCTACGCGATCATGAAGCGCTACATGCCCACGGTCGGCACGCGCGGCCTCGACATGATGTTTCGGACCTGCACGGTGCAGGTCAATCTCGATTTTTCCTCTGAAGCCGACATGGTGCGAAAGATGCGGGTAGGGCTCGCCCTGCAGCCAATTGCAACGGCGCTGTTTGCTAATTCACCATTCACCAATGGCATGCCCAACGGCAATCTGTCTGAACGCAGCGCCATCTGGCTCGATACCGATCCTAATCGATCCGGGATGCTGCCCTTTGCCTTCGAGGATGGTTTTGGCTTCGAGCGCTATGTCGATTATGCGCTTGATGTGCCGATGTATTTCGTCAACCGCGGTGGCGCCTATCACGATGTCGCCGGTCATTCGTTCCGTGATCTCCTGGCGGGCCGCCTGCCAGGTTTTGAGGGACAGACTGCTACGCGATCGGACTGGACCAACCACCTCTCAACGATCTTTCCGGAGGTTCGTCTCAAGCGGTTCCTGGAAATGCGGGGAGCCGATGGCGGCCCATGGAGCAATATTTGTGCGTTGCCGGCGTTCTGGGTCGGACTTCTCTATGACGAAACGGCTCTGGAGGCCGCCTACGCGCTGGTTGGGGATTGGACGGATGAGGAGCGCCAGTCGCTCCGTGACGCTGTGCCGAAGACTGGCCTCAGCACCCGGTTCCGCGACCGAACAGTCGGCGACATCGCCCGTGACTGCCTGGCGATCGCAAGGAAGGGACTTTCGGCGCGTGGCTTTGGATACGGCAGCGATTCCGACGAAACCCGGTTCCTCGATCCGCTCGATGATATGGTCGCCAGCAATGAAACTGCGGCAGAGCGCTTACTGAGACTCTACCAAAGCGACTGGAATGGCGATATCGACCGGATTTTTGCTGAAGAAGCGTATTAAGACTGCCCGGCGATCCGCTGCAGCATTTCGGCCCGCCAGTTCTCGTCGCGCCGGTTGTCAGGAGCAGGTGGTGGCGTCTGGTCGACCGGCATCATGTCAGACGGTCGGCGGCCAATTGTCGGATCGGACGGGTGCGCGCCATAGGCGGCATCGTGTGTCGGCGCGACGGGAACAGGATCGATTGACCGGGCCGTCTGCTGCAATGGCGTGTCCGCCCACAGCATGCCGGAACTCACGGCATCCTCGACACTGCCGCTACGCTCGCCTGGTGCGGGCTGCGGCGGCTGCGAAACAACGCTGCCGGGCAAACAGGGCTGCGTCCCGGAGTTGGCGAATTGATCGGTGTTTGTAACTTCTGTCGACAACCGCCAGCGTGCGATCATGCTTTCGAGCTGGCCGGAATTGGTGTTGTCGGCACCCCAGGCATCAGCAAATTTCAACATGCCGCCGCGCGGTAGCGCCGCCTGAGGGATCTCCGCAAGCAGAATCCGCGACGGCAGTGGCACGCCTTCACCGAAGACAATCGTTTCGCGCGTTCCAAGGGCGGGCAGGAAGCTCATGAGACTTGCACTCGAATCGGAGAGTGCGGCCTCGATGATCCCCTGATCGCGCTCGTTGGAGAGGCGCATCGTGAAAATCGTCGAGCACTGAGACAGGATCGTCGGATCGACATCGCCGGGGCGCTGGCTGACAATGCAAAGCGAGCAGCCATATTTCCGCCCCTCCTTGGCAATGCGGGAAATTGCCCGTTTGGTTGGCTCAAATCCCTGATCTTCGGACCGCGGTACGTAGCGGTGTGCCTCCTCGCACACAAACGTGATGGCGATCTTGCCTTCGCTCCACATGGCAATGTCGAAGGCCAGCCGCGACATGACCGAAACGACAACATTGACCACTTCCGAGGGCAACCCCATCAGCTGCATCACGGTGATCGGCTTGCCGGCCACGGGCACCCGGAACAACCGCTTGAGAATGGAAGCGAAATTGTCCTGCACAGACATGCTGCCGAACATGAAGGCGAAGCGCGGATCCTGAATGATGGTCTCGATACGTGCCTTCAGGCGCTGATAGGTCGAGATGTCCTTGCGTTTCTCCAGGCGGCCCATCTCGATGTTGATCAGTTCGAGGACATCGGAGATGCGGTAGGGCACCGGCATGTCGACGGTGAAACGCTCAAGCCCGGTGGCTGTGCTGCGCAACAGCGAGCCATTGCCGCCTGACGCATATTGCCGCTTGGCGGCCGGAATGATCTCGCGCAGGATCTCGACTTCGTCGGAATGTCGGGCTGCATCCCTGATCAGGATCTCGACGGCTTCTTCAAAGGTCAGAAGCCAATACGGCAGGTTGAGATCGGTGATCTTGACCTTCTCGGTCTGATCTCCGAAGCAGTCGCCATACTCGTTGTGCGGATCAAGCAGGACCACATGAGCGTTGGCGTGCTTCTCAAGAACCTTCTGAAGCACAAGCGCAACCGCGCACGATTTGCCTGAACCGGTCGATCCGACAATGGCGAAGTGCTTGCCAAGCATATCGTCGACCTTGATGACCGCCGGAATCGTCGGGTCCTGATGCAACTGGCCGACCATGACGGAGTCGAAATTACCGAACTGGTATACCTTCTTCAGCATCTCCTGTGTCGCGTTCTGCACGCGGTCACCCAGTCGCGGATAAACCGAAACGCCTCGACGGAAGGTGCTGAGATAACCGTCTGGATGGCGGATCAGTTCACCCACCAGTTCCACATCGACAAAGCGCGGTTCGAGCCGCTCGTTCTCGATCACCGGATTGGGGACGGCCATCTCGGTTATCAGCCCGAGCGCAATTGCGTGGCCGGTATCAACCGCCAAAAGCGTGCCAATAAACGGGACGCTGTCATCGTTGGTCAGTTCGGGCGCATAGTCCTGATTGAGCAGGACCCGGGCCTTGGCGCCTGACACATGAACGATTCGTCCAATCGACGGACCCTTGGAAGGCTTAACTTCAGCGTCGTTCGGCTGAGCAGCGGGTGCCTGAATTTCGGTGGAATCCTGCGGTGTCATTGTGTTTCGCGCGTTGGAACAGACGCTGCCGTGAACACAGCCGACCGTGCGGTCTCAAGCGCCTGCTCATGTCATCGTTGCACTTTGGACAACAGCAATACCGATCACCATTTAAGATGGCGTTATCGTTACGCGTTTCGTTAGGCGAACGATGACTAAGCGACAGCCATGGCAGTTCCGCTGAAATTGCTGAGCCGTCGCATGATGTGATCGGCCATGGCATCATGGACCGGAAGCGTGGCGTGCTTGGCTCGGACGATGGCGATGTCGCACATCGGCAGCGGTGGAAAGCCGTCGGCGGCGGTCATGACCCGCACATCTGGCCGGATGGCGCTTTCCGGCAGAACCGAGAATGCCAGGCCAGCCGCCACCGCGCTGTTAAGCGCCGCAGCACTATGCGAGCAATATGTGATGTGGGCCTGCCGGCCCTGAGACTGAAGACCTTGGATCGCCATGATGCGCCAGGCACAGGGTGCCGGACTGAGCGCCAATGGCACCGGATCTGGATCCTGTGCCGCAAGCGCGTCAGACCCGATCCAGACGAGATGCTCGCGGCGAACGATTGTCCCGACTGCCCGGTCGTCATTGCTGAGGCTCATATCCGCATGTGTGACGAGGCCCATGTCGAGCGTCCCCTCACGCACCATCTGCCCAACCTGGTTCGATGACTTGCATTCTACGGTCATTTCGACCCCGGGATGCGACCGGTGAAAGGCCGCCAGTACCATCGGCAAGAGGCGCTCGGCATAGTCATCGGGCAAGCCGAACTTGATCTCGCCGGCAAAGCCTTCCTGCTGAAACGCGCCAACCGCCTGTTCGTTCAAGGCGATGATCTTACGTGCATAGCTCAGCAGCGTCTGACCGTGGGTTGTGAGTTTCGTTTCCTTGGCCGACCGATCGAACAAAGCGCGTCCGATGCGCTCCTCAAGCTTCTTGATTTGCATCGAAACCGCAGCCTGCGTGCGGTGCACCTCCTGCGCAGCCCGCGTGAAGCTCTTGGTTTCCGCTACGGCCACGAATGTGCGTAGCTGATCACTGTCAAGAATCATGGGATTGCCCTTTCTAAGCATCAACATCTCTGATGCATAAGATAAGAAACATTCGTTAGACTTATAATGATGCAGAGCGCATCTTCCTGTCAATCCTGAATGGACAGCCGGTTGCGCCACAGGCGCTGCACTCCAACGCCGGCCCGCCCAACAACGGCGGGAGCCATCGCGCTCCCACCGAACGGGAGAGTTATGTCCGCCACTGCGGCGGAGTACTCAGACGCGAAAGGAAGCTGCTATGCGCAATCTGGAACAGCACTATCCCGGTGGTGCCTGCCTTGCTCAAGAATTGACGCCAGCCCCGACGGTGCCGGCGTCAGTTCCTTCCATTTCCAACGGAGATGGCATGGTTGCAGTCCTTGTTCATGGACTTCGCCAGTGGGCTCGGACGTGGATGGAAAATCATCACAAGCGTGCAAACCTCTGGGCGATTGCTGAGTTGGACGACAGAATGCTCGGTGACATTGGCCTTGAGCGCCAAGAGGTAGCTGCCGCTGCCGCTCAGAGCGATCCACACCGCGCCATGGAACAGCTCAAGCAAATTCGGTTCGAGCGGATCCACGGCGTGAAGAATCGAAAGATCGGTTAGGCAAGAAACAACCCGCCGGGCGTCGCCCGGCGGGTTTGCGACCGGTTCTCGGGATCGTCCCTTTAGCGCCGCCCGCCGCCCATGAACTGCTCGAATATGCGTCCCATGGCTTCACTGTTGGCGTCCTGTGTCTTCTTGCCGGCACTGAACAGCGCATCAATGATCTCACTGGCATCGAACGGGTTGGTATTGCCCGGCTCAGCCCCGCTATCTTCATCGTCCCGGTTGTCTGATTCAGCATGCTGATCCTGCGGTTCGTCGGCACGTTCCTTCAGCCTGTTCAGCATGCCCTCGACGAACGCGCCCATGGGGTTGTCCTTCATCGGGTTCGGTGTGTTGCGCTGATTGCTGCCCATCATGCTGTCCAGCATCTCGCCGAAAGGACCCGGTATACCGGTCGATGAAGCGCCACCCTGACCCATCATCTGGTTAAACAGAGCCTCTAGTGGATTGGCGGAGCCGCCACCGCGCTGCAGCCCGCCCATCATCATCGCAGCAATCACCGGCAGCATCTGCTTGATCACGGTCGGCCCAAGCCCGCTCATGAGCGAGGCCTGTTGCGCCACTGCGCGGCTGACATCCTTGGAGCCGAACAATCCACCTAGGACATCGTTGCCTTGCATCCAGATATCATCCCGGCGCATGGCATCGGCGTTGTCGTAGAATTGCTGCAGGTTGCGCTGGTTCATCTCAGACCAGAAGCGCTGCATCTGATCCACCGACTGCGCATTGCGCCGCATGGCTTCATTGAAAGCTGGCATCATCGCGCCCATGGCGGTCTGGGTCTGCTGCTCGCTAAGGCCGAACTGACGCGACAGGTTCTTTACTGCCTCGCCATTCTGCGCCTGCAACAGCATGTCGAACATATTGATCATGTCATTCTCGGTTCTTGTTCATATCGCTTCGCAACCGCGACATGTGGCTCGCAAATGACGCACTGCAAAATCTAGTGTGGCGTGGATTCTGCAATTAAATCAAGCAAGGGGCGCTACGAACCTGCAGTGGCACTTTTGCCGGTCGCAAATGCCGGGAATGCCATACGCCAGACCGGCATCTTCTCTCCATCCGGTCCGCCACCACTGTGCTCGCATCGGCTGATAATCTGCCGAACGGTCAGTGCCGCTAGCAAGCCGGTGATAACCGCACCCATGGCTTGCCCCGCCAATACACCGGGTGCTCCGCCCAGCGCGGCTCCGGCCCAAATGAAGGGTACGGTTCCGATGGTCGCTTTGCCCCAGTTGAACACTGTCGACACCAGCGGGTAACCGAGATTGTTGAACAGCGCATTGCCGACAAACAACATGCCGTTGAAGACGAAGCTGCCGGCAACGAACAGACAGAAGAATGTGACAAGCAACGCGGCATCCTGGGACGCCCCGAACGCCGCAATGATCAGATCATGACCCAATGCAAGCGCGATCCAGACCGCCAGAGTGTAGGCCAGCGTCAGCACAAAACTGTCGCGCATGGTGCTGCGAATGCGGTCGAATTTCTCGGCCCCGTAGTTCTGCCCGATGATAGGCCCAACGGCGCCCGAGAGAGCAAAAATTGCGCCAAAGGCGAATGGAATAAGCCGGCCTACAATGGCCCATCCGGCAACCGCTCCATCGCCGAAGTCGGAGATTGCCTCGGTCACGAACGCGTTGCCAACTGGCGTCGCAATGTTGGTCAGAACGGCCGGCCCGGCGATGCTGGCCAACGGTGCAAAGTCAGCGGCCGCATCGCTAATACGCGGTGGCGACAGCAGATTGTTGACGATGACAACACCGTGGACGCCGACGGCTACCAGCACGATCCGGCTGAGCACCGTTGCGATAGCCGCACCATCGAGACCAAGTCCCAGCCCAAAAATCAAGAGTGGGTCGAGCACCGCTGCGGCCAAGCCACTCAATAGTGTCACCATCATCGCCCGGCGGGCTTCCCCGAGCGCACGCAGGAACGCTGAAAGGATCATGCCGGCACCAAGCAATGGTGTTGAAGGCAGTACGATGGTCAGAAATCGTGCACCCAGTTCAAGCGTCCGGCCTTCTGCGCCAAGGAGCGCCAGCATCGGTTCGACAAAGGGCAGCGCCGCCAGCGTGAACGCAACGGCCGCGACCACCATGAAGACGAGGCTGGAAGTCGCGCGCCGACGCGCCAGTTCTCGGTCGCCGGCACCAAGGGCCCTGGCGACCAGCGCGGTCCCCGCGATGGCGATCCCGATACAAATCGAAATCGCGAAAAACATGATCGTACCGGCATACCCGATAGCGGCGGCCAGTTCTTTCTCGCCCAGTAGGCTGATGTAGAAGATATTGAGGAGATCGACAGCAAAGAGTGCCATAAGCCCGGCCGACGCTGTGGCCGTCATGACCACGACATGGCGCATCGTCGAACCGGAAGTGAAAACCCCCGCTTCCGTGGGCGACGCGGCAGGGTCTGTCTTGTCAGTCTTTTCGTCTGTCAAAGATCCGCCCCTATGACCTGCGTCCTCTCTGGCCAAACCTCACATACACTGCGACCAAGAACAGTACACATAACAAGAAGGCACCAGCGGCTGACACCGCTGATGCCTTAATGAGTCCAGTTCAACCTGGCCGTGCGCCAGATCGACGGAGCGGCTTACTTCCAGTCAGCAGCCGGTGCGGTCGGCATTGCCGGCGCTTCAGCGGTCGACGTGAAGCCCTTTACCATCACTGGTTCGCAGTGGTGAAAATGGCAGTGGTGATCAGAGGTGCAGGCGGCGAGAGTGAGGGCCGCCATCGCCGTCCCCAGAAAAGCGAACTTCTTCATAACATGACCCCTAGCTAAGAATCGAAAATTTCAACCTAGGCACGGTAACGCGCAGCCGAAAATGCGACAATGCAACCGCCGGATCAGTTGGCGCAGGAATGCCAGTTTGTCTTCACGCGATGCATTCTTGCAACAAGCCGCAGCCGGGCAAGAAAGCTGAGTATAAAAAAAGGTACTGATGGCCGAAGCCATCAGTACCTTCTGTCTGCTTTTGCGGACCCGCTCACGCAAGG
>JBCDCP010000052.1:0-19922 GCA_039181495.1 Pseudomonadota bacterium | reverse complement strand
CATTGTTCTTCTTCTTGGTAAAAAATATCCCGGGGGGGGGCGCGGGGGGCTGGCCCCCCGCGGGTCGACGCGCGAACCGCGGCGACAACAGTACGCTTTTCCGCGCGCTGACAAGGGACAGAACGTCTCGACCTTACCGTCGCGTACGCCGACATACCAGTCGTGGACGTTGCAGGTGGGGTCGCAGTGGCCGGGCACAAGCCGCAACTTGTCATTGACCTTGAGAGCGCCTTCGGGGTCGGCAATGACGCCGTGCTCGTCTGAGCATTTGACGTACTCAACATCATCACGGCCATAGATGAATGGCAGGCCGCTATCCACAGACTGAGCCTTCAGGCCGGCATCGCAGATCGCCTTGTCGGCTTTGGCGTGGCTCATCACCGACGTCAGAAGGAAAAGCGCGTTCTCCCACTCGCCATGGTCAATGCGGTTGCCGTCCTTGTCGAGGATGCGGCCATAGTCGGCATCCATGAAGGCGTATGACCCGCACTGCAGCTCGTTGAACACGCCGGAATTCGACTCGAAGTAGTACGAGCCCGTGCCGCCGCCCGAGACCAGTTCGGGTTTGAGCCCTTCGGCTTCAAGCGCGGTGACGGCCTCTTTCACCATATCGATGGCGATCTGTGTTTTGCCCTTGCGATCCTCGTAGGAATCCATGTGCTGCATGGCGCCCTGGTAGGCCTGGATGCCGGTGAACTTGAGGTTCGGTGCTGCATCGATAGCCTTCGCAATCTCGACAACCTTGTCAGCACCAATAACGCCGCAACGGCCAGCGCCAACATCCATCTCGATGAAGCACTCGATGGTCGTGCCGTGACGGACAGCGGCGTCAGAGAGGTCGCTGACATTGTCGATGTCGTCGACACAGACAATGGTCCGCGCGCCAAATTTCGGCAGCCGGGCGAGGCGATCGATCTTGGCCGGATCGCGAACCTGGTTTGAAACCAGTACATCCTTGATGCCGCCACGGGCGAACACTTCAGCCTCGGATACCTTCTGGCAGCAGACACCAACAGCGCCACCGATCTTTTCCTGGAGCTTCGCCACATCGACTGACTTGTGCATCTTGCCGTGGATGCGATGGCGCATGCCATGGGCCTTGGCGTAATCACCCATCTTCTTGATGTTGCGCTCAAGCGCGTCGAGATCGAGGATCAGACACGGCGTCTGGATGTCTTTTTCATCCATGCCGATTGCGGCTGGAATGTCGTAGCCGACTTCGAGCTCTTCAATTTTCGTTTGTGCGTTCATTTCAGCCTCTCCTCTAGGCAAGGGGGTCAAACGGTCTTCTTGGGGCTTATTGCTGCATCCAGGGCAGCTTGTTGAGATCGACATTGCCACCGGTGATGATCACGCCGACGCGCTTTCCAGCGAAGATTTCGCGGTTCTTGATGATCGTGGCAAGCGGCACGGCGCAGGATGGCTCGATGACAATCTTCATACGCTGCCAGGTGAGATACATCGCGTCGATGATCTCCTGTTCTGTTGCGAGCAGAATGTCGCTGACATGGTTTGATACAAAGTGCCAGGTGAGGTCCTTGAGCGGAACCTTCAAGCCATCGGCAATGGTCTGCGGCGCATCATAGGCAACGATCGAGCCGCTCTTGAACGACTTGTAGGCATCATCAGCCTGCTCGGGCTCAGCCGCATAGATCGTGGTATCAGGTGAGATGTTCGACAGGGTCAGGCAGGTGCCGGAGATCATCCCGCCGCCGCCGATTGGCGCGATCACCGCGTCGAGCGGTCCGACATCCTCATGCATTTCCTTGGAGCAGGTACCCTGTCCGGCTATGACGCGCGGATCGTTGTAGGGATGCACAAAGTCTGCCCCGCTCTCGGCAACCACCCGGTTGAACGTTTCTTCACGAGAGGTCGTGCTCGGCTCGCATTCAACAACCGTAGCACCATAGCCGCGCATCGCTTCTTTCTTGGCTTCAGGCGCGGTGCGGGGCACGACAACCGATACCGGAATTCCGCGGCGCCCGGCGGCATAGCTCAGCGACAGGCCATGATTGCCCGACGAGTGCGTGGCGACGCCTTTCTCAGCCTGGTCTTCGGAAAGTCCGAACACAGCATTGGAAGCACCACGGACCTTGAAGGCGCCGGCCTTCTGAAAGTTCTCGCATTTGAAGAACAACTCGGCACCCGTCAGGCTGTTCATGTAGCTGCTGGTCAGGACCGGCGTGCGGTGAACATGCGGCCGGATCCGTTCCTCAGCGGCCAGAACATCGTCGAACGTCGGAATGCGCGTGCCGCTCTCGAGGGTTGTGCGTGCGTTCATCGGTTAGACTCCCGTGCGGAATGTTGCTTCAAGCGGCTTGGCGGTCGACCGCCTTGGGCGCGTTCAGCGCCTTGCGATAGTAATCGGACGCAGCGGCCACGCCTGCACCCATTGTAATGGGAAAATCGAGGTCGGCCATGACCATCTCGGCGGTCGCGATGCCAGCCAGCGCCTGCGTCTCGGTCAGCATGCCGAGATGTCCGATGCGAAACACCTTACCTGCAACTTCGCCAAGCCCTGTTCCGAACGCGACACCATATTTTTCGGCTGCGAGCGCAACAAAGGCGTTGCCGTCAAATCCTTCAGGCACAACAACGGTCGAAACTGTGTCGGAGTAGAGATCCGGCGAGTGTGCACATAGTTTCAGGTTCCAGGCGGCAACCGCTCGGCGAATGCCTTCAGCCAGCCGGTGATGGCGGGCGAAGACCTTCTCGAGCCCTTCGGCTTCGATCATTTCAATAGCGCGCGCCAGACCGCGCAACATCCCGACCGGAGGCGTGTACGGAAAGCCACCGGAGGCGTTGGTCGTCAGCATGTCACGGAAATCGAGAAAGCACCGCGGCAGCGTTGCCGTTTCCATGGCTGCCAGCGCTTTTTGGCTGATCCCGACAATGGCCAGCCCGGCTGGCAACATGAAGCCTTTCTGCGAGCCGGTAATGGCAACATCAACGCCCCAGTCGTCCATGCGGAAGTCCATCGATGCGATGGAGCTGACACCGTCGACCAGCAGCAGGGCGGGGTGACCAGCGTCGTCGAGCGCCTTGCGAACACCGGCGACGTCGCTTTTCACGCCAGTGGCGGTCTCGTTATGGGTGACCAGAACAGCCTTGATGGCATGGTCACGGTCGGCTTTCAGGATTGCCGCATAATCTGCGACCGGGCAGCCAGCGCCCCAGGCCGCTTCGACAATCTGGACGTCAAGGCCGTGGCGCTCGCACATGTCAATCCAGCGGTGGGAGAACATGCCGTGGCGTGCTGCCAGTATCTTGTCGCCGGCAGACAGCGTGTTGCTGATTGCCGCTTCCCACCCAGCAGTGCCCGTTGCCGGGAAGATCACCACTTCACCACTACGCGTCTTCAGGATGCGTTTAACGCCTGCAATCGCGGGCAACAGAAACTCCTTGAACATCGGCGAGCGGTGATCGAGCGTCGGCATGTCGCAGGCCTGACGCAGCTCTTCGGGCATGTTCGTTGGGCCAGGGATGAAGACGGGATTTGCGAGGCTCATGGGGCGCCCTCCGATGGCGATTGCTTATGTGCCAGCAACATAAGACAGGTTCGAATGCTCTGCAATTTTTTCGAAAAATATTTTCGTATCAGAAAAATTGTGATATCTATTTGGAACTAATGATATTTTTCGACCAACGATTATGAAAAATTATTCCGGAAATAGTCTTTTGCAAAACCGACGACTGAGAAGAGGGACTCACAGATGGGACAAACGGCACGCAGTAGAGGCCGTCCGCGCGGGCAGAGCGGCAATCCCGAGCAGATGGTCATCCAGTCGCTGGATCGGGCGATTGGACTGCTCAAGGTGCTGGCGGCGGAAGGCGCGATGTCACTGACTGAAATCGCCGAAGCCTCCGGTCAAACGGCGTCAACTGCCTATCGCATTCTGCTGACATTTCAGAAGCAGGGTATGGTTGATTTCGACGAGGCAGCACAGGTCTGGTCGGTTGGGCTCTCCGCTTTCCGCATCGGCAGTGCCTTTCTTGTCCGCACCGGACTGATGGATCAGGCCCGGCCGGCGATGCAGCGCATCATGATCGAGACCGGCGAAACCGCGAATCTGGCAATCATCGACGGCGGCGAGGTCATTTTTGTCAGCCAGGTCGAGACCCATGAGCCTATTCGGGCGTTTTTCCGCCCTGGCACGCGCGGCCCGATCCACTCATCGGGGATCGGCAAGGCGCTGATGGCATTTCTGCCCGATGAGCGCATTGAAGCGATCATCGCAGATCATGGTCTTGAGACCTTCACCCGCAAGACCATCGGCAATCGCGAGCACCTACTTGCCGAACTCACTCAGATTCGCCGCCGCGGCTGGGCCATCGACAATGAGGAGCGCACCGAAGGGATGCGGTGCATCGCCGCTCCTATATTCAATCCATTTGGCGAGCCTGTCGCCGGGATCTCGATTTCGGGACCGTCTGTGCGCGTGCGGCCCGAGCGTGACGCCGAACTCGGTGCCACTGTCAGCGCCGCCGCTGTCGATGTAACACAGGCCACCGGTGGCAGGCCACCTTCGGATGAACGCTAGGGCAGTCTCGGCTCAGGCGTGGGACCGAGCGTGAAAGATGAAGCCGAGGAAGTTCAGCAGGATCTGGGCAGCAAGTGTCTGGGTTGAACCGGACGGATCATAGTCAGGGGCAACCTCGACAAGATCGATGCCGACAACCTCGTAACTGCGGCTCAGCGCCTGCAGCATCTCCAGCACATCGTAGTAGAGAAAGCCGCCATGGCTCGGTGTGCCGGTACCGGCAGCGATTGACGGGCAAAACCCGTCGATGTCGATGGTGACATAGACTCGCGCGCCGTCCGGAATACGCGCGATTACCGCTTCGGGCCCCAACGCGCGTGCTTGCCGAACACTCAGAATATCCGATCCCATGCGGCGGGCATCCTCATAGCCCTCGCGTGCGGTCGATGACACGTTGCGGATGCCCACCTGCGTCAGCCCCGTGACATATGGCTTTTCCGCCGCCCGCCGCATCGGATTGCCATGGCCGAAACGCACCCCGTGCCGTTCGTCGACAAAGTCGAGATGCGCATCGATCTGCAGAATGTGGATGTCGCCGTGCCCGTCGAAGGCATCGATGCAGGGTATGTTGACTGAATGGTCGCCGCCAAGGATCACCGGCAGCGCGCCTGCATCGAGAATGGCGCGAACACCCTCGGCGATTTTGGCATGGCTGCCCACCGTGTCGGTGTGGATGATGTCAGCATCGCCAATGTCCACCATCGTGACCTCGGGGCCGAGATAGACCGCATCGTCCTCATGATCGTAGGCGCCTGCGTGGCCGAACGAAAACAGCGTTGACGCATCGCGGATCGCGCGAGGTCCAAAACGGGCACCGGCCCGGAACTGGGTACCGGCATCGAAGGGTGCGCCGAGGACCGCGACATCAGCGTCGATCTGTGACCAGTCCTCGACATAAGGTGCCTTGCCGAAGGTCTGTATCCCGACGAAGGGCAGATTGAGCCGACCCGACTCATAACCATGTGCTGACATATCTACCCCCAACCCGGTGGACCTTGGCGGACCGCTTCTAAGCGATCTGGCGGTTCAGCGTCCAGACTTCGGTGGGTCCGTCCAGACCGCGAAGCTGATGGGCGCCCAAGGGCAGGATCTTGGCTCCAAAGGGCAGTGCGCGCACGATCCCCTGGTCGATCAGCAGTGTTTCTCCGAGCTCTTTGCCCAACTGCTCAAGCCTGGCTGCACGATTGACCGTATCGCCATAGACGGTGAAGGCCTGCCTCTTGTCCGAGCCGACGCTACCGGCTGCGATCGGGCCTGCGGCGAGTCCGACCCGCATTGTGAAATTGTGCGCCTGGGCCACCTGGCCGATCCGCAATGCGGCGTTGAGCGCGGCTTCTTCGGCTGCAGGCAATTCAATCGGCGTGTTGAAGGTCGCAAGCAAGCCATCACCGGTAAACGAAATCACGACGCCGCCGGATTCGCTCACCGCATCGGAGCAATCGGACAACAATCCGTTGAGCGCCGTGATCACATCCTCGGGCTGTTTGCCCGATGAAAAGGATGAGAAGTTCGCAATATCCGCAACCAGCACCGCGCCCAGCCGGCGTTGCGGGGCCAGAGCACTGTCATCGGCGATCAGCCGTTGCGCCACGGCCTCGGGGATGAAACGGCCAAGCCTCTGGGTGATCCTTTCGCGTGCCGAACGTTCGCTTTCCCGCTCGGCTTCCGCTGAAATCTGAGCGAAAAACACCTTGCGGGCACGATAAACCGCCAGTGCAACGATGCAGGCGGTGATCGCCAGTGTGCCGGTTTCTTCAACCCGATTGCCGATGCCGATGAAGTCGATCGAGAGAAAGATGTCTTCATGGTCAGCCCGTGTCGGTCCATCCGGCATGTCACCCCAGGTGAGGGTGCGGTCCATCGAACGAACAACGATGAAGAACGCCGTCCACCAGCCGGCGGCGCCGACCAGTCCGCACCACAGCACCAGATGCCAGGACAGCGACAGAGCCGCCATCGCCACCACCGGAAACAGGAAGTAGATTCCATAAGCCCGGAAGGCGATGATCTGAGGCACGTCTTCGCCCGGGCTCACCGGCACAAGCACAAAAAGCGCGCAAATCCCCAGCATGTCGGCGGTGTAGATGACATATTTCATCCACCACCGGTCGATCGGCGTGCCAATGATCGCGATATAGGCACCGCCTGCGATGATGAATGCGCTCAGGGCGGCGATAGTGCCGGGATTTGGGCTGCGACCGGCAAGCAGATAGGCGCTGAAATACCATGCGGCACCGGCCGCCAGCGCCAGTGTCCGGCAGATCAGGGCGAGGCGGAGGCCATTACGCTCCGCCCGGATCAGCCGCGCTGCCTGTCGTTTGTCCGCTGCATCGCCAATCTGAGCCATGGCCATCAGCGCTTCGACGGTGCCTGTGTCGTCAGGATTCGCATCGGGTCAATTGTGCCTGACCGGCGGCCACAGCGGACGAAAAAAGTGAACACAATTTCTGCTTGCGGCCCCCGAAGGTCATTGTCGCGACATACCCAGAGCCACATATCCTTAGAATTGATCTTGGAAGGCTTCTAGGGTCCATCAATTCACGTCTGCAATCTCGCCCGAATGGGCAGGGGAACCGCACACATGCTTAAACTGAACATCAACGGAAAAGATCACGAAATCGATGCCGATCCGGATATGCCGCTAATGTGGGCAATCCGTGATCTGGCAGGACTGACCGGCACAAAATTCGGATGTGGGCTCGCGATGTGCGGTGCCTGCACGGTGCATGTGGATGGATTTCCGATGCGGTCTTGCCAGTTTGCCGTCGGTGATGTCGGCGAAAGCCGGGTGACAACCATCGAGGGCGTCAATGGCGCGGCAGCCACCGCCGTTCAGGCCGCCTGGGTCGACCTCGATGTGCCGCAATGCGGGTACTGCCAGTCGGGTCAGATCATGTCGGCAGCAGCGTTGTTGAGCGAGACGCCCAATCCCACCGATGACGACATTGATGCAGCCATGTCCGGCAATCTGTGCCGCTGCGCCACCTATCATCGCATTCGCGCCGCCATCCATGATGCGGCCCGCCGGCTGGAGGCCTGATCATGCTGAACCAGAGAATTCCCGGCAAACTGGCCGCCATTATGGGCACGGCCGCGCAGGCTGAAACCTCTCGCCGAAATTTCCTGATTGGCGCTGCCGCCGCAGGCTCCGCGCTGGTCATCGGTTTCCGCGCTTCAACACCTGCCCTCGCCAGCGATGGTAATGCCGAAGAGGCCCCCATCAACCCGCTCAGCGCCTATGTGACGATTGATGAGGACAACACCATCACCGTCCACTCCGCCCATTTCGATATGGGGCAGGGCGCCTATCACGGCGTGGCCACGCTGGTGAAGCAAGAGCTTGGCTGCTCATGGCAGCAAATGGCGGTGATCGGCGCTGCTGGCAACGTCAAGCTCTATGGCAACCTGGCCTGGGGCGGGTTCGCCCAAGGCACCGGCGGCTCCACAGCCATGGCGTCGTCATGGGACCGCTATCGCACTGCTGGTGCCACGGCGCGCGAGATGCTCAAAGCGGCCGCCGCAAATGAGTGGGGCGTTGCAAGCACCAACATCGTTGCCGAGGCGGGAACACTGACCGGCCCCGGCGGCCAACAGGCAACCTATGGCGACATGGCCGCAAAAGCCGCCGAAATGCCGGTGCCCACAGATGTCGCGCTCAAGCCCGCCGAGGCCTGGACCGAAATCGGCAATGAGAAAACCTTGCGTTTTGATCGCGCTGGCAAGACCGATGGCACGCAGGACTTCACCATCGATGTGAAGCTCCCCGGTCTGCTCACCGCCGTGCCGATCCATCCGCCGAAGTTCGGCGCGACCGTCGCGTCCTTCGACGCGGAGGAAGCCAAGCAGGTCAAGGGCGTTGTGGATGTGGTTCAGACGCCGCGAGGACTGGCCGTGGTCGGTGAGCACATGTGGGCCGCCATCAAGGGCCGCGAGCTGGTGACCGTCGAATGGGATGAGAGCGGTGCGGAAACGCGCGGGTCTGAAGCCATTCTGGCCGAATACCGCGCGCAATCGACCGAGGCTCCCACCGTTATGGCCCGCAATGACGGCAATGCCGAGGAGGCGCTGGCGGGTGCCGATCGCGTGGTCGAGGCAACCTATGAGTTCCCTTTCCTCGCCCATGCCGCGCTTGAGCCTCTCAATGCGGTCGTCCATCGCAACGAAGACGGCATCATCGAGGTCTGGGGTGGCCATCAGATCCCTGACATCTACCAGATGGCCTCAGCCCAAGTCGCTGATGTCGACCCCTCTCAGGTCAGGATGCATGTAATGAAGTCCGGCGGCGGATTTGGCCGCCGTGCTGTCGCCGATGCTGATGTTATCGTCGAGACCGTAGCCGCCGCCAAGGCGCTTGGCTGGCGGGCGCCGGTGCGAATGCAGTGGACCCGCGAGGACGACATGACCGCCGGACGATACCGACCGGCCTATGTCCACCGAGTCCGCGCGGGGCTCGATGCCAACGGCAACATAATTGCCTGGGATAACCACATTGTTGGTCAGTCAATCCTCGGCGGAACACCGTTCGAAGGCATGATTCAAGACGGCGTGGATGCAACTTCGGTCGAAGGCTCCAACACGCTGCCTTACGCCATTCCCAACCTTTCCGTGGGTTTGACCACCACCGATGTGAAGGTGCCGGTTCTGTGGTGGCGTGCGGTGGGTTCGACCCACACAGCCTATGCTACCGAGGCATTCTTCGATGAGTTGGCCACGGCGGCCGGCAAGGATCCGGTCGAATGGCGCATGGAACTGATCAAGGATCATCCGCGCCATAGCGAGACATTGAAACTCGTGGCCGAGAAAGCTGATTGGAGCGGCCCGGTACCCGAGGGTCGCTTCCGCGGTGTCTCACTCCACGAGAGCTTCGGTTCCGTCGTTGCACAGATCGCCGAAGTCTCGGTCGACGGCACCGACGTGCGTGTCCACAAAGTCTGGTGTGCTGTTGATTGCGGAACCGCCATTAATCCCGACACCATCAAGGCGCAGATGGAAGGTGGCATCGGCTTTGGCTTGGGCTCGATCCTCAGTGAAGAGCTGACACTGGCCGATGGCGGTGAGGTGGAGCAGGGCAACTACGACAGCTACCTGCCACTGCGCATCGATCAGATGCCGGAAATCGAGGTGCATATCGTGCCGTCTGACAATCCACCCACAGGGGTTGGTGAGCCGGGAACGCCGCCAATCGGTCCGGCCGTGGCCAACGCTGTCTTCGCGGCCACTGGCAAGCGCATCTACAATCTGCCCTTTGCCAAGGGCTTTGCCTAAGTACTGATCTATCCAGGTTTGAGCAGCCAACCCGTCGCTGGTTTTCCGGCGGCGGGTTTTTCTGTTTCAGTCCGCCGCGACTGGAACAGGCGAGGACGGATTCTGGCGTTTGTCGCGGTTCAAATCAGGGCATCGTCGCATCATCGAAATTTGGCGCGCTTTGCGCTCTGACGATGGGGTAACTGGAGATGCTCGACCGCAACACGCTTGCTGACGATCTTGCCGCCGTCACCAAACCCATCGGTGATGCCCATGGTCTGCCCAACGGGCTCTATGCCGATGCCAGCGGATTTGATCTCGAAACGCGGCGTATCTTTCACGGTGGATGGGCGTGTGTCGGTGTCGGTGCCGATGTCCCGCAACCCGGCGATGCCCAGCCTATTGACTTTCTCGGGGTCCCGCTCTTGCTGCTGCGCAGCCATGATGGCGAATTGCAGCTATTCCAGAATGTCTGCCGCCATCGCGGCATGATCCTGGTCTCCGAAAAGAAGAATTTCCGCGGCGTGATTCGCTGCCCCTATCATTCCTGGTGTTACTCCATGAAGGGCGAGCTCAAGGCGACACCGCATGTCGGTGGTCCGGGGCTGAACGAGCATGAGTCTGTCGACAAGGCCACCACCGGACTCATCCCGGTCCGCATGGGTGTATTTCTGGATGCGGTGTTCGCCGACCTCTCGGGCCTGGCCGAGCCGTTCGAGGACTATGTCGCACCACTGGCGGAACGTTGGGCCGACTTCATCGGCAAGCCGATCTATCACGGCGGCGCGGCCTCACGGTTCGAGCTTGATGTGCAATGCAATTGGAAGCTGGCGGTCGAGAACTATTGCGAGAGCTACCACCTGCCCTGGGTCCATCCGGGGCTGAACAGCTATTCGAAGCTTGAGGACCACTACAACATCGAGCAACCCGGAACATTCTCCGGACAGGGCACCACGGTTTATGCGCCCGATTTCAGCGGTGATCTCGCCTTTCCGAACTTCGAGCAGTTGCCGGAGAAATGGGACAAGTCAGCCGAATACATCGCGCTCTATCCCAACGTGCTGCTCGGCGTCCACCGGGATCATGTCTTTTCGATCCGGCTTGAACCACTTGGTCACGGCCGAACCCGAGAGCACATCGAACTCTATTACGCTGATCCGGACGCAGCCGCGTCAGCGGACTTCGGCGATTTGCGCGCCCAGAACGCAGCACTCTGGAAGGAGGTGTTCGTCGAGGACATATTCGTCGTCGAAGGGATGCAGAAAGGACGCGGTGCGACAGGATTCGATGGCGGTGTGTTCTCGCCGGTGATGGATGCCGCAACACATTGCTTTCATGACTGGGTCGCGCGTCGACTGGCCTGACGGAGCATCATGCTCCGACGCCGAGATTGATTCTCAGCTCAAGCGTCTGCATGGCACAGGCGCGGCCGCAAGGCTCTCCCAATTGCATGAGGAGGCCGCACGCAGGATCGTCGATCCGCATGCGCGGCGGTTCCACCTGACCCATGCCTGGGTGTTTGCCATGGAAGATGGTGACAAAGAGCGCGCAGCAGAGCTTGCGTCACAGTTGCGCCGGCTCGGCGGGGTTGCCTGACACGGTCAGTCTTACGATCGAGGGTGGCTTTCCTGTCCGATCGCGCTAGCATCCGAGACAAAAGACACAAGAGGCCTCTGGAAGCGCTGCAATGCACGGCACACCATCAACCAACGGCGAGGCAATGGGCTTTGCGCTGTCGCCTGAAACCGACGCCATCCGGGAGAAGGTCCGGGCATTCGTTGCCGACAGGGTGTTGCCCATCGAAGCTGATCGGGTGAACTGGGACGAGCACGAGAACATAGCGCTTGGACCCCTGAACGACCTTCGTGCCGAAGCAAAGGAAGTTGGGCTGTGGGCGCCACAGGCTCCGCAAAAGCTTGGCGGAATGGGGCTTGGCGTTGCCGAGTATGCGCCACTCTATGAGGAAGCCAACCACTCGATCTTCGGACCGGTCTGCTTCAACTGCGCAGCGCCCGATGACGGCAACATCACGGTCTTGTCCAAGGTCGCGACCGACGACCAGAAAGAATGCTGGCTCAAGCCGATTATCGACGGCAAGGTGCGCTCGGCCTTTGCCATGACCGAACCGCATCCCGGCGGTGGTTCAGATCCAGGCATGATCCAGACCCGCGCCGAGAAGCACGGCGATGTATGGCGGGTGACCGGCCACAAATGGTACATCACCGGGGCTGCCGAGGCCGAGCATTTCATCCTCATCGCCCGGACCTCCGAAGATCCTGATGAGAAGCGTAAGCACCTCACCGCGTTTCTCTTTCACAAGGACCAGCCCGGCTGGGAGATCGTCCGCCGCATCGGCATCATGGGCCCGGAAGAGCATGGTGGGCATTGCGAGCTGAAGTTCGACGGCCTCGAGATCCCCGACGGAGCCCGTCTGATGAATGTCGGCGATGGGCTCAAGCTGACCCAGATCCGGCTCGGAACAGCGCGTCTGACCCACTGCATGCGCTGGCTTGGCCTGTCCAAACGGGCCATGGCAATCGCCCAGGACTATGTCCAGAAGCGTGAGGGGTTCGGTATACGGCTGGCGGAACGGGAGTCGGTGCAGCTCAAGCTTGGGGCGGTGGCACACGACATCCAGGTCGGGCGGCTCTTGGTCATGCATGCGGCCTGGAAGCTCGATCAGGGCGACTTTGCCCGCAAGGAAGTCTCCATGGCCAAGATCCATGTCGCCGACACGCTCCACAAAGCGGCCGATACCGCAATCCAGCTTTGCGGCGCGCTTGGCTATTCCACCGACACGATCCTTGAATGGATCTACCGCTATGCCCGCCAGGCGCGGCTGGTGGACGGTGCATCGGAGGTCCACAACATGGTGCTCGCCCGCCATTACGCCAAAGAAGGTGCCGACTTCTGGCGCTGGGGGCTGTGAGATTGCCATGGGTTTCGCCGGCCACAGCGCGTTGCAGGACTGGCTGAAGCGGACACTCGACGCGCGCACCGTCGAAATCACTGGCTCGATGCTGCTATCAGGCGGCGCCATTCAGGAAAACTGGCACCTGGAATGCCTCGTCGGCGGCCTTTCGCGGAACTACGTGCTGCGGCGGGATGCACCGGCTTCTGTCGCCGCCAGTCATTCGCGCGCCGATGAATATGCGGTGCTCAGCGCCGCTCATGCCGCCGGTGTTCGCGTTCCCAAACCAATCGGCGTTTGCACTGATGATGCCATCATCGGCGGGCCGTTCATGCTAGTCGAAGAGGTCGAGGGCGTCGGCTACGGGCCCAAGCTGGTTCGCGACACGACACTAGGTGGCGACCGCGAAGCACTTGGTGAAGAGCTTGGTCGACAACTCGCCCGCATCCACGCGATCGAGCCCGATGAGACGCTGACGCAAATCCTCGGTCCGCGTCCCGAGGATCCGGTGGCCGCTGACATTACCTGGTTGCGGCAGGCGCTGGATGATCTCGGCCTTGTCAGGCTCGATCTTGAACTGGCCCTCAGGATCGCCGAGCGCTGTGCACCAAAGGTGACCGACGTCGTCGTCTCTCATCGTGACTTTCGCACCGGCAACATCATGGTGGATGAGACTGGACTGACGGCAATCCTGGACTGGGAGTTTGTTTCGTGGGCCGAGCCGATGACCGATCTTGGCTGGTTCTGCGCCCGTTGCTGGCGGTTCTCACGCCCTGATCTGGAGGGCGGCGGGCTAGCCTCGAGCGAGGCCTTCTATCGCGGCTACGCAAGCGAGAGTGGCAGAACCATTGATGGGCAGCGCGTTGCTTTCTGGGAACTGATGGCGCATGTGCGCTGGGCGGTAATCGCGCTACAGCAGGGCGCGCGCCATGCCAGCGGACAGGAGCCCTCCCTGCACCTCGCCTTGACCGGCCGGATGGCTGACGAGCTCGGTTTTCAGGCGCTCAAACTCGCAATCGAGATGGAACGAGGCGCAAATGGCCAGTCCGGACTGGGAGCCGCGGCAGAATGAATGACGCACGTGCGCTTCTCGCGGCGACGGTGGACGTCCTCAGGGAGGACCTGGCCGAACATGCCAAGGGCGATCTGCGGTACAAGGCGCTGCTGTCGGCCAATGCGGTGGCCATGGCCGAGCGCGAACTGGCCTTCGCCGCGCAAAGCGCGGCGGCAGTGATCTCGGGCATCACGCCAGAAGACATCCGCGGCGGCAAGCATGACGCCGACCATGAGTTGATAGAGGTCGTTTTGCGCGAGGCCGCCATCCGGGCGTATATCGCCAATCCGGACGCGCTCACTGAGGCCGAAAAAGTGGATTATCTTGAGGTTGGCGCCAATGGCGACTGACAAGGCGGCCTTGGCGCAGATCGGACAGCGGTTCTCGTTGGATGGCCGGGTTGCACTGGTGACCGGCGCGTCCGGAGGGCTGGGCAGCCGCTTTGCACATACGCTGGCCGAAGCCGGTGCGCAGGTCGTCTTGGCCGGGCGCCGAACGGACGTCCTGGAAGATCTGCGCCAGGAACTGCCTGGCGGTACGAAAAATCATCTGGCAATCGCTATGGACGTAACTGACCGGTACATGGTTAGCCGGTCTATCGCTGATGTGGCCACGGACTTCGGAACCATCGATATTGTGGTCAACAACTCAGGCATCGCCTCAGGATCTGCGGCACTTGAGGAAAGCGATGAGACCTGGGATTCGGTATTCGGGGTCAATCTGGACGGCCCGCGCGCGGTGTCACTTGCGGTGGCCCGCGGGCTCGTCGAAGCAGGCAAGCCCGGCTCCATCGTGAATATCGCCTCGATCCTTGGCCTGCGCCAGAGCGGGCACGTGACGGCTTATGCGGCTTCGAAGGCCGCGCTGATCCAGATGACGAAACAGCACGCGCTGGAATGGGCGCGGCATGGCATCCGTGTCAATGCCATCGCGCCGGGCTATGTCGAAACCGACATGAACCGGAAATTCTTCGCATCCAAGGCCGGATTGGCCCTGATCGGCCGGCTGCCCCAGCGGCGGCTCGGTCAGGCCGAAGAGCTTGATGGCGCATTGCTGCTGCTGGCCTCCGAAGCCGGCAGCTATATCAGCGGCAGCGTGCTGGTGGTCGATGGCGGACATCTGGTTTCTTCATTATGAGAGTGAAGATCAAGATACTCGATGCGGGCAAAGACCTGACGCGAGTTGGGGGGAACTGAACCATGAACCAATCACACCAGACCGGGTCCAGCCCGGCTGATTTCGCGCTGCCGCAGACACCTGCCAACCACGTGCCTTTGTCGCCGTTGTCGTTCCTCAAGCGGATCGCATCGGTCTTTCCCGACCACCCCGCCATCATCCATGGCGAACGGCGGATCAGCTATGGCGAGCTCCATGCGCGCGTGGGCCGGTTCGCCTCGGCGCTGTCCAACTGGGGCATAAAGAAGGGCGATGTGGTTGCGATCATGGCGCCGAATATCCCGGCCCTGTTGGAGGCGCACTACGCCATTCCGCTGACGGGAGGCATCTTGCTCGCCATCAACACGCGGCTTGATGCGGCAACGGTACGGTTCATCCTGCAGCACTCGGGCGCCAAGGTCGTGCTGGTCGACCATGAACTCAATCCGGTTGTGTCCGAAGCGCTGGCGGACATCGAGACTACCTTGCGGGTCATCGACATCGCTGATGCTGCCGTGCCGGACGGCAAGCCGATTGGCGAGATCGAGTATGAGGATTTCATCGCCCCGGAAGGGGGCGATGATGACTGGGACCTGCTGCCTGACGACGAGTGGCAACCAATCGCGCTGAATTACACCTCGGGCACCACCGGCAACCCCAAGGGCGCGCTCTACAGCCATCGTGGCGCCTACCTCAATGCGATCGGCAATGTGCTGGCCTTCCAGCTCAACCGCAGCTCGGTCTATCTCTGGACGCTGCCCATGTTCCACTGCAATGGCTGGACCTATACCTGGGCGGTGACGCTTGCCGGCGGCACACATGTCTGCCTGAGAAAGGTCGACCCTGCCGACATCTTCCGGCTTATTGCCGAGGAGAAGGTGACGCATATGTGCGGTGCGCCCATCGTACTCAACATGCTGATTCACGCGCCCGCCGAAACCAAGGTGCCGTTCGAGCAAACCGTTGAGATCGCCACTGGCGGAGCCGCGCCGCCAAGTGCCGTCATCTCGGGCATGGAGAAGATGGGCTTCAACGTCACCCATCTCTATGGGCTGACCGAGACCTATGGTCCGGCGACAATCTGCGAGGCACAGGATCACTGGGAGACTCTCAGCCTCGATGATCGTGCCTCCCAGATGGCGCGGCAGGGGGTTGGCCATCCGACACTCGAAGATCACGATGTCCGGGACCCGGAGACGCTCGAGGCCGTGCCGCGCGATGGTCAGACCATGGGCGAGATCATGATCCGCTCCAACACCGTGATGATGGGCTATCTCGCCAACCCTGACGCCACCGACGCGGCCTTTGCCGGCGGGTGGTACCACTCCGGCGACCTTGGCGTGATTCACCCCGACGGCTATATCGAGATCAAGGATCGCTCAAAGGACATCATCATCTCTGGCGGCGAGAACATCTCGAGTCTCGAAATCGAGGAAGCACTGTTCAAGCACCCCAAGATCATGGAAGCCGCTGTTGTTGCCAAACCCGATGACCAATGGGGTGAGACGCCGTGCGCATTTGTCGTGCCGGTGCCGGGTGAGAGCCTGACCACCGAGGAGGTCATCGGCTGGTGCAGAGACAACCTCGCGAGCTTCAAGGTGCCCAAACACATCGTCTTCGGCGAATTGCCCAAGACGGCCACCGGGAAGATTCAGAAGTTTGTCCTGCGCGACATGGCGCGCGACAAGGACCAGGCCGCAGCCGACTAATCCATCCCGCGCGTCGGAATGATGCCCGCCTCGCTGCCGAAGAACTTCCTGAGCAGGAACACGCTCGCTGTCAGCGTGGCCCCGATGATGTCGGAGACAAGCCCACCCTCGACAAGGAACAGGGCCGCCACGATCAACATACCCCGCAGAACCGCGTTGACCTTCCCTCCAAAGAACCATCCCTGGGCCCCCGCGGCCAGAAGATAGATCCCGATGCTTGCGGTGATGAACACGCGGATGATCTCGATTGTCGAGCCATCCATCAGCAGCGCCGAATTGTAGAAGAACATGAACGGCACGACGAATGCCGCAATGCCGATCTTGAACGAGGCAACGGACGTTTCCATCGGGTTCGATCCCGAGATGCCCGCCGCAGCGTAGGAGGCTAGCGCCACGGGCGGGGTAATGGCTGAGACAACTGCGAAATAGAACACGAAGAAATGTGCAGTCAGCGTTGGGATGCCAAGCCCGATGAGACCGGGCGCCACGACCGACGCGGCCACCGCATAAGCCGCCGTGGTTGGCATGCCCATGCCAAGCAGGATCGCGATGCACATGGCGAAAAACAGAGCCAGTAGTTGGCTCGTATCCGCGAGATCAAGCAGAACCGATGAGAACCGCGCGCCAACGCCCGTGAGCGAAATCACGCCCACAATGATGCCCGCGCAGGCACACACCGCGATGATCTGGATCGACATGATGCCCGCCAGTTCAAGACCGCGCCCAAGACCGCGCAGACCCAGACCGGTCGAACCTGATGTCAGAAATTCCTTGAGAGAGACATAGGCGAAAGTGGCCATGACCAAGAGGCCGGTGACCAGTGAGAGTGTCCCGATCAGCGCTGGACCATCGGCACCGGGCTCGGTCGGGCCCTGGCTGAGGTAGAGCACGACCAGCACAAACGACAGGATCGAGATCGCCAGAACCAGGAGGCGCTGAAGCCCCCATTTGGAATTTCTCAGGCGGAAATACTCAGGCAACGCCCAGGACACGACCACAGCCGACACGGTCGCAAGTGTGCCGGCGCGGATCACCGAATACCCCATGAACAGAGCAGCGATCAGTATCACGATGGGCACGAACAGATAGACCTGTTTGACCATGTTCGCGAACTTCGGCAGCTCATCCTCACGCATGCCGCGCATGCCGGTCTTGGCCGCTTCCATGTCGACCATGAAGAAGATCGACAGGAAGTACAGGACCGCCGGGATGATCGCCGCAACTGCGATTTCCGTGTAGGGAATCCCGGTAATTTCCGCCATGATGAACGCGCCCGCGCCCATGATCGGCGGCATGATTTGCCCGCCAGTAGACGCGGCAGCCTCGATCGCACCGGCTGTTTGCTTTCGATAGCCAACCTTTTTCATCAAGGGAATCGTCAGCGAGCCCGTCGCCACCACGTTGCCCGCACTGGTGCCATTGATCATGCCCATGAGGCCGGATGCAAAGATCGCCACCTTGGCGGGGCCGCCGCGCGCTCGTCCCGCTGCTGCGAAGGCGAAATTGACGAAGTAATCGCCAACTTTCGAGGCCTGCAGGAAGGCCGCGAAGATGATGAACAAAATGATGTAGGTCGAGGAGACTGCGGTCGTTGGACCAAGGATCCCCGCATCGGAATACACGTGGCCGAAAAAGCGATGCCACGTATAGGCATTGTCGATTGATAGAATGCCCGGAAGGAGATGCGCTGTGAACGTATAGACCAAGAAGATGCCGGTGATGACGACCAGTGCCATCCCCGCCACACGACGCGTCAATTCCATGATCAAAGCCGTGCCGGCGGTTGCCGCAAAGGCCACCCCGATCGCCACATTCGGCGTGCCGACCTGGTTGCGTGCGTTGGTGCCATAGATGGGGATGAGATACAGTGCGACGACAATGCCGCACAGTGCCAGAACAACATCGGCCGCAGCGAACTGATTGCGGCGGGTCCGTTCGAACCAGCCCAGCACGATGCCGCCAAAGGTCGCAATCAGAAGCGGGATACCGAAGCCCCAGAGCTCCCGCTGGTAGATATCGCCATAAACCGCGAAAGCCTCAGGCACAGCGCCTTCCATCGATATCCAGGCCGCACGGCCAAGCATTTCAATGGGCTCATCGGATTGCAGAAACGCGATGAAACCGAGCGCGGTCCATGCTGATATCAGCACTGGGATCAGCAGCGCGGCGGACAGGACCGTCCAGATGCGGCCGGCTGGTTTGAAGCTCTCGGCCTTACCGAAGGGATAGGCCGCAAAGAGCAGAAAGCCGAGCGCCAACGCACCGGCAATATGCGCCATCCGGAAGTTCCACGTCTCAAGCGGAAACTGTGGAAGAAAGGGAACATTTATCCCGGTGATCTGTTCGAGGGAAAGGCCGTTGAGGGCGGCCATATGAAAGGCCGCGTAGAGCATGGCAAGACCTGCGATGGACAAAAGCGCCCAGCCTTCAAAAAGCCTGCGGTTGCTTTCGACGGGTTCTTCGTCAATGCCCTCTGCGATCACCCGATCGGGCGCTTCGGCCTCTGCTTCTAAAGCCGAGTCTTCCATTGGCGCGCCGGTCGCGGTCTTGTCACTCATAACGGTTGTCCCCTTCGCCGCGCGGACATGGCGTGCGCCCGACTACCACGTAGTCGGGCGCGCAACCTTGATGTGACGATGGCTCGGTCAGCCGCCGTGGATTTGGTCGGCCGGGATGTCGGCGCCAGCCTTTTCCTTGAACCAGCGTGCCGCACCGGGATGCCAGGCGATGACGCCGTTGTTCTTGTCCCAGTTCTCCGGAAGCGTCGAGCGTGCCGCACGGTGGATGTTCATCATCCGCTCATTGTCAGACATGATGACCTCGACCACATCGTAGATGAAGTCTTCCGGCAGATCGCAATTGGCAATTGCGAAGTTCCACATGGACACCGATGCCGCGTCTTCGGTCAGCGTGGTGTAGGTGTCAGCCGAGATCATGAACGGCGCCACGGGGAATTCCCCGAGGATCTTTGCCTTTTCCTCATCCGTGAACTCGATGATGTTCACATCGGTTTGGACTTCAAGCTGGCTGACGGCGGGAACCGGCACACCGGCCGCAAAGGCGATGACGTCCAGAAGACCGTCCTGGAGCTGACCGCCCAGGTCAGACCAGCCGCCATTGCGGCGCTCGAAATCAACGCCGAGCGTTTCCATCATGCGCGGGAAGTAGGTGTCTGAGGTGGAACCAGCGGGGCCAAAGCCGATCTTCGCGCCAGCAGGGATCTCAGCAATGGTCGTGATGCCCGAAGACGACAGCGCGGTAATCGAGAATGGCGTCTGGTACATCGGGAACATCGCACACGCATTGGT
>JBCDCP010000051.1:0-19966 GCA_039181495.1 Pseudomonadota bacterium | reverse complement strand
TGCTACTGCTACTGCTACTGCTACTGCTACTGCTACTGCTACTACTACTACTACTACTGCTACTGCTACTGCTACTGCTACTGCTACTGCTACTGCTACTGCTCCTGCTGCTGCTGCTGCCAGCAAGAGTGGTCGGTCGGATCGAGGAGATCGCCGAGACCATCTTTCTCGAAGATCTGCTCGACACGCGCGCTGCGTTCCTGTCGCACGGACAGAAGCAGTGGCTCGAGATCGGCATGCTGCTAATCCAGGATCCCGAGCTTCTCATGCTCGACGAGCCGGTGGCCGGGATGTCGGTCGCCGAGCGCAAGCAGACCGCTGAGCTGCTCAACCGGATCATCGCCGACAGATCGGTCATCGTCATCGAGCATGACATGAACTTCGTCCAGGACATCGCTCACAAGGTCACAGTCATGCACCAGGGCAAGGTCCTGTCCGAGGGATCAATGGATGCGGTCCAGTCGGACCCGAAGGTTGTCGAAGTCTATCTGGGTCATTGAGTCCGAGCACTTTCGGGCGGCCCTTCGGAGGACCAACAGAATGCTGAACGTCAATGATCTGCATGTCGCCTATGGGCAGTCAGAGGTGCTGCACGGCATCGATTTCGACGTGAAGCCGGGCGAGATCGTCGCCATCATGGGACGCAACGGCATGGGCAAGACCACGCTCATGAAATCGCTCATGGGGATCGTGCCGGCCACTGCCGGTGACATCCATATCGACGATACATCGGTTGGCCGGTTCAAGACCTATCGTCGCGTTGCCGAGGGCTTCGGATATGTCCCGCAGGGCCGCGCGATCTTCTCGACAATGACCGTTCAGGAGAACGTTGAGACAGGACTATCCTCCACCGGCAAGACAGCCGTTCCCGATGACATCTACGAGCTGTTTCCCGTGCTTCTCGAAATGAAGTCACGCCGCGGCGGCAATCTGTCCGGCGGCCAGCAACAGCAGCTGGCCATCGCCAGGGCACTCGCGTCCGAGCCCAAGGTTCTGCTGCTCGATGAGCCCACCGAAGGCATTCAACCCTCGATCATCCGAGAGATGGCGCGGGTTCTCCGCCGCATTCGCGATGAACGCGGACTGTCAATTGTCGTCTCCGAACAGGTCCTGAGCTTCGCACTGGATGTCGCTGATCGAGTCCTGGTCATCGAGAACGGGCGTTTCGTGCACGAAGCGCCGCGCGAAGGCATCGACGAAGAAAAAGTCACGAAGTTCCTATCGGTTTGATCGGTTTCCCAAGCGACAGACCACACACAGCACAGCCAACCAAACAAGGGAGAGGCATGATGGCAGACGTTTTGGTAAGCGTGGATTTGGAGGCAAGTCCGCACGAAAACGACATGATCCACAATCGTTGGCACCCGGACATTCCGATTGTGGAATGGGTCGAGCCTGGCGCCGACTTCATCCTGGAAGCTTACGATTGGACGGGCAGTCAAATCGCCAACAATGATGATGCATCCGATGTGCGCGATGTGGAGCTGCCGCAGGTTCACTACCTGTCAGGCCCGATTGGCGTGAAAGGGGCAGAGCCGGGCGACCTTTTGGTCGTCGAGCTTCTTGACGTTGGTCCGCTGCAAAGAAGCCTATGGGGTTTCAATGGGGTCTTCTCCAGGACCAATGGCGGCGGCTTCATGACTGAGCACTTCCCCGACGCCCAGAAGACCATCTGGGATTTTGATGGCATGTACACGTCATCACGCCACGTCCCTGGCGTGCGCTATGCCGGCCTGATCCACCCTGGTCTGATCGGCACCTTGCCCGATCGCAAGCACCTTGAAATGTGGAATGCGCGTGAGCGCAAGCTGTTTGAGACCAACCCGGATCGTGTCCCACCACTGGCCGCCTTGCCGAATACGGAGTCCGCTCACATGGGGCGGATCACAGGCGAAGCGCGTGATGCAGCAGCAGCCGAGGCTGCGCGGACCGTGCCGCCTCGTGAACATGGCGGAAACTGCGACATCAAGGATCTGAGTCGCGGGTGCAAGATCTGGTTCCCCGTCTATGTCGATGGTGGTGGTCTCTCGATGGGCGACACCCACTTCTCGCAAGGCGACGGAGAAATCACCTTCTGCGGCGGCATCGAGATGGCCAGCTGGATGCACTGCAAGGTCGACCTGATCAAGGACGGTGTGTCGAAGTACGGCGTGAAGAACCCGCTCTTCAAGCCTTCGCCCCAAACACCGAAATACGACGACTACATCATATTTGAGGGCATCAGCGTCGATGAGGATGGCAACCAGCACTACATGGACCTCAACGTCGCCTACCGGCAGGCCTGCCTGAACGCCATCGAATACATGAAGAAGTTCGGCTATTCGGGCGAGCAGGCCTTGGCCATCCTGGGTACTGCGCCAGTGCAGGGCCATGTTTCGGGTGTCGTTGACATTCCGAACTCGTGCGCAACGCTGTGGCTGCCGACCGACATCTTTGAGTTCGACATGATGCCCGGACCGGACGGACCGACGAAATATGTCGACGGATCGGTCAAGGTGCCGGTCTCCCCAGACCTCTAGGCCGATCCTTCACTGAGAGGTTCGATCACGACGACGTCATGTCCCGCGCCAGTTCCTGCCGCGGGGCATGCATCAAACCAGGCAGTCACATCAATTCAGGGGACAGAGATGCCAATTTACGGATACGAATGCCAAGCTTGCGGCGTCTTTGAAGCGCCAGCGCCAATGAAGGCCTATGCCGACCCATGTGATTGCCCGACATGCGGCAAGAGCTCGCCGCGTGTTCTGAACGCGGTACCGTTCATATCAACGATGTCGTCCAGCGCGCGCAAAGCCCATGCGGTCAATGAGCGGTCTGCGGATAATCCGAAGAGGATGTCAACGCACGGCCCTGTCGGCATGGATGGCATCAGGCGAAACCAACGAGCGGTGAAGGCGCCCGATGGTTCCAAGGCGTTTGTCGGCGCACGCCCGTGGATGATGTCGTACTGAGCCTGCGTTTCTAAACTGCAGTCACAGGAACATAGAGGCGCCGATTTCGCTGAGAGCGGAGTGACTTGCGGTCAAATCGGCATTTGCCACCGGCGTCAATCGATCTCAAGCGGCGTAATAAACCCTGGCGGCTTGACGGCAACGACCGAACACTCGGTGCTGTTGAGCACGTCCTCGGCGGTGTTACCGATGATCACGCCCCGCAGGCCGGTCCGCGCCACTGTCCCGATTACCAAGACATCGGGCTCCAGTGCCTCGCACTGATCGGGAATCACAATTCGTGCCGGACCACGGGCAAGCACCGGCAAGGGTTCAGGTCCAACAAATCCGGCCGCCTTGGTTCTTTGAGCAGCTTCGGCAGTCAGTGACTTCAGGGCCGTGGCACGCTCATTGTGCACTGCGCTCACATAGGCTTCGGCGGCTGTATTGGGATTGCTGTCTCCCGACCATGTGCGCACCAGCCCCTCGCCCGGTGCGTCCCAAGCGTGAAGAACATCGACGCTCGCGTCCTCCGCCGCCGTTATCTGTGACGCGACATCCATCACCGACCGATTGAGCGCTGCAAGCGTTTGAGGCTCAGTGGCATCCTCCAGATCGACATCCACAGCTACGATCACACGCCCGAGTTTGACCGGCGTATCCGGTCGCCTGAGCCAGACCGCGCATGGGCATTTTCGAAGCAGATGCTGATCAGTACTGGCAAACAGAAACCATTGCGAGCCATGCAGCGGCTCCGCCACCTTCACCACCATATCGATCCGCTCGGCCATGACATGGCGCACGATCTCGATGAACGCCTTGCCCACCGCCACATCGATCTTCGGCTCAGTGTTCTCCAGTGTCGAGCCCACCAGCGCACGGACTGCCTCGTGGCGTTGCTTGGCCGATCGCGCCAGAATGGCTTCCATATCGAGCCCTACGCCACGAGCCAGTTCATGGGCATCAGACGGTGGTTCCAGTACCGACAACACGCTGAGAGAGGCTCCATTGCGACCGGCAAGATCGGCGGCTGATTTGAGCAACTCAACGTCTTGATCCTTGCCCTGGCAGACGGCCAGAACGCGGCGCAGCGGCAGAAAATCCGCGAGTTCTGAACCAGCTTTGGTCATCATGTGGCGAACTCCCTTTGGCCTTCCGGGTCAGGGATCGCCCTGTTCGATTTCGGGGAACTTGACTGAATCATCATCGCCGCTTGCGCGGCGGCGTCGGCATAGGGCGTCAAAACCAGATCGGCCCCTGCAGCGCGCAGGTATTCAGCGGTGGCTTCGTGGTGCGCAGCGACACCGATACGACCGCGAAAGCCAAGATCCTTGAGTGCCTGCACCAGCGACCGTCTGGGATCGTCATGGGTCAGGCCAGTGTCATGCTCCGGCACCGCGGAAATGACCCACTCAATGTTGTCCAGCGGCAGATCAGCAAGGAACTCCGGGTCGGTTGCATCGCCGAAAACTGCGTCAAAGCCCTGTCGTCTTGCATTGCGCACAGCAACAGGGCTGAAATCGACGCCGAGCACGCTCTGCCCGGCCGCGACAAGTTCCCGGGCGATCCCGATCCCATAGCGGCCCAACCCGAACAGCACGATCGTGTGACGCTCACGGCGCTTCTCGGTTTCAAACCAGTCACGGACAGGTTCTCGTCGCTCGAACACACCAAGCAGCGGCTCGAGCCGATCATACAGCTCATGGGAATAGGTGATCATGTATGTGGAAGCTGCAATCGTGATCAGGCCCACAAGAGTCACCAGGCCAAGCGCCTGCTCCGACACGTGTCCGATTGCAACGCCCATGGCCATGAAGATGAGCGAGAACTCACTGATCTGCGCAACCGTCAGACCGGCCAGGAATCCGGTTCTCTTGCGATACCCCATGCCCCCCATGATCGCGAGCACGATCAGCGGATTGCCGATCAAGACGAACAGCGACAATACGATCGCCGGCCCTACGCTGGCACCAAGAATCGATAGGTCGAGAGCTGCACCGAGCGCGATAAAAAAGAACAGCAGCAGGAAATCGCGCAGCGAAGCCAGACGCGCCGCAATGGCCTCGCGATAGGGCGTCGAGGCAAGCGACACACCGGCCAGCAGGCCACCCAGCTCCTTGCCGAATCCGAGATAATGACCGATGGCGGCGAGCAGTGCGGCCCAGCCAATGGCAAAGGACACCAGCAATTCCGGCGCGCGAGACAACCGCTCGACCAGCGGATCGGCCACGTAGCGAATGAAAACTGCCACAGCGACAAGCATGGCGAGGCCATAACCCAGCACCACGAGCACATCAGCAAACGCCGCATCGCCAGCGGCCCCGATGCCGATCGCCGACAACACGATCATGGCGAGGACCACAACGATGTCCTGAACAATCAGAAAGCCCAGCGCAATTCGGCCATGCAGCGAATCGATCTCACGCTTGTCCGACAGCAGCTTGACGATGATGATCGTCGAGGAGAACGTCAGCGCCACTGCAACATAGATGCTTGTCACCACATCCAGTCCAAGACCGAGCGCGATGAGAAACCCGAACACGGTCGTGAATATCACCTGCCCGAGCCCGGTCATCAGAGCCACCGGACCCAGTGTCCGCACCAGATTGAAGTCGAGTTTGAGACCGACAAGAAACAACAGGATGGCAATGCCGAGCTCGGCAAGAAATTCGATTTGCTCATCCGACCGGGCAATGTCGAAAACCGATGGGCCGGCCAGCATCCCCACCGCAATGAAGCTGACAATAAGAGGTTGACGCAGCAGCAGCCCGACAAATCCAACGGCAGCTGCCAACACAAGCAACGCCGCCATCTCATAGAATAGATAGGCCTGGATCGCCTCGGTCATGGACGGCCAAGCACAGGATAGATGTGTCTGTCAGGCATCAACACTGGGCTCCGTCACAGCAGCAGCCGAGAAGGCAACCGCATCGAAACGCAGACAACATTGGGATGTTGGACAGACACTGACCGCGCCGTGAGTTCGCGCGCTGGTACACCGCCGATACGATCCTGCCGCTATCTGTCGCGCCCACCGACGAAGCTTTCCGCGCGGACTATAGAATGCCGGAAGGACCCCGGATATCGGTAGAGTTCTGAACAGGGTTCGTCATGACAGGGGTTCTGCATGTCTGGATGGCTCGATCCCGGACCCTTCGGGACTATCGCTCTCACCAAACTTGCGCTAGGCAATCGCGCAAATTACAGGTCACGCTCTTCGGCGTATGAACCTTCCTTCCAAGAACGCTGACAACCGAGACCGTGAGACAATGAAGATCAACGGCAATGAAATCCGCCCGGGCAACGTCATCCAGCATCAGGATTCGATCTGGGTCGCAGTCAAGACCCAGGCTGTAAAGCCCGGAAAAGGCGGCGCCTTCAACCAGGTTGAGCTCAAGAATCTGATCGATGGCCGCAAGCTCAATGAGCGCTTCCGCGCCGACGCAACTGTTGAACGGGTGCGGCTTGAGCAAAAGGACTTCCAGTACCTTTATGCCGAGGGCGAAAGCCTCGTCTTCATGGATCTCGACACCTATGAGCAGATCAATATCGAAACCGACTTCGTCGGTGAACGTTCAGCCTTCCTGCAGGATGGCATGACAGTCACGCTCGAGCTGCATGAAGGTCGCCCGATAGGCATCACCCTGCCGCAGCACGTCACGCTCGAAATCACCGAGGCCGAACCGGTGGTCAAAGGTCAGACCGCCGCCTCGTCCTACAAGCCGGCAATACTCAAGAACGGCGTTCGCGTCATGGTTCCGCCCTTTGTGTCAGCAGGTGAGCGGATCGTCGTCGACACCGGCGAACTCACTTACGTCAAACGCGCGGACTGACGGCGAAGTGCTGCTCAGGGGACACCAGCGATGATCCGCTCCGCGCTGATGCATGTCATGACGCAGGCAGTGACCAAGGCCGGCCGCGGCCTTGCGCGCGATTTTGGCGAAGTGGAGAATCTGCAAGTCTCGCAAAAGGGGCCCGGCGATTTTGTGTCTCAGGCCGATCTTAAGGCCGAGCAGACCCTGCGTCGGGACCTTGAGAAAGCACGGCCCGGCTATAGCTTCCTGATGGAGGAATCGGGCAGCCATGAGGGCACCGACCCCGACCATCGCTGGATCGTCGACCCGCTTGACGGCACCACCAACTTTCTCCACGGCATTCCGCTGTTTGCCATCTCGCTTGGTCTTGAGCGCGCTGGCGAAATGGTTGCCGGCGTCATCTTCAATCCAGCGTCCGGCGAGATGTTTGTGGCCGAACAGGGCAAGGGCGCCTTTCTGACCGGCACCCAACGCGACCGCCGCTTAAGGGTCTCGGGGCGCCGCCGGCTTGACGAATGCGTGCTCACAATGGGCATTCCGCACAAGGGTCGTGGCGGCATAGACGAAGCCTTGCCCAAATTGCATGCATTGATGCAAGCCTGTGTCGGGGTACGCCGAACCGGTGCGGCCGCAATTGATTTGGCATGGGTTGCGGCGGGCCGGTTTGACGGGTTCTATGAACGGGGGCTTTCCCCCTGGGATATCGCCGCGGGACTTGTCATTGTGCGCGAGGCTGGCGGCTTTGTCAGCGACACGCACGGACGCGACACCTCGATGCGCAGCGGCGAAGTTGTGGCCGCAAACCCGGAGATTCATGATGGCCTCATCAAGACCTTCAAAAGCGTCCGGGAAACCGAAGGCGGAGTCAAAACCGGCTAAGCGTGGCTCGCTGGTAGGACGGATGTTCGGCGAGAAGGACGGCCTCACCGAAGTCGAGGAACGTGCCTCGCGCGGCAAGCCTGCGGCCACGGTGGAAATCGATACCGGCCGAATGAGTGGGCCTCGGGTCTACCTGCTGCGCATGATCGTCTTTCTGGTGCTCGCCGGCTTCCTCGTCATGATCCTCGCACCACAGATCATGAATGCCTTCCTGGCCAATCCGGGCCTCAACGGGCTGATCATCGGCGTGCTCCTGATCGGCGTCCTGATGACGTTCATTCAGGTGATGCGGCTGTTTCGCGAAGTCGGCTGGGTCAACACATTCCGTATGGCCGATCCGGGACTGGCCTACGATAAGCCTCCCACGCTTCTGGCGCCAATGGCAGCCATGTTGCGCGACAGGGCGGGGATGACGGCTATTACGCCGGAGGTGATGCGCTCACTGCTTGATTCACTGGCCATGCGGCTCGATGAATCGCGTGAGATCGCCCGTTACATGACAGGGCTGTTGGTGTTCCTTGGCCTGCTCGGCACCTTCTGGGGGCTGTTGCAGACCGTGGCAGCCGTGGCCTCCACGATCCAGCAGCTCGACGTCGGCTCGCCAGATATGGGTGTCATCTTCGAGGATCTGAAGTCCGGTCTCGCCGCACCGCTCGAAGGCATGGGCACTGCGTTCTCCTCTTCACTCTTCGGCCTTTCCGGTTCGCTCATTCTCGGCTTTCTTGATCTTCAGGCAGGTCAGGCGCAGAACCGGTTCTACACCGATGTGGAAGACTGGCTGTCGACCGTGACCGATGTCAGCGCAGCCGACATGGGCGTCGGGGTCAGCAGCGAAATGAGCGCCAAGCTCGACAGCCTGACCAAAGCGGCCAGCGCGGCCAGTCTTGGATCAGCTTCTCCCGTTGCGTCGACCAAGGCGATGGCCGATCTCGCCGAGAGCATCCAGGGCATGGTCAAGCACATTCAGGCCGACCGCCAGACTATGGCCAGCATGATCCAGCGTCAGGACTCCCAGCAGCAGCAAGTGCAGGAGGTCATGACACGGCTCCTAAAGGCACTGGAGAATAGTGAGAAGTAGCAATGCTTATGGATCACGACACTCTGCGGCACCGGCGTGAGGTGAACTAGAATGGCAGGGCTCGCAGCACGAAACCGCCAGACCCGCCGGCTGGACTACTGGCCATCCTTCGTCGATGCGCTGTCGACTTTGCTGCTGGTCATCATCTTCCTGCTCTCGGTGTTCATGCTCGCCCAGTTCTTCCTGACCCAGGAGATTAGCGGCCGCGATACGCTGCTGAGCCGCCTCAACAGCCAGATAGCCGAACTGACCGAGCTGCTTGCTCTGGAGCGGGCTAACAGCCGCTCGGTTCAGGAAGAGTTGCTGAGTCTGCAGGATACTCTGACCTCGACCGAGGACGAGCGCTCCCGCCTGCTAGGCGCGCTAAGCGCCCGTGAGGATGCCGAGGGCGAGGGAGAAAGTGCACTCCAGCAATTGGAGTCCGCGCTGGAGGATGAACGTCGCGCCAGCCAGTCGGCGCTGGCGCGGGTCGAACTCCTCACCCGTCAGATTTCAGCATTGCGACGACAGCTCGCAGCAATCGAAGCAGCACTTGAAGCGTCTGAATCGCGGGATCGTGAGAGCCAGGCGCGCATTGCCGACCTCGGCCGACGCCTGAACGCTGCTCTCGCCCAGCGGGTCCAGGAACTGGCACGCTTCCGCTCCGACTTCTTCGGCCGATTGCGCGAGATCCTTAGCCAGCGCTCAGACATTCGCGTCGTCGGCGACCGTTTTGTGTTCCAGTCCGAAGTGCTCTTTCCATCGGGTTCGGCGGAGATCAACGCAGCCGGCGAGGACGAACTTGGCAAGCTGGCCGATGCGATCCTGGAACTCGAACGCGATATCCCCGAAGAAATCGCCTGGGTCCTGCGTGTCGATGGCCATACCGACATCCGGCCAATCAGCACCGCCGAATTTGACTCAAACTGGGAGCTTTCCTCCGCGCGCGCCATCTCGGTCGTGCAGTATCTGATCGAACGCGGTGTACCGCCGGTGCGGCTTGTGGCAGCCGGTTTTGGTGAGAACCAGCCGCTGGTCGCGGGGGAGTCGGATGCAGCCCTGGCGCAGAACCGCCGCATCGAGTTGAAGCTGACCGAACGCTAAGCCAAGCCGGCCGCTATTCGGCAGCGTCGCTGATGCCGTGTGCGTCCATCGCGGCCACCTCCGGCAAGCCTGCGCCGAACTGCAATCGTGCAAGGCGCGCATACATGCCACCAGCGGCGATCAACTCGTCATGCGTCCCCGTCTCAACCACTTGCCCGTCATCGATCACAACGATCCGGTCGCAGTGCAGAATTGTCGCAAGCCTGTGTGCAATGACCAGCGTGGTCCGCCCCTTCATCAATTCAGTCAGAGCTTGTGTGACGAGTTGCTCGCTCTCTGAATCCAGCGCGGACGTGGCCTCATCCAGCAACAGTATCGGGGAATCGCGGAGGATGGCCCTGGCAATGGCAATCCGCTGGCGCTGTCCACCCGAGAGGGTAACCCCGCGCTCGCCGATCACGGTCTCATATCCGTTCGTCATCTGGCTGATGAAGCCATCGGCGCGCGCCAACGTCGCAGCATGATCGATGGCGCGCTGATCCGCACCAGGCAAGCCATATCGAATGTTCTCGGAGACCGTGTCAGCAAAGATCACCGTGTCTTGCGGCACCAGAGCCATCTGTCCGCGCACCTCAATCGGGTCTGCGTCACGAACATTGACACCATCAATAAGGATCTCTCCGGCGTCAGGGTCGTAGAAACGCTGTAACAGCTGGAAGATGGTGCTCTTGCCGCTACCAGAGGGGCCGACAATTGCCACCTTCTCGCCTGGCTGGATCTCAAGATCGAGGCCATGGAGAACCATCTCGTGCGGACGTGCCGGATAGCTGAAGACCACATTGCGCAGAGACACCGCACCGTTCGGTTTCTCGGGGAACCGCGTTGGACTGACGGGGGCAACAACCGCCGGTTTCTCGTCGAGGATTTCGACCAGACGCTCTGCTGCGCCAGAGGCCTGCTGAACCTCGGCCCAGACCTGACTGACCTCGCCAAGCGCACCGGCCGCAAACACCGAATAGAGCAGGAACTGGCTTAGCGTACCGGCAGACATTGTGCCGGCGAAGACATCCCGCGCGCCGACCCAGAGAACGATAACAACCGAACTGAACACCAAAAACAGGGCAACTGCGGTGAGGATGGAGCGTGATGCCGTGCTGGCCCGCGCTGCGTTAAAGGCCGTGTCGACAGCCTCGGCAAACCTGTTGCGGACCACGGGTTCGGCGGTGAAAGCCTGCAGGGTTCGCACCGAACCGATCTGTTCTCCGGCGAATGCGGTGGCGTCGGCAAGCGTATCCTGTGCGTGGCGCGAACGGCGCCGAACGACCCGCCCAAAGGCAATGAGCGGCAAGACAATCAGCGGTATCGCGACCAGGACAAAGGTGGAAAGCCGGGGGCTGGTCACGATCATCATCGCCACTGCGCCAATGCCAAGCAGCATGTTGCGCAGGGCGATCGACATCGACGCTCCGACAACCGCCTTGATTTGGGTTGTATCGGCCGTCAGCCGTGACAGCACCTCTCCGCTCCGGGCCGTATCGAAAAACCCGGGGGAAAGCAGTGTCAGATGGGAAAACACATCGCGGCGGAGGTCCGATACGACGCGTTCGCCAAGCCAGGTGACAAAGTAGTAGCGTGATGCACTGGCCACAGCGAGCACTAGCACGACACCCAGAAGCGAATAGAAGTAACCGTCAATCAGAGTCGGGTCGCCATCGCCGAAGCCGTAGTCGATCATCCGGCGAACAGCGATTGGAAGAACCAGCGTGGCGGAGGTCGCTGTAAGCAGCGCGATCGCCGCAAGCAGCAGATGCACACGATACCGACCGATATAGGGCGCAATAACCCGCAATGGCCTGAGCGCGCTGCGATCCGATGTCTCGTGGTCGTCCGTCTCTGTCTTATGCAGCGCCGCCGCGGTGCGGCCCTGTGCCAACCCGTACCTTCCCGCCATGACACTCCCAAACCCACACGCGGAGAATGGCAGGGCCAGCATCTATGGCCCATGCTCTTTCACTATTTTGAGTATTATCTCGTTTTTCGAATGTTTCAAAGTTGACAAAATGCCGTAGTAGAAAAACGGATTTGAGCAGGCTGAAAACGCTGGTCGTATCGGTTCCAGCGATTGCCTTTGGAAGCAGAATGCGCTAGCAGGCTCGCTTTCCGATCGCTTGCGCATGTGCCGGGCCGGTTGAGGCGGTGATATCAGCCTCGGACCCGCTACGACCCGGTCGCGCCAGAGCCACGCCAGACGAGGCAGATGAGATGAAGAAAGACCTGCATCCGGACTACCACATGATCAAAGTGGTTATGACCGACGGGACGGAATACGAGACGCGTTCGACCTACGGGGAGGAAGGCCAGACACTTCAGCTCGATATCGATCCCCGCACGCATCCCGCCTGGACGGGCGGCAACCAGCACCTTATCGACCGTGGCGGCCGCCTGAGCCGGTTCAAGAAGAAATACGACTTCCTGGGCAGCTGATCGCTCCAGTACCAAGAACCCAGGCTATGGTTCGGGTCGATCTTTGGACCCAAAGAAGAAAGGCGCGGATCGCTCCGCGCCTTTGTCGTTTCTGCCTTAGCTGAACTTAATCGTCAGCCGTTGGCATCACGCCGCGCGCCGAAGGCTGACTCGAGCCGGTCGAGTTGTGCACTAAGCGGATTGCCCTGGGCGACGGCTTTGGGTTCTGAAACCGGGCTGTAAATCTGTGTATCAAGTGTGCGAATGCGCCCCTGCAGCTGGCGTGAACGGTTGATCAGGGTTCGCAGCGCCTCTGGCAGTTCATCCAGGGCTGGCTGGGGCGCGGCCTGCGCCATGTCCTCCAGCTTGACCTTCTTTTTCTCTCGAACCGCCTGCTCGCGGGAAATCTCGCCTTCCTTCACCGCTCGGTGGAGCAGCAGCCAGGATGCCAGTTGCATCAGCCTTGTGGTCAGCCTCATGCTCTCGCTGGCATAAACCATGGCACCAGCGCGCGTGAGGGCTTTCGATGCATCGCGCCCTGGTCCATCGAGATAGTCCGCTGTCTCTTCCAACAACGACATCCCTTCGCTGAACAGGCCAAGAAAAGCCTCTGATGCCAGGGTTCGCTCTGCTAATGAGATCGTCTCCGCCTGGGGCTGTTGTTTGCCGCTTTCGGACGATTTCTCACTCATCCCGTTCACCTTTCTCAAACGCTACTCAACCCCGGAAGCGTCTCGAAATGGCACGCTCACGAGGGTTCCGGATGAAACGGGGTTCAAGATACAAGCCAGCGGCGTTAAGCCGTGCGCTCCCGGAACAGCGGTATATTGCACCGCTGAGGCCAGTTTGTAAGGCCAAAAGAAAAGGAGCCGCCAAAAGGCGGCTCAAAGAGTTAACAGGGAGGCGTCAAACAGAGTGGACAAGGGCCACTCGAAATCCAGAAAACTGGATGACTCTTTGTTTACCCCCTATCCGTTAAATAAGGGTTAACGCGGAGAGAACTCAGCGTCATCCACGCTGACGTCATTCTCACAGTTTGAAGACCTGGTCGGCAGCGCTGCGTGAAGCGTCCTTGGCCGCAATCTCGGCCTCGAGTCGCTCTACTTCAGCACGCAAAACGGCAATCCGCTCGCGCAACTCCTCGACCGACACCATGGAGAGATCCTCGCCGATCTCATGGGTTGTCTTTTTGCGCGGTCCGTCTTCTTCGCCAATCATCCGCCCTTCCCCCGCAACAGGTTCATCGCCGCCCCGTGCAACGCTAGACCTTGGGGCACCAGACGTGCATCAGTGCATGAACAAAATGCAGCCTTCAAGCCGCAGCCCCTGATGGCTGCTTAAATCTACAGCCCGAGGAACCGCCATGTCCGCATCGGATGAACCACCTGAGACCATGCGCGCGGTGGAGATCACCTCACCCGGCGCGCCGGATGTTCTGAAGCCGTGTACCCGGCCAACGCCGGCTCCGGCAGATCATGAGATCCTGATCCATGTGGCCGTTGCCGGCGTCAACCGCCCGGACGCATTGCAGCGGGCGGGGGCTTACCCGCCACCACCTGGCGCAAGCGATCTGCCCGGTCTGGAGGTGGCCGGAACCATTGCGGCCAAGGGGAAGGATGTCACACGCTGGAAGATCGGCGACTCCGTTTGTGCCCTCACCGCCGGTGGTGGCTACGCCGAATATGTTACCACCCATGCCGACCACGCACTGCCAGTCCCAGCGGGATTCGACATGGTTCAGGCAGGTGCCCTGCCCGAGACCTGTTTCACGGTTTGGCACAACGTCTTTGAACGCGGCGCATTGCAGCCCGGCGAGACACTTCTGGTTCATGGCGGGTCGAGCGGCATTGGCACAACGGCAATCCAGCTCGCCAAAGCCCTCGGCAGCAAGGTCTATGTCACTGCAGGCAGTGCGGAGAAATGCACCTCCTGTCTCGCCCTGGGCGCAGACCGTGCCATCAACTACCGCGACGAGGATTTTGTCGACGTCGTTCAGTCAGAGACCAACCGACGCGGCGTTGACGTCATTCTCGACATGGTCGGCGGCGATTACATCGCCAAGAACCATCGCATTGCCGCCGAAGATGGCAGGATCGTGCAAATCGCTTTCCTGAAGGGCTCCAAGGCGGAGATCGACTTCACCCGCCTGATGATCAAGAGGCTGTCTCATACCGGCTCCACCTTGCGTCCCCGGACCGACGCAGTGAAGGCCGGCATCGCGTCGGAGCTGGAGAACACGGTCTGGCCGTTGATTGAAGACGGCAAGTTCAAGCCACTGGTCCACAAGACATTCCCGCTCGAGGATGCGGCTTCCGCCCATGCTCTGATGGAATCGAGCGCACATATCGGCAAGATCGTCCTGACGGTCTAGGTCCGCGGATCGGAGCTGGTCCCCAGGCGATCCAACGCGACAGTCGAGCCGTCGCAAATGGCATCGCGAGGTAGACCATCGTGGGGACCAGGATGGCGGTCAGAACCAGGGTTCTGAGTGGCAAGACCAAACCAATAATGATCGGCTCTAGAAGGGCGAGAAGCCCTGTAATCAATGGGTACACGACCATCCATGTCAGCAATGCCATGCGATGGCGCGCGGGGCCCATCACACCGCCTCCTCGTCGAGCCGTCTGACGTCCTCCCAAGCCCGCCAGTTCTCTTCCAGATGTGCCACGGACGTCGTACCTGGGATGACGACGATATTGGGCGAACGCCTCAGCAACCACGCCAACGCCTGTCGCGGCGCCAATTTTGCACCTGGCTGCATTGGATGCGCTCCGAGCGGGCCATAAGGTATGAAAGCGATGCCCTTTGAAGCGGTGTAGTCGACCAGACCATCCGCATCTTCTTCCGCCATGTTGAAGCGGTTCTGAACGCTCGCAATCGGAGTCACGGCAAGTGCTCGGTCGAGTTCCGCACGAGATATGTTGGACAGCCCGATATGCCCGATCCGGCCATCAGCCTGCGCTTCTGCCAAGGCCGCAACCGACTCCTCAATCGGTGTTTCCGGATCGACACGATGAAGTTGGAACAAATTGATGTGGTCCCGCCGCAGATTGATCAGCGCCCGGTCAATCTGGCCAAGAAGCGTATCGCGACTGCCGTCGATGGTGATGCGGCCTGGCTCAGGCTTGTCGACGCCGCCCTTGGTCGCGATGACCACGTCTCGGCCCTCGAGCGCTTCACCGACTATGCGATCGGCATGCTCGGGGCCATAAGCCCACGCGCTGTCAAAGAACGTCACGCCGAGGTCGGCCGCATGGCGCAGCAGGCCAATCCCATCATCCCAGGCGGGGTACGGACCAAAATTGCCCGGCTGGCCGGTCAGACGCATCGCGCCATAGGCAAGTCTGTTGGTGACGAGAGAGTTGCCAATCTTGAAAGTCGTGGGTGTCATCTGTGTCTCCATGGTTTGTGTTCGCCTTGGCAACAAAGATGACGGCAACTCAGATCATTCTGTAGACAGATAATAAAGATAATTGTTATCTGTATTGCGTATGAGCAAGTCTCTCGACCGGCTGACACTGCTCGAGACGTTCGTCCGCATCGCAGAGCGGGGAACGATCAGCGCAGCTGCGCGTGATCTCGGCATTGCGCAGGGTTCGGCAAGCCGCCAGCTGAGCCTGCTGGAAGAGAGACTGGGAACACAACTGATCCGACGGACAACGCATTCACTGGCGCTCACCGACGCAGGGTTGGACGCGCTTAAGGGCGCGCGGGAGCTGATCGCAGGCTGGCAGGGACTGCAGGAACAGCACAGTGAGAATACCGACGTCATAAGGGGCCCGCTGAAGGTGATTGCCCCGGTGGCGCTTGGGCAATTGCACATCGCGGACATCGTCGTCGACTTCCAGACCACCCATCATGAAGTTGTTGTAAATCTTGGGCTTCAAGATGAGATCATCCGCTTTGCCGAGGTTGGCTGCGATTGTTGGATCAAGGTCGGCGCGGTGCCCGACGAGACGCTCATTGTCAGAAAGTTGGGTCATGTTGAGCGGCTCTTGGTCGGCACGCCGCAGATCGCCGCGATGCTCCAGCGTCCCGACCCTGATGCTGCAGCCGATCTTCCGATCGTGGCGCTGACACCATTTGAAGGTGGCAAGATCAGGCTCACTTCGAATGATGGCCAGAACAAAGAAATTCAGCCGCCGGTCCGCCTTGCGACCAACAACATCATGGCGCTCAAGCGCGCTGCCATACGCGGCATCGGAGCTGCGGTCTTGCCAAGATGGTTTGTTGCCAATGAACTGCGGGATGGCAAAATGGTTGATCTGTTGCCAGATTGGCGCGCGGCGAGACTTGAGGTGAATGCCGCCTATCTGCCCGTAAGACGGCAACCCAGACGACTATCGGCTTTCCTTTCTGAGCTGGCGGCCAGGGTGCGACAGGTGCCAGGGATTTCATCAGTCAATGACACACCTGACTGAAGACGCCAGAGGGTGTGGGTGATGTGCACTGCCGTTGCGGCGAGCCGCGAAGCAGTCTATATCGTCCTCATTCCCGAACATCGGAATTGCGCGCTGCGAGACCATCCGCACCGCCCGCGGCAAGGCCCTGATATGGCTTTGCGCGCCAGAGGAGAATTTGCCATGGCCGAACTGCTGATGCCGAAAGCGACCGCTGTGTGGCTGGTCGAGAACACTGCCCTGACGTTCAAACAGATCGCCGATTTCTGCCATCTGCACGAACTCGAAGTGCAGGCGATTGCCGATGACGAGGCTGACCGCGGCATCAAGGGCCTCGACCCGATCCAGACCGGCCAGCTGTCCCGCGACGACATTGCCGCCGCCGAGGCCGATCCCAAGGTCAAGTTGAAGATCAACGCACCGAAAGTTCCGTTGCCAGCCAAGCGCAAGAAAGGCCCGCGCTATACGCCGGTTTCGCGCCGGCAGGACCGACCCAATGCTATCCTATGGCTGGTGCGCAATCATCCGGAGCTTAAAGACGCCCAGGTGATCCGTCTGGTCGGCACCACCAAGACGACCATCCAGGCGATCCGAGACAGAACGCACTGGAACGCCGCCAATCTGCAGCCGATCGACCCCGTCGCTCTGGGATTGTGCAGCCAGCTTGAACTGGACCATGAGGTGCAGCGGGCAATGAAGAACCGCCCCGCGGTGACCGAGGACCCCAACGCACAGCGGCTCCTGCCCGCGGAAGAGACGACCGCGCCTGTACCGGGTCTGTCAGACGACGAACTCGACCCCGATACCGTACTGCAGAAGTTACGCGGCATGGGCGGCGACGAACCGGCCTCCCCGCCGAACGACGACCCGACGAGAATGGACTAGTCCAGATGTGCAAAGACGCTGGGGCTCAGAAAAACGATGCTCCGGCTTGCTCACCAATCCATGGAACAGGGCCAACTCCCAGGGCGGCTGACGCCGTCGGGTAGTTTGGTATCATCATCGCCACAGGCCATGTCGATCTGCCATTGAGCGAGTCCCTCGGCAGCACTCAGATCAACGCCCTCGATCCGGGTCAGAAAGAAGTAAGCACCGGTGAAATCGATCGGTCCCTCAAAGCGGCTGCCGCGCAGATCGGCGCGCGCCAGAATGGAGAATTCGAATCGTGTGCCGGTGATATCGGCATCGGTGAAATCCGCACGGCCCAGATCACTGTGATCGAAGTTGACATCATTCAGCGCTGCCCCGGTGAAATTGGCGCGCGGCATTTCAGCCTTGTAGAAGGTTGCACTTTTCAGCGACGCTTCCTGGAAGTTGGTGCGTGAGCCGACACTACGCTCGAACACCGCGTTATCGGCGTAGGTACCTGCAAATGACGCCCGGACAATCGTTGCCTTCGTCAGATCGCTGCCGCCCATCTGGGACCTGGAAAGATCAGTGGCGCTAAAGTCCGTTCCCTGCAGCGTGGCACCCGACAAATCCGATCTGGTCAGGATGATATTACGCTTGCGGCAATCGCTCCAGTTAACTCCGGGATTCGCCGAAGCGCTGCACTTCGCGGCGAAGACTGGCGTCGAAGGCAGGATGAGAAGCACCGTAAAGGCAACTATTGCCACGAAGGTCATCGAACCGAATCTGATGATCAGACTGTGTCCTGCCACAACGCTCCCCCATCCTATCGCAATGCCGTTTTCTGGCGACCCTTGAGTGGTTAAATAGGAAGGCAGCAACGGATTTTCCATCACGCGAAGATGTTCGCCTCGCCTACCGAATGGTCAGAACACCGCCGCCTGGCAACGGAAAACTGAACCCGAACGGTACGCAGCGTCCATTGACAAGCCGTTCTCCGGAACTGCAAGCGCGAAGGTTCTGGCGTGCAAAGCGACACTCATCAAGCATCGCCTCCCGGACGCGTCGCTCTGAACTCGGGACGCCACGAGGCGCGCTCTCACACCAGTTTTGGTGCGCCTGACGGTTGCGGTTCCACCGCGGTCCCCGGAACCCGCACCCCAGATCCCTGTTCTGCTGCACATGATTGATCGCCCTATCGGCGTACAGGGCACAGTTCCGCGTCCTTGCGGTGGCAAAACGACACTGGCCCAACATATCGTTGCGGCGCTGCGTCTCCGACCGCGTTTGAGCGCGATTGACATTGCGGCACCAGTTGCGGTGAGCCCGCCGATTGTCGTTCCATCGATGATTGTTGAAGCCACATCCCAGCGCGACGCTCTCACGGTATTGCTCGACAGCGTTATCCGCATAACGACCACAACGCCCGCCTCGCGGTACAGGCTGTTGCGCAATCCGGCATTGCTCGATTTGCTGGCTGCGAATCTCTGTCTCGTCGTCGGTAGCCGCTCTGCTGACATTGCGGCACCAATTGCGATGGCGCGCGAAGTTGCTCTGCCACCGTGGCCCTTGCAAGCCACAATTCAGTCGAAGGTTTTCGGCCTGCTGGTCGACTGCTTCCTCAGCGTAACGGGCACATCTTCCGCCCCCAGCCCTTGGTTGCTGCGGAGCTCTGGCCAAGCGACACTGCTCAAGCCTCCGGGCGCGCAGGTTGATTTCTCGCCTCCGAGCATCGTCACCGACTGTCCGGCACCAGTTGCGGTGCCTTTGGTAATCGCTGTTCCAGCGAGGGCCCGCAAAACCACAATTGAGATTCAGATTCTCCGTATTGCTGGCGACCGCGTTCCGCGCATAAGCGTTGCAGCCCTGTGCCGCAGCCTGGTCGGTCGACAACAAAAAGAGACCCGCGGCGATTACGAGTGAGAGGATCCACCAGTCGCGTAGAACCCGTGGCTTGAGTATTGTCTCAATCGTCATCTGCCTGCCTTCCTTGTCCGTTCGCCCCTGATGCGTCATGGCAGAGACTATTGCCGACCTGTCCATGCGGTAGCGGGCGACTACGTAGCGGCCAGATCAAATGCTGATCTGAACGAGCCGGAAGGAAGCATCATGCCCGCGGGCTGAACCTGACCTGAATGTCATGCTCGGACTGGATGGTCAGCTTGGCAACAGGTTTCACACGATTGGGAGACTGAACCGAAACATCGAAGCGCTGGATGATCGCGCTCAGGATCAGGCTGGCCTCGATGGTTGCGAAAGCCGCGCCGACGCAAACACGCGGGCCAATGCCAAACGGGATATAGGCGCCGCGCGGCATCGCACGCTCTCGTTCGGGCGTGAAACGGGACAGGTCGAAACGGTCGGGCGACTGCCAAAGATCGTGGTGCCGGTGCAGCAACCAGGGGGAGATCATCGCCATACCGCCGCGCTTGAGCTTATGGCCGCCGATCATCGAATCGCGTGTGGCGACACGCGGCAGGAAAGGCCCCCGCGGATACAGCCACAACGTCTCCTTGATAATGGGCGTGG
>JBCDCP010000050.1:0-20200 GCA_039181495.1 Pseudomonadota bacterium | reverse complement strand
CTTGCAGGCCATCAAGCGCGCCATAGGCAACGGTCACGGCATCATCCCGGCTGGTCTTGCTCCGCGAGTCCTTCAGTCGCTCGGTGTAGCGGCGTTCATCGCGGAACTTCAGCGGATCGGTCGGGACTGGTGGTACCGCGACTGTCTCGTAGCTGCCACCGTCAAACAGCGTTGCAAACCGGGCGTGCACTGGCATGCGCATATGATGGCCGGAGCCGGGGACGACGAAAAGATTCGCCTCGAGATCGCGGTGGAACACCATCTCGCCGGTCTCTGGGCATTTCACCCACAGATTGTCGGGAACTTCGCGTTTCGGACCGAGAAACTGACCGATCTTCGGTCTCAGTGTGTTTGTGATCCAGTTCAACGGTCAGTCTCCATGAGATCGGCCAAGCGCGGTTTGCTGCGTTGGTGCAACGCACTTTGATCCGATCAATATGGCATCATTCGGCCGCAGCCGCACGAGCCTTGCGCACACCGTCCGCCAGAGCCCGTACCAGTGTGTGCACAGCCGAGACAGTGCCGGGCGTGGCATTGCCATCGTTATCAAGCGTCAATCGCACCGCCTCGACAAGCGCGGAGCCAACCACCACGCCGTCTGCCGAGCGCGCAATCGCGGCTGCCTGTTCGGGGGTCTTGACGCCGAAGCCGACGCAGACCGGCAGTGGCGTTTCCTGCTTGATCCGAGTCACCGCGCTCGCAACACGGTCAGTGTCGGTCAGGGCCGCACCGGTGATGCCGGTCATCGAAACGTAGTACACAAAACCGGACGTGTTCTGAAGCACGCGCGGCAGACGCTTGCCGTCTGTCGTGGGTGTCGCCAGCCGGATGAAGCTGAGCCCTGCCTTGAGTGCCGGAATGCAGAGCTCGTCATCCTCCTCAGGCGGCAGGTCGACCACGATCAGCCCGTCCACACCGGCGTCGAGCGCATCTGTAATGAAGGCCTCGGTGCCATAGGTGTAGATCGGGTTGTAATAACCCATGAGCACAATCGGCGTTTCGCTATCCTGCTCTCGGAATCGCCGCACCATGGCCAGCGTCTTGAGCATGGTCTGGCCACTCTGAAGCGCCCGCCGGCCAGCAGCCTGAATGGCAACGCCATCGGCCATGGGGTCGGAAAACGGCATGCCGAGCTCAATGATGTCGGCGCCAGCCTCCGGCAGACCGGAAAGGATGTCGAAGCTCGTTTCGAGGTTAGGGTCGCCCGCGGTTATGAATGTCACGAGGCAGGCCCGGCCCTGATCGGCAAGACTGGCAAAACGATGGTCGATACGATCTGAACTCATACGCGGCGTAATTCCAAAAGTGTTGAAAGCGAGATCTATGTGCCGCCCGCCAGAAAGGTCTCGCCTGCGTCCGCTTCGCGGCAGCAGATCAGGCGGCTGTCCGAAACCGCGGCTGTGCGGTGGCGCACCGCCTTCTGATAGTCCGGGTTGCGCACCATGTCCATGAAGCTCTGTGCACTTGGATAGCGGGCCACAAAGGCATGGTGCCACTGCTCATCTTCGGGTCCGATCACGGTGAGCATCGGCAGACCGATCCAGTTCTGCGATCCGCCAAGGCTCAGTACCAGGCGTTCGGTGTCATGGGCATAGCGTCGATAGGCGTCTTCTCCCGAGACAGGGGTTTCGCCAAACTCCGGGTCGCCCGCCGCGTAAACCGCTTTGTCACGGAACCGCAGGAGATTGACCATCAGGATCGGGCCCTTACCCGGCAAATCGCCGATGGCGCGGAACTGCTCGCGTGTCGGATTGATCGAAGCCATCGGGCTGGCTCGGCCGTTCAGATGTCCATCTCCAAGGCACCGGCAACTGTGAAGATGTCCTTGTCACCGCGCCCACACAGATTCATGACCAGAATCTCGTCCTTGCCCATGGTCGGAGCAAGCTTTGTGACGTGAGCCAGCGCGTGTGCGGGCTCAAGCGCGGGAATGATGCCTTCGAGCCGCGTGCAGAGCTGAAACGCCTCCAGCGCCTCTTCATCGGTCACGGGGACGTAGTTCACCCGGCCGGTGTCCTTCAGCCAGGAGTGCTCGGGTCCGATGCCTGGATAGTCGAGACCGGCCGAGATCGAATGACCTTCAAGAACTTGGCCATCGTCGTCCTGCAGAAGATATGTCCGGTTGCCATGCAACACGCCGGGCCGTCCGCCAGTCAGCGAAGCACAATGCTGGTCGCCTTCAAGACCCTGGCCGCCCGCTTCGACGCCATAGATCTGGATGTCCTTGTCATCGAGGAAGGGGTGGAACAGGCCGATTGCGTTTGATCCACCGCCAACGCAGGCCACAAGGGCGTCGGGCAACCGGCCTTCGGCCTCCATCATTTGCTCACGCAGTTCCTGCCCGATCACGGATTGGAAGTCGCGCACCATTGCCGGATAGGGATGCGGACCCGCTGCCGTACCGATAAGATAATAGGTACTTTCGACATTGGTCACCCAGTCACGCAGGGCCTCGTTCATCGCGTCTTTCAGCGTACCGGCACCAGCGGTCACCGGCACGATTTCGGCACCCAGAAGCTTCATCCGGAACACGTTGGGCTTCTGACGCTCGACGTCCGTCGCACCCATGTAGACGATACAGGGCAGTCCGAACCGGGCACAGACGGTTGCCGCTGCCACACCATGCTGGCCGGCACCGGTCTCCGCGATGATGCGCGTCTTGCCCATCCGGCGCGCCAGCAGGATCTGTCCAAGGCAGTTGTTGATCTTGTGACTGCCAGTGTGATTCAGCTCATCACGTTTGAAGTAGATTTTCGCGCCACCCAGTTCCTCGGTCAGCCGTTCGGCGAAATAGAGCGGACTGGGCCGCCCGGCATAGTGGGTCGACAGCGAGCCCAGTTCCTCGGCAAAGGCCGGATCATTCTGCGCATCGGTGTAAGCGGCCTCGAGATCGAGGATCAGCGGCATCAGGGTTTCGGCAACAAAACGCCCGCCGAACATGCCAAAGCGGCCGTCATCGTTCGGGCCATTTCGCAGTGAATTGGGGTTGAATGGCTGGTTCACGGTTCTGCTACTCCACACACGGCGCTCAGCGCCATCTTGGTACCTGTTCGATTGCCGCTGTTCTGACACAGCGAGCGATTGATTGTCACGCGGGCTGTGCTGCCATCAATTTGTCGGTCCCATCGGTGGCGGCTTTGCGCACCGCCTCGACAAATCCGGCAACGCGCTTCGGGTCCTTGATGCCTGGCGCACGCTCGACTCCTGAGGACACATCAACACCCCACGGCGGACGGTTAGCTGCATCGGCGGACTTCAGCGCTTCGCCGATATTCTCCAGATTGAGACCACCCGACAGGACGTAGTCGAGAGTCTCGTCGACTTCACCAAGCAGCGACCAGTCAAAGGCTTCACCATTGCCTCCCGGACGGGTCGCATCCTTGGGCGGCTTGGCGTCGAACAGGATGCGGTCGGCGGCCGTCCGATATAGCTCGATCGCGGCCAGATCGGTCGCGTCAGCCACCGGCAGTGCCTTCATCACTGGGAGGCTATAGCGGGCCTTGACCTCTGACACCCGTGCGGGCGGCTCGGTGCCGTGAAGCTGCAGGATGTCCGGTTTGACCGTTGCAACGAGGCGATCCAGTAGGGTGTCATCCGCGTCCACCGTCAGAGCGACGCTTTCGGCCTTGCCGCGCGCGGGTTCTGCCAGCATGGCTGCACGATCAAACTCGATATGACGCGGGCTCGGCGGAAAGAACACAAAGCCGATCGCATCGGCACGTGCGTCCAGCGCGGCTTTCACGCCGGTCTCATCTGTCAGTCCACAAATCTTGATCCACATGGCCCTGCCATCCTGTCAAGGATGAGGTTTTAGCGCATCTTTACCGCCTTTGCAGGGGCGGTGCGTCATACTTGCAATGAGATTTGGTGCAACGGGCAGGATCAGAACGGTCGCCGCGCGCGGATGGCCGCGGTTAGAGTACCATCGTCGAGATAATCGAGTTCCCCGCCCACTGGCACGCCATGGGCCAGCCGAGACACCGACACCCCCGCGCCCTCAAGCATGTCGGTCACGTAGTGCGCGGTCGTCTGGCCCTCGACGGTCGCATTCACCGCCAGGATGACCTCCTTGATCTCCTCTTCCTCGATTCTGTGGGGCAGACCCGCCAGATTGAGATCGTCCGGGCCGACGCCATCCAGCGGCGACAACGTCCCACCAAGCACATGATAGCGCCCCTGAACCGCCTGAGCCCGCTCCAGCGCCCATAGATCTGCGACCGTTTCGACGATGCATAAGAGCCCCGTCGCGCGCCGCTCGTCGCTGCAAATGCCGCATGGGTCGGACGTGTCGATGTTGCCGCAGCGCTGGCAGGTCAGAATGGTATCGGCGGCCACCGCCATCGCATCGGCCAGCGGCCGCAGCAATTGCTCGCGCTTCTGGATCAGATGCAGCGCTGCGCGCCGCGCCGAACGCGCGCCAAGGCCAGGCAGGCGCGATAGCAGCTGGATAAGTCGTTCGACCTCGGCTCCGGCAACAGGGGCAGGCATTGCGAGTGGGATCTTACCGATCAGAAGCCGAGGCCCGGCGGCAGGGGTAATCCGCCAGTCACCTGCTTCATCTTCTCCTGCATCACCTCTTGCGACTTACGCTTGGCATCGCCGAAGGCGGCAACAATCAGGTCCTCGATGATCTCGGCATCTTCGGGTTTGAGCAAAGAGGGATCGATCGCGACCCGCCGCACATCGCCACGTCCATTGAGAACGATCCGGACCATACCTGCACCCGCTTCACCTTCGATCTCCAGCTGCTCCAGCTCGGTATGCATCTCCTGCATCTTGCTCTGAAGCTGCTGCGCCTGCTTCATCATATCCATCATGTTGAACATGGCCGTTGTTCTCCTTCGGGCCTGAATTCTGGTTGCGGGTCAGGGGGCAGATCGGCCCATCTCATATGGGGTTGATCGAAGAATTTTCCCGAATACTCAATAATCGTCGTCTTCGTCGTCCGGGCTGTCGTCATAGACCAGCTGGCTGTCGTCGCCATCCGATGCCGTCGCGTCTTCCGGGTTGCTGCCCGTCCTTCCGGCGTCGATCCGATTCTCTGAAGTGGCGTTCAACTCAAGTTCGTCTTCGATCAACTGCGCGCCGGGAAACGTCTCCATGATGGCGGCCACCAAGGGATCGCGGAGGATCGCCGCATGCCGGTCGCGAGCGACAGATGCGCGCTGCTCAGCAATCGGCGGCTCACCCTCCTCGCGCGACAGGACAGCAATCCATCGCTGACCGGTCCAGTCCTCAAGCCGCGTGCTGATCTCCTGGACAAGGTCGCCGGGGGCGTCCGGTTCAAGGTTGAACTCGATGCGCGGCGGCTCGAAACGTACCAGGCGCACATGCCGCTCGAGCCGGGTCTTGAAAAGGATATCACGGTACTCGTCGGCCAGCGCGATCACGTCCTCGAACCGGGCCAACGAAATGACCGGCTTCGGCGTCACCGTCTCGCTGGGTGCCGGCTCGATCTGTGCCGAGGCCAGCGACAGCGCAGCACTGCCGGACGCCCGTGCCTGCAGGCGCGGCGCTCCGGACTGAACAGCCGTCTCGCGGCCACCTTTATCACCGCCGGGGTTCGATGCCGCAGGTATCACGCTTGCCCGGGTCCCATCGCCGTTGCCAGTGCTCCGGTTCGTAGATGAGTTGCCTGTGCTTGCTTCAGGCAGGCCTTCGAGAATGGCGCGCGCCTTGTCGGGGTCGGGCAGTGTTGCTGCGTGGGCAACGCGGACCAGAACCATATCCGCCGCCGCTTTCGGCATGTCGGAATGACTGACCTCGGACAGCCCTTTGGTAAGCAGCTGCCAGCCGCGGTTAATCGCCGCCATGGGCAGGCTTTGGCCGAGTTCTTCCGCCGCTTTGCGCAGTTCTTCGGGCAGATCCGCATCATTGCGCGCGTCCGGTACGAACCGGATGCGCGTAATCAAATGGGTGAACTCGGCAAGATCGCGCAACACCGAAACAGGCTCTGCGCCATCGCCGTAGAGCCGGTCAAAGGTCTCGAACGTCGCTTTGATGTCGCCTGCCATCAGCGTTCTGAACAGATCGATGATCACCGCCCGGTCTGCCAGCCCGAGCATGTCGCGGACAATATCGGCATCGACAGTGCCGCTGCCATGAGCAATCGCCTGATCAAGGATCGAGAGACAGTCGCGGACCGAACCTTCGCCGGCGCGGACGATCATCGTCAATGCATCGGGGGTGGCCGAGACGCCTTCCGCGTCGACCACCTTGGTTAGATGCGCCGCCATTGCAGAGGGCTCGATGCGTCTAAGATCAAATCGCTGGCAGCGCGATAGGACGGTGACCGGCACCTTTCGGATCTCGGTGGTGGCAAAGATGAACTTCACATGGGCAGGCGGCTCTTCCAGCGTCTTCAGCAACGCGTTGAAAGCGCCCTTGGACAGCATGTGCACTTCATCGATGATGTAGACCTTGAACCGGGCCTGCGCCGGCCGGTAGGGCACCGCATCGATGATCTCGCGAATGTTGTCGACCGAGGTGTTGGAGGCCGCATCTATCTCGATAACATCGATATGCCGCGATGCCAGAATGGCCGTACAGTGACGGCCCGGCGCCGGCATCTCGAGTGTCGGGCCGTCGGTGGAGCCGTCTTCGGCCTCATAGTTGAGCGCCCGCGCCAGGATTCGCGCGGTCGTGGTCTTCCCGACGCCGCGGACCCCGGTCAGCATGTAGGCCTGTGCGATCCGTCCTGCGGCAAAGGCGTTGCGCAGGGTCTGCACCATCGGCTCTTGGCCGATCAGGTCGGCGAAGGATTGCGGTCGGTACTTTCGCGCCAGAACCCGATAACCTGATTGCCCGGCATCCTGCGAAAGTGCGGGATCTCCGGCAAACAAACCGCCATCAGCGGTTTGTGTTTCGCTGATGGCCCGGTCATCAGAGGGCGCATCGGCAACAGATATGTCAGGGCTTTCGGCCTCGGCCATCGGGCATGCCAAACCGGCTTGTGAAGAAGAAGTGGGAGGCTGAACGGACAACCCGAACCAGAACTCGTTAGGGCTGCTTCCTTCCGGACCTGACCCGGTTGGCGAGCGGCTCGTCCGCCGCCAACCTCCCACAAATCAATATCTGACTCTGCGCAAGCGATGGCAAGAGGCGCCGCCCGTTTTGCACTATGCGGTTACGTGCGTGTCGCGGTTTATGAATCGCCAGGGGTGGCCGGAATCGTGTAGTGGCTGGGTTCCGACCTCCAGAGCCTGCGGCTCATTCGACCGCACTTGTCCATGTCACACCAAATTTCAGTTTCGCTTCCACCAGCCATACCACTGGACGAACCCAGCAGCCGCAACGGATTTGCACCTTCGGTTTTTGACCGGCGCGATGATCTGCGTGGGATCGTCACCCCAGACAACAAGTCATTCGATACTGAGCGTTTCGTGCTTGTGTCCGCAACCGGCGATCGGGCACTGCTCAAGGTTGTCAGTAATGGCGCCAAACTCGATCCGTTGTTCACGTGGGCAGAAGCCGAGACCCAGGGCGCGGATATCACCGGGAGCCAGCACCCTTGGGTTTTTCTTGGAGCGGAAAACGCGGTCGGGCTGTTTGGTGTTTCCGTCCCTGCGCCTGATCATGACGAAACGCCATACAGGCCGGGCAGTGACGGCAAGGTGGAGGATACATTGCCGGACGCTGACGGCGTGCCGGTCAAGGCCATCGATCTCAGGTCAGTGGCTGCAGCAGGTCTGGCAGACGGCAATCTTGATCAGGGCGCAGCTTCGCTGATTGCCACTGCCAGGTCGGTCCTTGACTGGCATCATCGCCATGGATTCTGCGCCAAGTGCGGGGCCGCTTCGCAGCCATCCCACGGTGGATGGCGGCGGGATTGTCCGTCTTGCGGTGCGAGCCATTTCCCGCGCGTTGACCCGGTTGTCATTATGGCCGCGACACGGAGTGATCACATCCTGCTGGGACGGCAGAAGCAATTCCTGCCGGGCATGTATTCAACCCTCGCCGGCTTCATGGAGCCCGGCGAAACGCTTGAAGATGCAGTGCGCCGCGAGATCCTCGAAGAAGCGGGTATCACCGTCGGGGCGGTACACTATCATTCCTGCCAGCCCTGGCCGTTTCCATCGAGCCTAATGATCGGCTGCCTCGCCGAGGCACTGAATGATGACATCCGGATCGACGAGAACGAAATCGAAGACGCGCGTTGGTTCTCGCGTCAGGATGTTCAGATGATGCTCGCGCGAAATCACCCCGAAGATCTGTTCTGTCCGCCGCCGCTGGCCATTGCCAACCGCCTGATCACCTCGTTCATCGATCAGAACTAGGCGGGCTTGAACATCCAGATCAGACGGCAGCCGCCTCCCGCGCGGCGTTCTGCGCCATCACCTGTTCGCGGAACGGTGCTGCGCGATAGACACCCAGTATCTTGAATTCCCGCGAGAAGAACTCGAGCTCCTCAAACGCGAATTTCACGTTGGGGTCATCCGGATGGCCTTCAATGTCGGCATAGAACTGGGTGGCGAAGAACTCGCCATCGAGCTGATAGGATTCAAGCTTGGTCATGTTGACGCTGTTGGTCGCGAACCCGCCCATGGCCTTGTAAAGCGCAGCAGGTACGTTCCGCACACGGAACACGAAGGTGGTGATGATCGGACCAAGTCCGCGCGCGGCCCAGGCCTTTTCCGGCGACATGACAACAAACCGCGTTGTGTTGTGCATCTCGTCTTCGAGATTGTTTCGCAGAACATCGAGCCCGTATATTTCGGCTGCCAGCGCAGACGAGAGGGCACCATGCTTGGGGTCGTTGGCTTCGGCCACAATCCGTGCCGAACCAGCAGTATCGGCACCAACGATCGGCGTCAGACCAAGCTTGCGCAACGACTCGCGGCACTGACCGAGCGCCTGCGGATGGCTGGTGACACTTTCGAGCGTATCGAGCGTCGCACCTTTTGGTGCGACCAGGCTGTGGCTCACCGGGAGGAAATATTCGCCAACGATCTCAAGACCCGACAGCGGCAAGAGATGGTGGATGTCCGCAACCCGCCCGGCCACCGAATTCTCGATCGGGATCATGCCGAGTGATGCATTGCCGTCCTTCACAGACTGAAACGCGTCCTCAAAAGTTGGGCAGGCAACAGCTTCATAGTCGGGATAAACGTCCCGACAGGCGATATGGGAGTTTGCGCCCGGCTCTCCCTGAAACGCGATACGGCGCGGGCTCGAATTCATATCCATGTCTTTCATCTGAAGTCTCGGAGACAGCCGGGTCAGCCGGTAAAGCGGGTCCGGACCCTCTCGAGCAGCGCGGGAGTATCGACACCGAGGGGAACCGAGTCAACGACCGCCACAGCGACCGTCATGCCGGCCTCGATCGCCCTCAGCTGTTCAAGCTTTTCGCGCTTCTCGAGGGTCGATTGGGGCAAGCTAATGAAGCGCCTGAGCGCATCACGTCGCCAGGCATAAATGCCAACATGGTGATATAGCGGGCCTGGACCCGAAGGCGCCGTCGAGCGAGTGAAGTACAATGCGCGTCTTGTGCTTTGGTTGTCCGCGCCCGCCAGAACCGCCTTCACCACATTGCGATCATGCCTTTCGCGCGCATCATGAATCGCCGCAGCCGCGGTTCCCAGGTCGACATCCGCATCATCTAGCAACGCAGCCGTTTGGGCGATGATGGCGGGCGCAATTGTCGGAAAGTCTCCCTGAACATTGATGATCAAGTCGCAAGCTTTGTCGGGATCGATTTGTTCTGCCGCTTCGAACACACGGTCTGAACCGGAGGGATGGTCAGTGCTGGTCAGGACGGCACGCATGCCCTCGGCCTCGACCGCCGCAACAATCTCCGAGCTGTCTGTTGCCACGGCCACCGGTCCGACACTGGCCGCTTCGGCACGCTCGGCCACGCGCACCACCATCGGCTTTCCGGCAATATCCGCCAGTGGTTTTCCCGGCAGGCGGCTCGCGGCCATGCGTGCGGGGATGATGACGAGGGCTTGGGTCATCTGTTCGGTCGTTTCTCGCTCGAATTGGCGTCAGTTGGATGCGCTACGCCTGATGCGTCCCAGCGCCGCAATGCTGCCGGTTTAGTCCTACGGTGACTTGACGCCAAGCGTGTGATCGTTCACTTCCAAGACAAAAAACAAGCTGGGTCAAGCGGTCATCATGGCCACTGACTGATTGCAAAAACGGTAGCGGAAATGAATAGCTGGGAAATCAACAAGATCGCTGGCGCATTGCTCAGCACACTGTTGCTTGTGATGGGCATCAATATGCTGGCCGGGGCTTTGTTTGCTCCAACGCTGCCTGAACGGCCTGGATTTGAGATCGCCGTGGAAGAAACCGGGGCGACCGAGGCGGTGGAAGAACCCGAAGAAGAAACCGTCCCCTTGGCCATGCTTCTGGCTGAAGCTGCGGTCGAGGATGGAGAGCGGGCAGCCCGCAAGTGCTCATCCTGTCACGTCTTTGAGCAGGGCGGCGACAACCGTGTCGGTCCGGTGATGTGGGAAGTTCTCAATCGGGCAAAGGGTGCCATCGACGGATTCGGTTATTCCGACGCCATGATGGAAGTAGCCGCCAACGGTGAGGTTTGGGGTTACGACGAACTGGACGGCTTTCTCGCAAACCCGCGCGATTATCTGCCGGGAACTTCGATGGGTTTTGCAGGCATTCGTTCGCCCGAAGAGCGCGCTGACCTGATCGTCTATCTGCGCTCACTGTCGGACAGCCCGGCGCCGCTTCCTGAATTGGCAGCCGCTGAACCCGAAGTACCCGGCGAGGCGCCTGCTGCCGACGAGACGCCTGCGGTTGAGGAGGCTCCCGCGGTCGACGAGGCCCCCGAAGCTGAGGAAGCACCGGCGACAACCGAATAGGTACTGCGAACCGCCCGTGGAGTCAGGCGCAGAGGTATGCGCCGGCCCATTAATTTGCTGTCAGAAAGACGTGAGGTCAGGGATTGCCGGTTCCCTCATGCGGGGAAAGTCTTATCTTCGCAAAATGGACGCTCTGAACACACAGGGACCAGCAATGCCGCGACCGACACTGCGTAATTTGGCTCCATCCCCTACGACACTCCGCTCGATTGCCTTTTCCGCCGCATTTATCGCAGTCGGCGCTGCAATCGGTCTTTCGACGATATCATCGGCTGCCGCAGCTGAATGGCGCCATGGCCTCTCGCTCTTCGGATCGCTGAAATACGAGGCTGACTTCCCCCACTTTGACTACGTCAATCCCGACGCCCCCAAGGCTGGGACGATGCGTATGGCGACGATTGGGGGTTTTGACACGCTCAATCAGTTCAACATCAAAGGCCGTCCGGCCGGGCGGCTCAATCTGATCTATGATACGCTGCTTGAAGGCAGCGAGGATGAACCGAGCAGCTCCTACGGTCTGCTGGCCGAAGCTGTGAAACACCCTGACGACTACTCTTCGGTGACCTATCGGCTCCGCGCAGAAGCACGCTGGCATGATGGCCAGCCCGTCACGCCTGAAGATGTCATCTGGTCACTGGAGGCGCTTAAAGAGAACTCCCCGTTCTGGAACAAGTACTACCAGCATGTGGAACGGGCCGAGGAATCCGCCGAGCGGGAAATCACCTTCTATTTCGACCAGACCGGCAACCGCGAATTGCCTTTGATTGTCGGCCAGCTACCTGTGCTGCCCAAGCACTTTTGGACCGGCACCAATGCCGATGGGGAGCAGCGCGATATTTCGGGCACGACGCTGGAGCCGCCTCTTGGGTCCGGCCCCTATCGCATTGGCGAGGTCAAGCCCGGGCGTTCGATCACCTATGAGCGTGTCGAGGACTATTGGGGCCGCGACTTGCCGGTGAGGGTCGGAAAGGACAATTTCGATCGGTCTGTGGTTGAGTACTTCCGCGATGTCTCCGTGTTGTTCGAGGCCTTTAAGGGCGATCAGTACGACATCCGGTTCGAGAATTCCGCGAAGCGCTGGGCAACAGGCTATGATTTTGATGCCGCGTCCCGTGGTGATGTGGTGCGCGAGACCATGGCGCCCGAACGCGTCAACGGCATGCAGGCCTTCGTGTTCAACACCCGGATTGACAAGTTCTCCGATCCGCGGGTGCGCCAGGCGTTCAACTATGCGTTCAACTTCGAGTGGATGAACGAGAACGTCTTTTTCAACCAGTACAAGCGGACTGAGAGCTTCTTCCAGAATTCCGAGCTCCAAGCCACCGGACTGCCGGGAGAAGCGGAACTGGCGATTCTGGAGCCGTTGCGGGGCAAAGTGCCGCCTGAGGTTTTCACCACCGAGTACAAAGCGCCGGTGGGTGGCAATCAGCGCCAGCAGCGCACCAATCTGCGCGCCGCCCGCGCCCTTCTCGAAGAGGCCGGCTGGACAATTCAGGACGGCGTCCTGAAGAACGCGTCCGGTGAGCAGATGACACTCGAATTTCTGCTCGTTTCACCTGATGCCGAACGCATTGTGGGCCCCTATCTGCAGGAACTGGAAAAGCTCGGCGTCAAGGGCACCATCCGCATTGTCGATACCGCGCAGTACCAGAACCGGATTCGCGATTTCGATTTCGAGGTGATCACCGATTCATTCGGCCAGTCGCTGTCTCCGGGCAATGAACAGCTCAACTATTGGGGCTCGGCTGCCGCTGACAGGGCCGGCAGCGACAACACCATCGGCATCAAGGATGAAGCCATTGATGCTCTGGTGCAGCGGATCATCTTCGCCGAGAACCGTGAGACACTTGTCGCTGCGACCCGCGCTCTCGATCGGGTTCTGCTGTGGAACCATTTCGTAGTGCCGCAGTTCTATTCACCCGATGTCCGGGTGGCCTACTGGAACCGTTTTGGCCATCCGCAAGAGCCGCCACGTTATGGCATTGGTCTGAGTGCATGGTGGTGGGACGCTGATAAGTCGGCAACCGTCGAGGTGGCCAATTGAGAGGGATGGTGCAGCGAGCAGGCCAAGCACCCTCGCGCCGTGATGTGCTGCGTGGCGGAGCAACCATGGCTGCAGCTGTTTCCGCTGCCGCAGTCCTGCCACTGGGACCGGATGCCTTTGCCGCCGGCACAACGCAGCATGGTCTGTCCATCTTCGGGACATTTGCTTATGGACCGGACTTCGACCACTTCGCCTATGTGAATCCCAACGCGCCCAAGGGCGGACGGTTCTCTCGAGTGCCGTCGTCCTGGGCATTCAACCAGAACCCGGTCACCTTCAATTCGCTCAACACGCTTGTGCAGCGGGGCGACGCCGCGGTTGGGCTCGAGATCATCTATGACTCGCTGATGGTCCGCGCTTTTGATGAGCCGGACGCCATGTATGGCCTGATCGCGCAAAGCGTTTCGGTGTCCGATGATGGACGCGTCTTCACTTTCGCTCTACGTCCCGAAGCACGCTTTCATGATGGCACGCCGCTGCGTGCGTCAGATGTTGTTTTCACTCTGAACAATCTGAAGGAAAAGGGCCACGCGCTGATCCGCCAGGGTTTGCGCGAATTGGACAGCGTCGAGGCTATCGACGATGTGACGGTGCATGTGCGCTTCACCGAAAACGCTACCCGGTCTCTGCCGCAGTTTGTGGCCGGGTTACCGATTGTCGCCGAGGCGGATTACGCCGGTCGCGAGTTCGACGAATCCAGCATGCATGTGCCGCTCGGCAGCGGACCTTACAAGGTCGGTCGACACAGCAACGGTCGGTTCATCGAATATGACCGGGTCGAGGACTATTGGGCAAAGGATCTGCCAGTCCGCCGCGGGCACCACAATTTCAATGTGGTTCGCTACGATTTCTTTCGCGACAGGACGGCCGCCTTCGAAGCCTTCAAGTCGGGCGATTACCTGTTCCGCGAGGAGTTCACCTCGCGCGTCTGGGCCACGGAATACAATTTCCCTGCGATCCGCGATGGCAAGGTCATGCGCGAAACGCTGCCCGACGCACGGCCGTCCGGCGCCCAGGGGTGGTTCGTTAACACCCGTCGCGCCAAATTTGCCGATCCGCGCGTCCGCGAAGCCCTGATCTTTGCCTATGATTTTGAATGGGCCAATCAGAACCTGTTCTTCGGGCTCTACAAACGCACCGGCAGTTTCTTCGAAAATTCCGACATGAAGGCGGAGGGTCCGCCATCATCGGAGGAACTGGCTCTGCTTGAGCCGTTCCGCGATCAACTCCCGGAAGAAGTCTTCGCCGAACCGTTTTCTCCGCCTGAGTCGGACGGTTCGGGACAGGACCGCAAACTGTTGCGGCAGGCAAGTCGTCTGCTGACGGATGCGGGCTACGAGATTCGCGACGGCATTCGCTACACCTCCGAAGGGCAGCCCTTTGAGATCGAGTTTCTCGGGTTCCAGCAGACCTTCGATCGGATCGTCCAGCCCTACATTCGCAATCTCGACCGGCTTGGTATCCAGGCCAACTTCCGGATTGTCGATTCTTCGCAATACCAGTCGCGCATGAACAGCTTCGATTTCGACATCGCGACCCAGCGCTATGTCCTCAATCTGACACTGGGCGAAGAGGTGGCGCGCTATTGGTCATCAGCGGATGCGGATATCGAAGGATCGCGCAATCTTGCCGGCATCAAGAACCCGGTGATCGACGCCCTCATCGAGAAGATCATGGCTGCCGAGACGCGCGAGGCGCAAGCTGTTGCTGCCCGCGCAATTGATCGCGTCTTGCGCGCCGGACGCTATTGGGTGCCGCACTGGTATCACCCCAATCACAACATCGCCTATTGGGACATTTATGCCCGACCGGAGACAAAACCGGACTATACACTCGGCGCCAACGAAACCTGGTGGTACGACTCCGGAAAGGCTGCGCGAATCGGCATAGAGAGCTGACCGGGCCGCGCAGTCCGTCCAGATCCAAGGACCGGCAGAAGCCGGCAGCGTCTACGAAAACACGATGACCGCCTATATCATCCGCCGCCTCCTGCTCATGATTCCCACCCTGCTGGGGATAATGACGGTGTCCTTCATCATCGTTCAGTTTGCACCGGGCGGGCCGGTCGAGCGCGTGATCGCGCAGTTGCAGGGCAATGACGTTTCGGCAACGGCGCGGATCGGTGGGTCGGAAGGGGGTGATTTCGGCACGCAATCACAAGATGCTGCGGGGGTCGAGGCGGTCGACAGCAAATATCGCGGGGCGCAGGGCCTCGATCCCGAATTCATCGAGGAACTCGAGCGCCAGTTCGGCTTTGACAAACCGGCCCATGAGCGCTTCCTGCTCATGCTGACCAATTATGCCACCTTCAATTTCGGCGAGAGCTACTTCCGCGACATCACGGTCATCGACCTGATCATCGAGAAACTGCCGGTCTCGATCTCACTCGGTCTCTGGATGCTGTTCATTTCCTACGGGATCTCGATCCCTCTGGGGATCGCCAAGGCGGTCCGCGATGGCAGCAAGTTCGATATCTGGACCAGCGCCATCGTCATCATCGGCTATGCCATCCCAGGGTTCCTGTTCGCAGTGCTGCTCATCGTACTGTTTGCAGGCGGCAGTTTCCTCGACTGGTTCCCGTTGCGCGGGCTGGTCTCTGACAACTGGTCGGAACTGAGCTGGCCTGAGCGGATTGCGGATTATTTCTGGCATCTGACGCTGCCGATCATATCGATGGCACTTGGCGCATTCGCCACGACAACGCTTCTGACCAAGAACTCGTTCCTTGACGAGATCCGCAAGCAATATGTCATGACGGCGAGAATGAAGGGCCTGACAGAGCGGAAGGTTCTCTACGGCCACGTGTTCCGCAATGCGATGCTGATCATCATTGCGGGCTTCCCGGGCGCGTTCGTCTCGGCTTTCTTCACCGGCGCGCTCCTGATCGAGACGATCTTCTCACTCGACGGGCTGGGTCTTCTGTCTTTTGAGTCCATCGTCAACCGAGACTATCCGGTCGTGTTCGCGACGCTGTATATCTTCTCGCTGATGGGTCTGATCGTGAACCTGATCTCGGATCTGACCTATACCTGGGTCGATCCGCGGATCGACTTCGAAAGCCGGGACGTCTGATCAATGGATGCGACACCGGATAAGGCGCCCACGCGCGCCCAAGACATGGACTTGGCTGTCGCCGCCCCGGAGCGTCGCCGCTTCGAGCTCTCACCGCTCAACCGCCGCCGCTGGCAGAACTTCAAGAAAAACGGCCGCGGCTACTGGTCGCTCTGGATATTCGGCTTTCTGTTTATCCTGTCGCTGTTTGCCGAATTCGTCTCCAACGACAAACCGATCGTCGTTCTCCACGATGGCGGCATCTATATGCCGGTCTTCCAGTTCTATCCCGAGACCGCATTTGGCGGTGATTTCGAGACCGAGGCCGACTATCGCGATCCCTTTGTTCAGGAACTCATCGAAGACAATGGCGGCACAATGATCTGGCCGCTGATCCGCTATTCCTATCGCACTGTGAACAACGAGATTTCAGTCCCTGCTCCGGCGCCGCCATTCTGGCTGCAGGACCGCGAGGAGCGCTGCCAGCGCTATGAGCTAGGCGTTGAGGACCGCAATTGCACCTTCGGTAACTTCCATCTTCTGGGCACTGACGACCAGGCGCGCGACGTGATGGCACGGCTGATCTACGGTTTCCGCATTTCAGTGCTGTTCGGTCTTGTTCTGACCATTCTGTCTTCGGTTATCGGGATCGCCGCCGGCGCGGTGCAGGGGTATTTTGGTGGCTGGACAGACCTGATCTTCCAGCGTTTCCTCGAAATCTGGACGTCAATCCCGTCCCTCTACCTGCTGATCATCATTGCCGCGGTTATCGAGCCGACATTCTGGATCCTGCTCGGGATATTGCTCCTGTTCTCATGGGTCGCGCTTGTGGGCGTCGTGCGTGCGGAATTCCTGCGGGCGCGGAACTTTGAGTACATCCAGGCGGCCCGCGCGCTGGGCGTCGGCAACCGGACGATCATGTGGCGCCACATGCTGCCTAACGCCATGGTGGCAACACTGACCTTCATGCCGTTCATTCTGAACGGCTCGATCACGACACTGACCTCGCTCGACTTTCTCGGGTTTGGCCTGCCGCCGGGATCACCGTCACTCGGTGAGCTTCTCTCCCAGGGCAAGAACAATCTTCAGGCGCCCTGGCTCGGTCTCACCGGCTTCTTCGTAATCGCAATCATGCTAAGCCTGCTCATCTTTGTCGGCGAGGCGGTGCGCGATGCGCTGGATCCGCGCAAGACGTTTGAGTGACGACTGGCCAATGAAGTACCTCAAACGCATCTTTGTCGGCCTGTTCGGTCTCGTCGCCATCCTGTTTCTCGGCATCACCGGATACGTGCTCCTGCTCGGCACGTCTGAGGGCGCGCCCACTCCGGAAGAGCAGGCAAGCTTTGAGATCATCTCCACCAAGGAACTCTTCCGCCGCAGCTTTACGCTGGCAGACCTGATGGGCGGGGATTGGGCCTTCGCCTGTTTCGCGGGGCAGCAGGTGAGCAGCCTTGCGGAGTTGGTCCGGCCATTTGCCAATGACAACGACCTACCCGCCGCCCCAACATCAGCTTGGGCCGGGGATCCCAACGCGGCCGAGCGATGGGCCTTGGTGCTGTATGACGATCAGGGTGCGGAAACAGTGTTGCCCATGAACGAACGTCTGGTGCGCTATCGCAAGGCGGAGGCTGACGCGGCCGGCTGGTGCTTCAAGGCTTCGGGACACACGCTCATCATCAAGAACAGCCGGATGGAAACGGTGCCTGAGACCCGGCCCTCGCAGCCAACGTCCTTCATCCAGCCGAAAAATCTGCGCTCATCTCATCTTGATGATGACACTCTGCTCTTCACGGGGACGACCCTCTGATGGTGCGCACACCGAAAACAAAGCCGGCAAAAAAGCCTGCATTGCTGGATGTCCGAGACCTTTCCGTGTCGTTCCACCAGGGCGGTCGCGAAACCAAGGCCGTACAGCAGATTTCCTTTTCGGTGGCGCCAGGCGAAACATTGGCTTTGGTTGGTGAGTCAGGCTCCGGAAAGTCGGTGTCCGCGCTCTCGGTACTCCAGCTTCTGCCCTACCCGGCAGCCTCTCATCCCTCAGGTGAGATCTGGTTCAAGGGCAACAACCTGATGGGGCTCAACGACCAGGAAATGCGGTCGGTGCGCGGCAATGACATCACCATGGTGTTTCAGGAGCCGATGACGTCTCTCAACCCGCTGCATTCAGTAGAACGGCAGATCGGTGAGATCCTGGAGTTACACAAGGGTCTGAGAGGCGAAGCGGCCCGCAACCGCATCATTGAGCTGCTCGGCCAGGTCGGCATTCGCGATCCCGAGACGCGCCTTTCGAGCTATCCGCACCAGCTCTCCGGCGGTCAGCGCCAGCGCGTGATGATTGCCATGGCACTCGCCAATGAACCGGATCTGCTGATTGCAGACGAACCCACCACGGCACTTGATGTCACGGTGCAGGCGCAGATCCTCAAGCTGCTAAGGGACCTGCAGACCCAGCATGGCATGGCCATCCTGCTGATCACCCATGACCTTGGCATCGTCCGCCATTTCGCCGACCGCGTCTGCGTCATGAAGTCCGGGGAAATCGTTGAAACCGGTCAGGCCCGCACTGTCTTCGAAAAACCGAAACACGCCTACACCAAACATCTCATTGAGGCCGAACCTAAGGGCGCACCGCCCGAACCCGATGACAGCGCACCGGTTGCCATGCTGGGTGACGACATCAAGGTCTGGTTTCCAATCCGGCGCGGGCTACTCAGAAAGACGGTCGACCACATCAAAGCCGTCGACGGTATCGATGTGCTGGTGCGCGCGGGGCAGACACTGGGTGTGGTCGGTGAGTCCGGCTCTGGCAAGACGACGCTTGGCCTGGCGCTCACCCGCATGATTTCAAGCAACGGGGCGATTTCATTTGAGGGCCAGGACATCGGCACGCGGTCGTTTTCTCAGATGCGGCCGCTCAGGGAAGATATTCAGATTGTCTTCCAGGATCCCTACGGGTCACTCAGCCCCCGCATGTCAGTCGCTGAGATCGTGGCCGAGGGTCTCGCCATTCACCATCGCGCTCTGAGCCTCTCGGAACGCCGCGAACGGGTTGCCAACGCCCTCGATGAGGTCGGAATCGATCCCGCAGTGATGGATCGCTATCCGCATGAATTCTCTGGCGGCCAGCGCCAGCGCATCGCGATTGCACGTGCCATGGTTCTGGAACCCAAATTCGTCATGCTGGACGAGCCAACATCGGCGCTCGACATGAGCGTCCAGGCACAGATTGTCGATCTCTTGCGTGGCCTGCAGGAGCGGCACGATCTCGCCTATCTGTTCATCAGCCACGATCTCAAGGTGGTGCGGGCACTCGCCAATGATGTCATCGTCATGCGCCTTGGCAAAGTGGTCGAGAAGGGCACCGCCGAACAGATATTCGAAGAGCCAAGGACCGAATACACCCGCGCCCTGATCAAGGCGGCATTTGACATTGAGGCGGTCGAGACCGGGGTCGTCTCTCAGTGACGATCCTGCTGGCACTGACCGGATGGGATACCCGCCCCTGGATCGAACGTTTGAGCCGGCATGTGCCCGGCTACGACATCGTCACACTGGACGAGCCGCACGATATTCAAGGCATAAAATATATCTGTGCGTGGAAGCCGCCTCAGGGCGTTCTGAGCCAATATGCTAATCTTAAAATATTATTTTCTCTAGGCGCTGGTGTTGACCACCTTCTGTCTGATCCAGACCTGCCCAATGCGCCGCTTGTGCGTGTCGTCAGCGGAAATCTGACCATGCGCATGACCGAATATGTCGTGCAACATGTTCTGATGCATCATCGCCAGCACCGCATGCTGAACGACATGCAGACGCGTAAGGCGTGGCGCGAGGTCGAGCAGCCCTCGGCTGATCAGGTGCGGGTTGGAATCATGGGGCTGGGAGAGCTCGGCACCGACGCGGCCATAACTCTGAAAAAAATAGGTTTTCGGGTTTCGGGTTGGAGCCGCGGCGCTAAGGAGATCGAAGGGGTGGAGACCTATTGTGGTCATGATACTTTGCCGGCTTTTCTTTCTGGCGTCGACATCCTCGTTTGTCTGCTACCACATACACCGGAGACCGATGGTATTTTAGGCATAAAGCTATTTCGATTGCTTGCCCAGGATGGCCCACTTCCGGACGCGTTCCCGGCCGTGATCAATGCAGGGCGTGGCAAGTTACAGGTCGAGCCAGATATAATTGAAGCTTTAAATAAAGGCGTCTTGAAAGGTGCAACCTTGGACGTTTTTGAAACCGAGCCGCTGCCCGAGACCAGCCCGCTTTGGAACCACCCGCGTGTGACGAT
>JBCDCP010000049.1:0-20278 GCA_039181495.1 Pseudomonadota bacterium | reverse complement strand
ACGGGCCTGTCGCAATGGATCATGTGGGAAACTGCTGGCCTGTTTGAGAACATCGGCACGGTGTTCGACGGCAAGGAAATGCTGTCGAAGGCCTATTCGGTAACCGACACCCCCGACGCCGCGGTGCTACGAGTCGCGGATGGCAGAGTTCGGTTCGACGGCATCACCTTTCACTATGGCAAGGAAGGCGGTGTTATCGACAAACTTGATCTCGAGATCCCGCCTGGCCAGAAAGTCGGGATTGTCGGGCGCTCCGGCGCGGGCAAGACCACGCTCGTCAATCTGTTGCTGCGGCTGCACGATCTCGAGGGTGGGCGAATCCTGATCGACGATCAGGACATATCGCAGATCACCCAGGAATCCCTGCGCGCGCAGATTGGCGTCGTGACTCAGGACACCGCACTCATGCACCGTTCGGTCGGCGACAACATCGCCTATGGCCGGCCGGATTCGACCGCAGAGCAGATAGCCAAGGCTGCGCGCAATGCTCGGGCTGACATCTTCATTGATGAGCTCAGCGATCAGGAGGGACGGAGCGGCCTTGACGCCCATGTCGGCGAGCGTGGCGTCAAACTGTCAGGCGGACAGCGCCAGAGGATCGCCATTGCGCGGGTCTTCCTCAAGAATGCGCCGATCCTCGTCCTGGACGAGGCGACCAGCGCGCTCGACTCAGAAGTCGAAGCCGCCATTCAGGATTCACTCTACGGCCTCATGGAAGGCAAAACAGTCATCGCCATTGCCCATCGGCTGTCCACCATTGCTGCAATGGACCGTCTGATCGTCATGGACCAGGGCCGGATCGTCGAGGAGGGCACGCACAATGCGCTGCTAGCCTCAGGCGGCGTCTATGCCGATCTCTGGAAGCGTCAGTCCGGCGGCTTCATTGCCGCGGTTGAAGACCTGCCCAAGGCGGGTTGAGCAGCGCTGCCGACACCTTAGGCCCCACGCCGATTCTCAGGATGCACCGTCGTTCCAATGATGTGTGTGCTGTTGCCGATGACATGGCTGCTTGAGCCGACAATCAGCGGATCCAGTCGCCCAATGACCCGATTGTTCTTATCGGGATAGGGCAGCGTCGCCAGGAAGTGACGCATGCAATTGAGTCGGGCACGCTTCTTGTCATTCGACTTGATGATCGTCCAAGGCGCATCGGCGGTGTCGGTATAAAAGAACATCGCCTCCTTGGCCTCGGTGTAGTCATCCCACTTGTCGAGCGATTCCCGATCGATTGGTGACAGCTTCCATTTCTTCAGTGGCTCATGCTCTCGCGATGTGAAGCGGCGAAGCTGTTCCTCGCGAGTGACCGAAAACCAGTACTTGAACAGGATGATGCCGCTGCGAGCCAGCATCCGTTCGACTTCCGGTGTCTGACGCATGAACTCGAGATAGTCCTGCGGGCTGCAGAAGCCCATCACCCGTTCAACGCCGGCGCGGTTGTACCAGGAGCGGTCGAACAGCACCATTTCGCCAGCGGAGGGCAAGTGTTCGATGTAACGCTGAAAAAACCACTGCGTCTTTTCGCGATCGGTCGGTTTGTCCAGCGCCACCACCCGCGCGCCACGCGGATTGAGATGTTCCATGAACCGCTTGATCGTACCGCCCTTGCCGGCTGCGTCGCGGCCCTCGAACAGGATTACGATCTTCTGTCCGGTTGAGCGGACCCAATCCTGCACCTTGAGAAGCTCGACCTGCAGTTCGGACTTGCGCTTCTCATAGTCCCTGCGGTGCATCTTTGATTTGTAGGGATATTCGCCGGTCTCGAAGAGCTTTCGAATAGCTTCGCGATCTTGCCGATCGAAGCGCCGCTCGGCTGGACCAACCGTCCCGTCTGATGTGTCGGTGACGCCACCATCCAAAGCGGCCACGTCAGGCAATGCCTCTGTTGAGAGGGTAGCCTGCATACCCGCATCCGCAGCACCATTGGCCTGCGGTCCAGTCTCCTTGTCCGGCATCATCGCGCTCCAGAAATCCCCCGATAAGACCCTTCAAGTCTAATACAGTTGGGGAAGGCCTGCCTTGCGCGGGATCAACCAAACCGGAGAAGCCTCTTCATCGAAATCAAGGAATTGAACGGGGCATCGGAGTAGCGTCGATGTATGACAAAGCAACACTCCATCAGCACGTTGACCCCGGTTCAAACACTCCGAGAGGATGTCAATCGCATCATATGCTGGAACATGCTTGGTGAACTCACGCGGCAGCACAGGGCACCGCCGCCTGCTGACCAGCAACCACCTCTTGACGGCGCCGTGGCGGGAATTCTGGCCCGTGTCATTGCAAACCGTAGCCTGCGATCAGGCATCTGTGAGGATTGCGATAAATCGCTCGAGTGCGGCGAAAGCTTGCGGCCTGACAGGCCTTGCTAAACGCAATCAGTCGATCGTGGCAACCGGCACATGGGGTGCGGTATCGTGCGGCAATGTGCCGTCCAGACGCGGATCGTAGCAGTCATCCTGCTCGGTATCGATGATCTCAAAACCTGCTTTGAGATAACCTTCCAACGCCTTGGGATGATCCAGCGTACAGGTGTTGAGTGTAACCGGCGCTTCGCGCAGTCGCAGTGCATGAATAATTGCCTCACGTAGCAGCCACGGTCCGATCCTCTGCCCTACATAACCCGGCATTAGTCCGAAATAGGCGAGATCGGTAACGCCGGGCCGCCCGGTATTCAGTTCGTAGTAGCCAGCGATCTCACCAGCGGCCTTGAGCACGTGCACACTGACACCCGGTGCACCAAGATCCTGCGCAAGATGCTTCTGATCCATCCGTCGCCGATCGGCCCAGAGCCAGTCGGCACCCACCGCGTCATAGAGCGCCCGATAACTCTTCAGCGTGATTGGCTGTAGCTCCTCGATGTGAAGATCATCGCGTGGTGGATCGTCGGGCTCGACGGTCCATGGCCGGTCATGCCGCAGATACCATCGATAGACACCAATATGACCTTCGGGGAGATCGGTCCGGGCGTACTGGATCTTGGAGGCTTCTTCATACAGGGACGGCATACGACACTCTAGTCTTGGCTTGGCCCTACAGGCGGTCGCGCAGGCTGTACCACAACATAGCCAGTGTGAGCGTAGGATGGCGAAACAGCCGTCCACCCGGAAAGACAGGCTGCGGCAGACGCGCATACACATCGAACCGAGATAGTGTTCCATCAACCGCTTCGGCGAGAATCTGACCGGCGAGTGGCGCGATCGCCACGCCCTGACCAGAAAACCCGCATGCCGCGAAGCCATGCCGGCCGACCCGCCGAAAGACTGGCAGCCTCTTCATTGTAATGCCCAGAGTACCACCCCAGGCATAGTCGATGCTGACATCGGCAAGCTGCGGAAAGATCTTCAGCATCGGTCGTCTAACGAAGCCCGCTATATCGCGCGGGAAACGCTCGCCATAGGTTTCGCCGCCGCCAAACAGGAGCCGGTCGTCCGGCGTCAGCCGGAAATAGTTGATGACGAAACGCGAGTCGGCGACGCATTCCCCGTCGCGGATGAGCGATGCTGCGCGCCCGCGCCCCAGCGGTTCGGTCACCGCGATGTAGTTGTTGAGCGGCAGGACGCGGGCCTCTAGCGCGGGCTCGATGCCGGCGAGATAACCATTGCCGCAATATAGAACTGAGTTGGCGGCAACGGCGCCAAATGCGGTCTGCACCCGCACCCCGGACGCTTCCTCCGTCACGGCTACAACCTTGGACCGCTCGAAGATCCTTGCGCCGGCCTTGCTTGCTGTCGAGCCGATACCGTGCGCGAACTTAAGCGGGTTGAGGTGACCGGCGCCCTCATCCAGCAGCCCGCCATGATAGTCCTCACTGCCAACCTTGCTTCGGATTTCCGTGGTATCGAGAAAGCGGACCTTGTCATAGCCGTATCGGCTTTGAAGTAGGTCCACATAGTCGCGGTATTCAGCGACGAATTGCGGTTTGTGGGCGGCATCGATGAGCCCTGATCTGAGGTCACATGCAATGCCATGTTTTTCTGCAAGGGACCGGACAAGTGCCTTGGCGTCCTCGCCCAACTGCCACATTGTCCGCGCGTCGTCAGCACCAACAATTGCCTCAAGCTCATCGATCGGTTTGCGTTGGCCTGAGTGTATCTGGCCGCCATTGCGGCCCGACGCGCCCCAGCCGATGCGGTTGGCTTCGAGCAGCGCGACATCATAGCCGCGCTCGGCCAGATGCAATGCCGCAGACAGCCCGCAGAACCCGCCGCCCAGGATGCAGATGTCGGCCTTCTCGGAACCTTCGAGCTGAGGATGGCTGGGGACCGCATCAGCCGTGGCGGCATAGTAGGACCCGTCAGGGTGCTCGTGCCCGCCAGTGTCGATCAGCATGGGTTTTCACCGCCTGACCGAAGCTGCCAGCATCTCGCCTTCAGGCCGCACGACCTTCGGTTCGAAGCTGGTTGTATGTCTCGTCCAGCGTCTTGGTCGCTCGCAGAATGAGCTCATCGACCTCTTCCTTGGAGATCACCAATGGCGGGGAGATGATCATTGAATCACGGACAGCCCGCATGATCAGCCCGTTGGTGAACGAGAAATCGCGGCACATCGTGCCGACTTCGCCAGTGTTGGGGAAGCGCAGCTCGGGGATACGCTTTTCGGGGATAAGTTCCAGCGCGCCTATCATCCCGACAATCCGCGCTTCACCAACCAGCGGGTGTTCGGCCAGTGACAGCCACTGCTGCTGCAGATAAGGGCCGATCTCATTCTCAACACGTGGAATGATCTCATCGGCCTCAAGGATATCCAGATTGGCTAGGGCCGCCGTACAACAGGCAGGATGACCCGAATATGTGAATCCGTGGAAGAATTCACCGCCGCCACCGATAACCTGGCTCGCCACCTTGTCCGACACCATGACACCGCCAATCGGCAGATAGCCCGATGACAGGCCTTTGGCGATCGGCATCAGATCGGGAGAAAGGCCGTAGTAGTCGGACCCGAACCATTTGCCAGTGCGCCCGAAACCGCAGATGACCTCGTCGGCCACGAAGAGAATGTTACGCTCTGACAGGATGCGCTTGATCTCTGGCCAGTAGGTATCGGGCGGGATGATCACACCGCCGGCGCCTTGGATTGGCTCAGCGATAAACGCCGCAACCTTTCCTTCGCCGATTGAATCGATTGCCTTCTCGAGTTTCTGGGCCGCCGCGACACCGAATTCCTCGGGCGACTTGCCCGTGCTCATGCCCTCGCCAAACCAGTAGGGCGGTGCGATGTGGTGCATGCCCGGCAATGTACCGGCCTGGCGGTGCATGGCCTGCATCCCGCCCATGGCCGAGGCGGCGACGGTAGAACCGTGATAGCCATATTTGCGGCCGATAATGACCTGCTTGTCCGGCATTCCCATGCGTGCCCAATAGTAGCGCACCATGCGATAGACCGTGTCGTTGGCCTCCGATCCAGAATTGGTGAAGAAGACGTGGTTGAGCCCCGCCGGCGCCAGCGATGCGAGCCGCTGCGCTAGTTTCACCGCCGGCGGGTGGGTCGTTTTGAAGAAGGTGTTGTAGTAGGGCAGCTTGTTCATCTGCTCGAGTGCAGCTTCGCCGATCTCGCTGCGGCCATAGCCAACCTGCACGCACCATAGCCCGGCCATGCCATCGAGATACTGATTACCGTCAGAATCCCACAGCCAGACGCCTTCGCCGCGGGCCATGACCCGGCTCCCCTCGGCGTTCAGTGCTGCACTGTCGGTGAACGGATGCAGGTGATGAGCAGAGTCGAGACGCTGCAAATCCTGCGTAGAAACGGCCGATGACATGATTATCGCTCCCCCTGCGACGCTTCTGCTGACTCACACATTGAGCAGCAGATATTCCCGTTCCCAGGGGCTGATGACTCGCATGAACGTCTCAAATTCCTCATGCTTAATCTTGGCATAGACGTCAACGAAGGACGCACCGAATACGTCCTCAAACTCTGGCGTCTCCTGGAAAAGCTGGACGGCTTCGAGCAGGCCGCGCGGCAGCTCGAAATCCGAGTCCGAATGATATCCGGTAATTGGTGGCGTGGGTTTCATCGCCTGCTCGATGCCCAACAGCCCGGCGGCCAACGATGCGGCGGTGACCAGATAGGGGTTGGCATCTGAGGACGGTACGCGGTTCTCGAGCCGGCGGGCACCTGCATCCGATGGCGGCACGCGGAAACCGACTGTGCGGTTGTCGTAGCCCCATTTGGTATTTACCGGCGAGGTCGTATAGCGGGCCAGCCGCCGATAGGAATTCACATAAGGAGCGAGCATGCACATGAGCCGCGGGATGTAATGCTGATGACCGGCAATAAAGGCATGGAACAGATCGGTCGGCTCACCGGTCTTGGGATCGGAAAATGCGTTCTCGCCAGTATCTGCGTGCATGATCGACTGATGTAGATGCATCGCCGACCCCGGCTGCTCGGCGATCGGCTTGGCCATGAAGGTGGCATAGACGTCGTGGAGCAGCGCGGCCTCACGAATGGTGCGTTTGAACAGGAAAACCTGATCGGCCAGCTCCAGCGGCGGCCCGTGGCGCAGATTGATTTCCATCTGCGCCGCACCCTCTTCATGGATCAGGGTGTCGATCTCCAGCCCCTGGCCTTCCGAGAAGTTATAGACGTCATCGACCAGAGGATCGAACTCGTTGATGGCCGAGATCGAGTAGGACATCCTGCCCACCTCGGCCCTGCCGGAACGGCCTATAGGTGGCTCAAGCGGGTAGTCCGGATCGTGGTTGGGCCGAACGAGGTAGAATTCGATTTCGGGCGCAACGATCGGAGTCAGCCCATGCGCTTCGTAGCGCTGTAGTACGCGGCGCAGTACCTGCCGCGGCGCGATTTCGACCGCCCCGCCGGTCCGGTGATAGGCGTCATGTATGATCTGCGCGGTAGGATCGTCTTCCCACGGTACCAGCGTCAGCGTCGAAAGATCGGGCTTCATAACATAGTCGCCGTCGCCAGGATCAATGCCCTCGACACTGCCAATGGTGGGATAATCGCCGGAGATCGTTTGATAGAAGATCGATTGCGGCAGGCTCATCACGTCAGCCGCCAGGAATTTGTCCGACGGCATCATTTTGCCGCGCGCCACGCCGGCCTGATCCGGCACGATACACTCGACATCGGTAATGCGCCGCGCCTGTAGCCAGGCCCGTGCCTCCTCCGGGTTGGCGACACCGCGGGCATTGTCGATTGCTTCGGCTGCCTGTCGCAATGCCGCCGCCTCGCCAGGCGTCATGCGGTGGTTCTTGCGCGTGGCCAAAGGGACCCTTCCTTTCAAGCGTTTCGCCTGCGTTCATATCTTCCCTAGCGGGAAAGGATGACAGACGGAATAGGTCCGTGCCAATCTGTTGGATTGTTTGCCCCGTTGATTAACGCCAGACCGCACCATGCAAGCCACGACAGACCAAGCCCGGCTCGACGAGGTTCGTGGCTTTCTGGCCGACAATCCCGATCTCGAGACGCTCGAGCTTTTGGTGCCGGACACCAACGGCATACTGCGCGGAAAGTGGGCGCCACCAGAAGCCGCGTTGAAGGCTTTTTCCTCTGGTATCCAGCTGCCCTTGTCAGTCTTTGGCCTCGATGTTTGGGGGCGCGAAGTGCCTGAGACAGGGCTGCATATCGAAACAGGTGATGTTGACGGCACGTGTTTCGGCGTGCCGGGAAGCCTGAAGCGCGTGCCATGGGCGCCGCGGCCAACAGCCCAGGTTTTGCTGGCGATACATGAGCCGAACGGATCTCCCTTCGCGGTTGATCCGCGTCGGGTCCTCGCCCGGGTGCTTGAAGCCAGCGCAGCACAAGATCTCACACCGGTGGCAGCCACCGAAATGGAGTTCTATCTGCTGAAGGTCGATGAGAGCTCAACGGGCGCCCCGCCGATCCCCCATGTTGGTTCCGTTGGCGGCATTGACCCTCAGCACATGTACGGCATGGCCGAACTTGATGAGCTCGAACGGTTCCTGGCTGGCATCCGCGAAGCGGCTATTGCCCAGGACCTTCCGGTCGACACCATCCTCTCAGAAGCTGCCACCAGCCAGTTCGAAGTCAATCTGAGTCACCGCGACGATGCCATGGCGGCAGCCGATGACGCAGTGCTGCTGCGCCGATTGATCTCAGGCGTTGCGAGGCGGCATGGGTTGAAGGCGAGCTTCATGGCCAAACCGTTTCAGGATTGGCCGGGCAACGGCATGCATGTCCATGTCAGCCTGCTCGATGGGTCAGGAAGCAACATCTTCGCCTGCGAAAAAACCGGCGAAACGCGCCTTGAGCATGCCATTGCCGGGTGTCTTCAGACAATGCCGGCGGCGCTGGCATTGTTCATCAATACTTTCAACGGCTATCGCCGGCTGGCACCGGGTAGCTACGCGCCGACCCTTGTGGCCTGGGGCGAAAACAATCGCTCGGTTGCTGTTCGTGTCCCCGGTGGACCGGCAGCGGCCCGTCGGCTTGAACATCGTGTCGCCGGCGGTGATGCGCATCCGCATCTTGTCATGGCCGGTGTCCTCGCCGGTGTGGTTTCCGGACTGGAGTCGCAACAGGCGCCGCCGGCGGCTGCAACCGGAAACGCCTATGACGGCGTTGAGGGCGCGATGCGCCTGACTCACGATATGGGTCAGGCAGTTGAAGCGCTTGATGGGTCGGATGAGTTGCGCGCAATCCTTGGCCGACGGTTCGTCGATGTCTTCACTGCGTTGAAGCGAGCGGAACTCGATGCGTTCATGACCCGCATCACCTCGCTTGAGCATCTGACCTATCTGTGACGCCCATCGACCCGACTGCCCGCATTTTGAGCAATGAAACGGTTTGCCTTTTTGCGGGCAAACCGTCTTAAATGCAGGAAATATAAGAGCCAAACCGGAGAGGCGGGCAAAACGTCCGGCCAACCGGTATCTCACATGCCAGAGGGAGAATGTGCATGTCACGAGCAGGTCAAACCGCCAAATGGCTGTCAGGCGTCGCCGCACTATCGCTGTTGTTCGCCGGGCCAGCACTGGCGCAGGAGCGCGTCGTCAACGTCTTTAACTGGTCCGACTACATTGATGAGGACATTCTGACGGAGTTCACCGAAGAGACCGGCATCAAGGTCGTCTACGACGTGTTCGACTCCAACGAAGTCCTTGAGACCAGACTACTTGCCGGATCGACCGGCTATGATGTGGTGGTTCCCAGCGGCACCTTCCTCTCCCGACAGATCCAGGCTGGTGTGTTCCAGAAACTCGACAAGTCAAAACTCAGCAATCTCGGCAACATGTGGGATCTGATCGAGGATCGGACCGCAAAGTACGATCCAGGCAACGAGTTCTCCATCAACTACATGTGGGGCACCACTGGCATCGGGTTCAATGTCGACAAGGTGAAGGAAGTGCTTGGTGATGATGCCCCAACCGGCAGCTGGGACCTGGTCATGGACCCCGCCAATATGGAGAAGCTGGAATCCTGTGGCGTCCACTTCCTCGATGCGCCCGAAGAAATCATCCCAGCAGCGCTGAACTATGTCGGCGAAGACCCTGACTCCAAGGATCCTGACGTGATTGGCAAAGCCGAAGCTGCCCTTATGGCAATTCGTCCTTATGTCCAGAAATTCCATTCATCCGAATACATCAACGCGCTTGCCAATGGTGACATCTGCGTGGCTGTTGGTTGGTCGGGAGATGTTATCCAGGCGCGCGACCGGGCGGCAGAAGCCGACAATGGAGTGACGATCGAGTATGTCATTCCAGCAGAAGGAGCCCTGATGTGGTTTGACCAGATGGCGATCCCGGCCGACGCTAAAAATGTGGAGGAAGCGCACGAGTTTCTGAACTACATCATGCGCGCCGAAGTGATGGCGAAGGCGTCGAACTACGTCTACTACGCCAATGGAAACGAGGCTTCCAAGCCACTCCTGGAAGAGGACGTGATTGGCGATCCGACGATCTACCCAACCGACACGGTGGCCGAAGCGCTCTACACCACCACCACCTATCCACCGCGTGTCCAGCGCGTTGTGACCCGGCTGTGGACCAAGGTGAAGACGGGAAGCTGATGACAACAGTGCGAGAAGCCCGGCCACTCGGTCGGGCTTCTGAGTGCTCCGCCTAGTTTTGGGGCAAACGGGGGAGGGGGAATGGCGACCACGCCGCGTACGACGTCCGGCAGTAAGCGGGCATCGGTCAAGAAAGCCGTCGCCGCGCGCAAGTCGGCATCTACACGCACCAAACCGGCCAAACCGAAGGCCAAAAAGGAGCCAGTTAGATCGGCCGGCCCGATCCGGCGCAGTTTCGCACCTTGGAACGACCCTTCGGTCGAGCCCTTCATTCTTTTTGATGCGATCACCAAGCGCTTCGGCGAATTTGTTGCGGTCAATGACCTGACCCTGGGCGTGTACGAGCGGGAGTTTTTCTCGCTGCTTGGACCATCGGGGTGCGGCAAGACCACGTTGCTCCGCATGCTGGCCGGCTTCGAAACACCAACCGAGGGTCACATCCTGCTGGACGGTCAGGACGTTTCGACGATTCCACCCTACCGACGTCCAGTGAACATGATGTTCCAGTCCTATGCGCTGTTCCCGCACATGAATGTCGCGGACAACATCGCGTTCGGGCTGAAGCAGGACCGCTTGCCCAAAGGCGAGATCGACGATCGGGTCGGTGAAATGCTCAAGCTAGTGAAGCTCGATGCCTTCAAGACCCGCAAACCACATCAACTCTCAGGCGGTCAGCGGCAGCGTGTTGCCTTGGCTCGGTCCATCGCCAAACGCCCCAAGGTGCTGCTGCTCGATGAACCGCTCGGCGCGCTGGACAAAAAACTGCGCGAAGAAACGCAGTTCGAGTTGATGGATCTCCAAGAGACACTGGGGCTGACATTCCTGATCGTGACCCATGACCAGGAAGAGGCAATGACGGTCTCCGACCGGATCGCGATTATGGATCATGGCCGATTGGTACAGGTCGCGAGCCCAGGCGAGATCTACGAATATCCCAATTCCCGTTACGTCGCCGACTTCATTGGCGACATCAATCTGATCGAAGGAACCATCTCCGCCAACCGAGGTGGCAAGATCACCGTCGATACGCCGGATGCTGGGCAGGTCGTTATCGAGCAGAAGATCGACGCTGATCCTGGTCGCCAGGCTTGGATCGCAATCCGCCCGGAAAAGGTCCGCATCTCTCTCGACAAGCCGCCGGCGCGAACGAAGAACGTCATGACCGGTGAAGTGTGGGACATTGGCTATCTGGGCGATGTCTCCACCTATCATGTGCGCATGAAGTCGGGCGCGGTGGTCAAGGCCCTGAAAGCCAATGCCAGCCGCACGACCGAGCAACTGATCAGCTGGGAAGATCAGGCCTACCTGCATTTCGCCGCCGACGGTGCAGTGGTCTTGCTGGATTGAGTGTGATGGCCGCAAACGCACACGGAAACAGGTTTTGGATCATCGCGATCCCCTATCTGTGGCTGCTGATCTTCTTCTTGGTGCCGTTTCTGATCGTACTGCGGATCTCGTTTTCCGAAGTCGCAATCGCCATTCCGCCTTACCGACCGGTGTTCAGTCTTACCGACGGCTGGGACGTGTTGACCACCAAGCTGGCGGCGCTGTCATGGGAAAATTACCGCTTCCTGCTGACCGACGATCTCTACGTCCGGGCCTACTTTTCGAGCGTCCAGATCGCCGCGGTGTCGACGTTCATCACGCTGCTTGTCGGCTATCCGCTGGCCTATGGCATGGCGCGCGCGCCGGCGCATTGGCGGCCGACGCTGCTGATGCTGGTTATCCTGCCGTTCTGGACATCGTTTCTGATCCGCGTCTACGCCTGGATCGGCATCCTCAAGCCCGAAGGCCTGCTCACTGTGGTGTTGCAGTTCATCGGAATCATGGGTCCGGATGAACAGGTGCAGATAATCAACACGACCAACGCGGTCTACATCGGCATCGTCTACTCCTATCTGCCGTTCATGGTGTTGCCGCTCTACTCTGCGCTTGAAAAGCTCGATGGGTCATTGCTTGAAGCCGCCGAGGATCTTGGTTGCCCGCCGACCAAGGCATTCTGGAAGATCACCTTCCCATTGTCCCTGCCCGGCGTGATTGCTGGTTGCTTCCTCGTTTTCATTCCTGCGGTCGGCGAGTTTGTCATCCCCGATCTGTTGGGTGGATCGAACACGCTGATGATCGGCAGAACGCTCTGGGTCGAGTTCTTTTCGAACCGGGACTGGCCTGTCTCTTCGGCTGTGGCGGTCATTCTGTTGCTGTTGCTGATCGTTCCCATCGTGTTGTTCCAGGCGCAGCAACAGCGGCAGCAGGAACGGGAGCGCGGCTGATGTATCGCGGCGCCACCTGGTTCAACATTACAAGCCTCGTCCTGGGGTTTGCCTTTCTCTATCTGCCGATCCTGATCCTGGTCATCTTCTCCTTCAACGAAAGCCGGCTGGTCACGGTTTGGGGCGGGTTTTCGACAAAGTGGTACGTCGAGCTGTTCAACAATCAGGGTCTGATGGACGCCGCGTGGGTAACGGCACGCGTCGCCTTTGTTTCGGCCTCCATCGCCACTGTTCTGGGGACGCTCGCTGCGCTCGTACTTGTTCGTTTTGGCCGGTTTCCGGGCCGAACGCTATTCTCTGGAATGGTCTACGCACCGTTGGTGATGCCCGAGGTCATCACTGGACTGTCGCTGTTGTTGTTGTTCGTTGCGGTCAACTTCGATCGTGGCTTCTGGACCGTCACCATTGCCCACATCACCTTTTCGATGTGCTTTGTTGCCGTTGTCGTTCAATCGCGGCTCGTCAGCTTCGATACCTCGGTCGAAGAAGCGGCCCTGGATCTGGGGTGCACACCATCCAAGACATTCATGGTCATCACCCTGCCGATCATCCTGCCTGCCGTGATCTCGGGCTGGATGCTGGCGTTCACGCTGTCTCTTGATGACCTCGTGATCGCGAGCTTCACCACGGGTCCGGGTGCAACCACGTTGCCAATGAAGATCTACAGTCAGGTCCGGCTTGGCGTGACGCCTGAGATCAATGCCGTCTGCACGATCCTGATTGCGCTTGTGACCATTGGTGTGATCACGGCCTCGCTTGTTACCAAACGTCAGGAAGTCGAACGTAAGCGCGCCGAGCGGATGGCGATGTCGGAGAACTGAGTGGACCGGCGGAACTAACCGCCGGAGCTTGCCGCCGCACGTTGAGCATCATCCGCGGCACCCTGTTTGAGAAGCGGGATCAGCGGCAGGATTGCAGGTGCGATCAGTGGCCCGTTGATGCGGAAACCAATCGACAACGGTTCGGGAGTCTCAGTCGCCTCACCCTCGCCATTGGCAGGTGCAACTGGCTCCGTCGGCCGTCCATCGGGATAAACGTCGATTTGCCCTGTGCCGTCGATCGTCTCTGCCACCAGGTCGACCTGGCCGTCACCTGTCAGCTCAAAATTGTCTCCGAACATGTTCAGCGTCCGCGTCCGCGCGACGCCGCGTATCGTCTCTACATCGATGACCAACGCGGTAAACGGCGTCGCAGCATTTGCACCGGTGCGAAAGCCCTCAAGGCTTTGGCTGCGAAGGGCGGTCACCATGGCGGGCACATCAATGCCTGTAACCTGGCCATCTCGAACTTCGAACTTGCTCTGGCCATACATGGCACGCCGGAGCGACTCGACAGTCTTGGCCGCACCCTCCAGCATTAGCGTTGCATTGGCTTGACCTTCAATACCGAATGGCTCGCTGAGTGGTACCAGGCGGTTCATCGGCACATCGCGTAGCGACAGGTCAGTCTCCACTCGGAGGACGTCGCCGATCGGCCGTGCACTGATGCTGCCAGCCATGTTGCCGCCCATGAAATCAGCCGTGCCAATGCCGATATCTATACGGCGATCTTTGACCACAAGGCTGGCGGCTATGTCCTGCACCTGAAACCCTGCGCCCTGCACCTCATTGGCCGACAGCCGGATGTCCATGGTCAGGTTGCGGGGCGGATCGAATTGGGGCAGCGGCGTTTCCTGCTCAAGCCCGTCCCCGGCTTCGTCGGCCTCCAGATAATCGTCGATGCTGAGACGATCAAAGGCCAGTGTTCCATCAACGGCAACCCGGTCTTCGACCACACTCAAATTCATGATGCCGGATGCGGTGTTGCCGTCGACCGCGAGGTCCAGATCGCTCAGCTTCAGGCTGCGCCCGGCGAGGCTTGCGTCGGCATCCACCGACAAGCGGTCGAATCCGGGTGCTTCGCGAGTACGAATGCCAAACCATTCCAGTGCATCATCGAAGGCGTTGGACTCGATCTTGAGTGCGCCATCGAGTTGTGGCCCGGCAGCGAAAGATAGCGCACCCTCAAAGCTGAAATTGCCGGTGACGCTCGCAGCATTAAAGCTCAGCCCGGTGCGTTCCTGTGCCAGGATCGCAGTTGGATCAGCAATAATAGATCGCACGTCCACGGCTCGCTCGTTCCAGACAAAGCTTGCGGTTACCGTTGCCGCCGGGTCGCTGTCTTCCTGTTCGATGCCAAACTGAAAGTCATCGACGCGATAGGCCTGGCTGCCATCTGCCTGGTTCAGCAGCAAGTCGCCGTCGATAACGTTGATCCGACCAAACCGTATCGGTTTGTCGTTTGGCGTAACGGGGGGCATCTCGGTACCGAACACGCGAGCAATCAGGCCCGGCAGGAGTCCGTCGGGAACGTCCGCAGTGACGGCCTCGGGCTCGTCTGGCTCAGGCAGTGTCCAGACGATCCTCGGTGCGACGAAGGTCAAGGCGGAAAGTTGACCGCGGCCGAACAACAGTGTCACCGGCGAATAACGGCCGATGATCTGCCGGATGCGGACGAGCTCCTGTCCGGATTCCGGATCGGAAAGCCGTACCTCATCGAGGAAAACCGCGGGACTGGGCAGAAACCGCGTCTGTGTCTCGCCGTTGACCGAAGCGCTCAAGCCGGTGACGGCCTCAAGGCGCGACAACGCCAGCTTGCGGACCGTATCGGCGGGCAGAAACGCGGGGAAAAGTGCGAGACCTGCCAGAACAGCGACGGCCGCAACAACGGCCAGCAAGCGTTTCATCGGATCTCCCTGCGTTGCCTCGCCCTAGCCATCTTCACGCGGCGTTCGCGCACCGGCCCCTTTATCTCAAAGCCCAGAACAGACTCGCACCTACGCGCCGATCGGGCAAGGCGTCTTCCACGCCAGTGGATTGTCTCCGCACCGCAAGCTGTGGCAAGAGCGGTTTGCAACGTCAATAGGGGATAGGGCATCCCTGTTAACCGCTAGCCGCAAAGGGATTAGCACTGCATGGCCAAAGATGGAGAGCTTCTGTGGACGCCGTCTGAAAAGCGTGTCGCCAACAGCCCGATGTCGGCGTTCGCACGTGAAGTCAGTGCACGCACTGGGCGTGACATCTCCGACTACGCAGCGTTGCATGGCTTTTCCATAGATCACCGTGAGGAATTCTGGGATCTGGTGTGGGACTTCACCGGAATTGTGGGCGACAAAGGCCAGCGGGCGCTCACCGACGATAGGATGCCCGGCGCACGGTTCTTCCCCGATGGCAGGTTGAATTTTGCCGAGAACCTGCTCGCCAAGGCCGGGCCTGACAGCGCCGATGCTCTGGTGTTCTGGGGTGAGGATCGCGTCAAGCGACGGATGTCCTGGAAGGAGCTTCGTGACCTGGTTGCCCAACTGCAGCAGGCCCTGAGCGCGGCCGGAGTAGGCCAGGGCGATCGTGTCGCCGGAATGTTGCCCAACCTGCCCGAAGCCATTGCCGCAATGTTGGCAGTGTCTTCACTTGGTGCGGTATGGTCATCCTGCTCGCCGGACTTCGGCGTGCGCGGCGTGCTCGACAGGTTCGGGCAGATTGAACCGAAGGTGCTGTTTGTCTGCGACGGCTATTACTACGCCGACAAATCTCTGGATGTTTCAGGCAAGGTGGCCGAGATCGTCGCTGATTTGCCAACCGTGCAGACAACTGTCGTGATCCCATATCTCGGAACAGAGGTGGCGGCAGCGAGCTCCATACCGAACGCGGTGACGCTTGGGGACTTCTTGTCTGGCACCGAGGTCCGAGCGCCGGAGTTCCTGCGCCTGCCACTCGACCACCCTCTCTCCATCATGTTTTCGAGCGGCACCACCGGTGTGCCGAAGTGTATCGTTCATTCTGCCGGCGGTGCCTTGCTGCAGCAGCTCAAGGAACACGTTCTGCATTCCGGCAACGGACCCGACTCCAAGGTCTTCTATTTCACCACGCTCGGCTGGATGATGTGGAACTGGCTGATTGCTGGCCTCGCAACCGGCGCGACTCTGCTGCTCTATGATGGCTCGCCGTTTCATCCATCCGGCAACATTCTGTTCGACTATGCCGACGCAGAAGGCATGACATTCTTCGGCACGTCCGCGAAGTTCATTGACTCGGTGAAGAAGGCTGGTCTTCGGCCGACCGACAGCCATGACCTGGGCACGGTCCAGACAATGGCCTCAACCGGCTCACCTTTGTCCGCCGAGAGCTTCGCCTTTGTCTATGATGGCATCAAGCAGGACATTCATCTCGCGTCGATCTCGGGTGGCACCGACATTCTCTCCTGTTTCGTGCTGGGTAATCCCAATGCGCCTGTCTACTCCGGTGAGATCCAGGTCCCGGGTCTGGGCATGGCGACCGATGTTTGGGACGAGTCGGGCAACCCGATCCGTCAGCAAAAGGGCGAACTGGTTTGCACAAGGGCCTTTCCTTCGATGCCGATCAGCTTCTGGAACGACCCCGACGGAAAGAAATACCGGGCAGCCTATTTCGATCGTTTCGAAGGCGTCTGGTGTCATGGCGATTTTGCCGAATGGACCGACCGGGGCGGCATGGTGATTCACGGGCGGTCGGATGCAACGCTGAATCCCGGCGGCGTGCGCATCGGAACGGCAGAAATCTATGCTCAGGTCGAGCAGTTGCCGCAGATCACAGAGGCCCTCGCGATTGGTCAGGACTGGGATGATGACGTCCGCGTTGTGCTTTTTGTGCGGTTGGCTAAAGGCGTCGAGCTTGACGATGATCTACAGAAGCTGATCCGGACACGCATCCGCAACGGAGCATCGCCGCGTCATGTGCCGGCGCGCATCGTTGCGGTTGAAGACATTCCGCGCACCAAGTCGGGCAAGATCACCGAACTGGCAGTCCGAGATGTCGTCCATGGCCGCACGGTCAAGAATGTCGAAGCCCTGGCCAATCCCGAGGCTCTCGGCCTCTATCAAGACATTCCTGAACTGAGCGAATAGTCTGTGCCGATGATTGCTGTGCTGAATGGGATCGCACCACCACACCGGCTGGATGACCCAGAATGACAACGACCGAGACCGCACTAACGCCACTGCCGCCCGAGAACGAGGACCGTTCTGCCAAGCGCGCTAGCGTTGTTGCGTCTGGCAATGGCACACGCATGGCACTTGTGCTGTCGGCAATCGTCGTTGCGCTTCTGTTGGCGGCCCCCATCCTGTTTGTTGCGTTTTCGGTATTTCAGCCGTCAAGCGGAGCCTGGCAGCAGCTCGCCGGCACCGTACTGCCGCGCTTCATTGGCAACACGCTCTTACTGACGGTATTGGTCGGCATTGGCGTCTTCCTGATAGGAACCTCAACAGCCTGGCTCGTTACCATGTGCCGGTTTCCAGGCCGATGGTTCTTCGAATGGGCGTTGATCCTGCCGCTGGCAGTGCCGGCCTATGTCATGGCGTACGCCTATACGGACTTCTTGCACCATCCCGGCCCGGTGCAAACGCTCCTGCGTGATGTGACGGGCTGGGGGCCGCGCGACTACTGGTTCCCGAATATCCGCTCGCTAGAGGGCGCGGCGTTGATGTTCACGCTGGTGCTGTACCCTTACGTTTATCTGTTGGCGCGAACGGCATTTCTGCACCATTCTGTGTGTGCGTTCGAGGTCAGCCGGACATTGGGCATGAGCGCCTTCGCAGCGTTTCGCCGGGTCGCACTGCCGATGGCCCGGCCGGCAATCGTGACAGGTATCGCGCTTGCGCTGATGGAGACCCTGGCTGATTTCGGCACCGTGGCCCATTTCAGCGTACAGACATTCACGACCGGCATCTATCAGACTTGGTTTTCGATGGGGGACCGGATCGCCGCCGGGCAGCTATCAGCGTCTCTACTGGTTTTCGTTCTGCTTCTCATTGCACTTGAGCGCTGGCAGCGTGGCAGCCGCAAGTTTGCGCCGTCCGAACGCCGGGTCAGTGACCTGCCGGAGTTCAAGCTGAAAGGATGGCGGGGTGTTGCCGCCTTCCTGATATGCGGTCTGCCGGTTCTCCTGGGATTTCTGTTGCCAGTCATCATCCTCAGCGGCCTTGCGATCGAGGCGGACAAGGAGGGTGTCACATCGCGCTACATCCATTTCGCCTTGAACTCGGTGACGCTCTCGGGCGTTACCGCCGTTCTTGCCGTGGTGCTTGCCGTCCTGATGGCCTACGCCAGCCGCATCGCACCGTCCCGTTGGACACAGGCCGCAAACCAGATCGCTAGCATGGGCTACGCCATACCTGGATCAATCATCGCCGTCGGTGTGCTGTATCCGCTGGCACATTTCGACAATGCGGTCGACCGGTTCATGGAAGCACAATTCGGTATCTCAACCGGCCTGCTGTTGACTGGGACGATTACGGCGCTGGTGTTTGCTTACCTTGTACGATTCATGGCTGTTGCCCTGAATACGGTGGATTCGAGCCTCGGCAAGATCACCCACTCCATGGACGATGCCGCGCGCAGTCTCGGCCATACGCCGATGGGGGCAGTGCGGCATGTTCACATACCCATGATGTGGGGCGGGCTGCTGACAGCCGGTCTGATCGTCTTTGTCGATGTGATGAAAGAGCTGCCGGCAACGCTGATCATGCGGCCATTCAATTTCGATACCCTAGCCGTACAGGCCTACCGGCTCGCATCGGATGAACGGCTAGCGCAGGCTGCGATACCGTCTCTGTCCATTGTCGTGGTCGGCATCCTGCCAGTTATCGTCATCTCACGGCAGATCATGCGGTCAAGGCCGGGTAGCTCCACAAAGTAAGTCTCACCGGTTTAGCTCAACAAAAAACCGCGCTGGGAGTGCCAGCGCGGTTGCAGTTAAGTCGCCGGGGTGCCGGGAAACGATGGGCCCCAGCGGCTCTGGAGATCGTTCGGCAGTCAGCCGCGGATTCTTATTGATATCCGGCGGCGTTGTAGACTGCCTGCGCCTTGGCCTGGTTTTCGCCATAGACGTTGATCGGAAGCGGATCGATTTTGAAGTCGCCGAGCCCCTGAACGTTCGAGGCAATTTCGGTGCCCTCGACGACCGGGTATTCGTCGTTACCGGCAGCGAAGTAGTTCTGGGCTGCCTCGCTTGCGAGGTACTCCAGGAACTTGACGGCGTTTTCCTTGTTCGGAGCGTTCGCAACAACACCGCCACCGGAAATGTTGACATGCGTGCCAACGCCATCCTGGTTCGGGAACACGATGCCGATATTGTCAGTCTTACCCGACAGATCCTTGACGTCTTTCCGCAGAGCACGGGCGAAGTAGTAGGTGTTGGCCACCGCGATGGCGCACTGGCCGGACGCAATGCCACGCAGCTGGTCGGTGTCACCGCCTTCAGGGTCGCGTGCACGATTTGCCCACACACCTTCGGCCCAGCTCTTGGCGGTATCCTCGCCATTATGAGCGATGATGGCCGACATCAGAGACAGCATGTAGATGTTGCCTGAGGTCCGGGTGCATACGAGGCCCTTGTATTGCGGGTCGGCCAGCGCCTCGTAGGTCTGCGGCGGATTCTCGACGCGTGTCTTGTCATAGAAGATCACGCGTGCGCGTGTTGAAAAGCCAAACCAGTGACCGTCCGGATGACGAAGGTTCGACGGAATCTTACCGTCGAGTTCACCCGAACTGGTCGGCTGGAAGATGCCGTCCTGGTCAGCGGCCCAAAGACGGCCGGCATCGACGGTGAGCAGGATGTCAGCCGGGCTGTTGGCGCCTTCGGCTTTGATCCGTTCGATAAGCGCGCTCGCCTTATCCTCGATCCGGTTGATCTTGATACCGGTCTTTTCTTCAAAGTCGGAATAGAGCCGCTCGTCAGTGTCGTAGTGGCGTGACGAATAGAGATTCAACTCGCCGGCTGCATTGGCTGCGCCAGCAAATCCGCCGCTTGCTGCAAGTGCTGCAACAAGGCTCATGGCCAGAAATGTGCGTCGCTCGGTCATGGGTGTCTAACTCCTCTCGCGATGGGGCCGTACGGGAACGGCAATTGGTTTTCATTGTCTTGGCTGCCGGTGAACCGGCGCCCCCCGCCATTCCGCACAAGCTAATTGAACGATCCAGCCCGCAAGTCAAGCCAAAAAGCATGT
>JBCDCP010000048.1:0-20572 GCA_039181495.1 Pseudomonadota bacterium | reverse complement strand
TTTGACCGGCTTCCTGCACGAGAAGCCGCTGGCTGAATTGCGCAACCACATGGCCAGGCTTGGCGTCGAGCGCGCCGAGGATGTGCACGAGCCGGAAGACCACATCGCGTCAGTGCTCGAAATCATGGGCGGATTGATCCGCGGTCGGTTTGAACAGGGATCGTCCTGCATCCACGCCCAGAATGACTTCTTCAAGGCCCACATCGATCCGTGGGCGCATCACTTTTTCACAGATCTGGAGAGCGCCAAGAACGCTGTGTTCTACGCCGCTGTCGGCACACTTGGCCGGCTGCTGGTGGAGATCGAGCGTGAAGCGTTCCGGATGGAGGGGACATCGCCGAAAAGCAATGCGCCCTCCGAACAACCGGCGTGATTCGGCGATAGCGGGGCCACGCCAATTTGGGAGACCTGCGATGAGCAAAAAGAACGCCGCATCGGTGAAGACCAACCGGCGTGACTTTCTCGGCCTCGCAGTCGCGGCCGCACCTGCGGCAGCCGTGACCGTTGCAACCGCCGGCAAAGCGGACGCGAAGGAAGAGGCCCCCACATCGCTCGGCCTGCGTGAGACCGAGCATGTGAAGAAGTATTTCGAGACCGCCCGTTTCTAACGGACAGCTCGAGGCAACACAGGTGGTGACGGCTACCGCCGCCACGACCAGGACGACAGACCGGGTTGCGATTGGCCCCGTGTCTGAATTTCGGGAGCCCGAATTGACAGGCTCATTCTAGGGAGAAAGCCCATCATGCTCAGGAAACGCACAAACGGGGTTGCGGAACGCCCCCGCATGGCGTCGGTCCTGTCGCAAGTTGCCGGTCAGTCGATCGACCGCCGCGCATTCTTGCGAAACTCCGGCCTCGCGGTCGGGGGGCTGACGGCTCTGGCTGCTGCCGGTGGCACAGTCAGGAAAGCCGAAGCGGCATCAGTTGCCGCAGCAGGAAACATCGAGAACATCAAGACCGTTTGCACGCACTGCTCGGTTGGCTGCACGGTGATTGCCGAAGTCAGCGCCGGTGTCTGGGTCGGCCAGGAGCCGGGTTGGGACAGCCCGTTCAACCTCGGCGCCCATTGCGCCAAAGGGGCAGCGGTACGCGAACACGCCCATGGCGAGCGTCGTCTCAAATACCCCATGAAGCTTGTTGGCGGGCAATGGACCCGCATGAGCTGGGAAGATGCCATCAACGAGATCGGCGATGGCATGTTGAAGATTCGTCAGGAGAGCGGACCGGATTCGGTCTACTGGCTCGGATCGGCCAAGCACAACAATGAGCAGGCCTATCTGTTCCGGAAGTTCGCCGGCTATTGGGGCACGAACAACGTCGACCACCAGGCCCGGATCTGTCACTCCACCACAGTCGCAGGTGTTGCCAACACCTGGGGTTATGGTGCGATGACCAACTCCTACAACGACATTCACAATTCCAAGGCCATCTTCATCATCGGCGGAAACCCGGCTGAAGCTCACCCGGTTTCGCTGCTGCATGTGCTCAAGGCCAAGGAAGAGAACAATGCGCCGGTCATCGTCTGCGACCCGCGTTTCACGCGGACTGCCGCACACGCCGACGAATACGTCCGGTTCCGTCCGGGCACTGATGTTGGCCTGATCTGGGGCATTCTCTGGCACATCTTCGAGAACGGCTGGGAAGACAAAGAGTTCATCCGCCAGCGTGTCTGGGGCATGGACCAGATCAAGGAAGAAGTCGCCAAGTGGACGCCGGACGAAGTCGAGCGCGTCACCGGCGTGCCGGGCAGCCAGATGGAACGCGTCGCGCGGACCATGGCGCAGAACCGTCCGGGCACCGTGATCTGGTGCATGGGTGGTACCCAGCACACCAACGGCAACAACAACACCCGCGCCTATTGCGTGCTACAGCTCGCGCTCGGCAACATGGGCAAGTCGGGCGGCGGCACCAACATCTTCCGCGGCCACGACAACGTGCAGGGCGCGACCGACCTCGGCGTTCTCAGCCACACCCTGCCCGGCTATTACGGCCTGAAGGCCGGCTCGTGGAAGCATTGGGCACGCGTCTGGGCCGGCGGTCCGGGCGATACCGCTAATGACGAGTATGAGTTCCTGCTGAGCCAGTTCGGCTCCAAGGACCTCATGGAAGGCAAAGGCATCCCGGTGTCGCGCTGGATCGATGGCGTCCTTGAAGACAAGGACAACATGGACCAGCCAGACAATGTCCGGGCCATGGTGCTCTGGGGCCACGCGCCCAACTCTCAGACCCGTATGGTCGAGATGAAGAAGGCTATGGAAAAGCTGGACATGCTGGTGGTCATCGACCCGTTCCCGACGGTGTCGGCAATCCTGCATGACCGGCAGGACGGTGCCTATCTGCTGCCGGCCTCGACGCAATTCGAGACCTATGGCTCGGTCACGGCATCCAATCGCTCACTGCAATGGCGCGACAAGGTCGTCGATCCACTGTTTGAGTCCAAGACCGACCACGAGATCATCGCACTGTTTGCGGACAAGTTCGGCTTTGCCGATCGCTTCTTCCGCAACATCGCCCGCGATGAGAACGGCATCCCGTCGATCGAAGACACAACCCGCGAGTTCAATCGCGGTATGTGGACCGTTGGCTATACCGGGCAGTCGCCCGAGCGCATCAAGCTGCACATGGCCAACCAACACACCTTCGATAAGACGACGCTCCGGGCCAATGGCGGTCCCGCGGATGGCGACTATTACGGTATGCCCTGGCCCTGCTGGGGAACGGCCGAGATGAAGCATCCAGGAACGCCAAACCTGTACGATCCCTCCAAGCCGGTGGCTGAGGGCGGGCTTACCTTCCGGGCACGCTTCGGCGTTGAGCGTGAAGGCGAGAATCTGCTCGCGGAAGGATCCTACTCGGTGGGCTCGGAAGTCCAGGACGGCTATCCGGAATTCACCATGGCCATGCTCAAGGAGCTTGGATTTGATGGTGACCTGACGGCCGATGAGCAGGCCGCGATCGATGCGGTTGCCGGCGACAAGACCAACTGGAAGACCGACCTTTCGGGCGGTATCCAGCGTGTCGCCATAGCACACGGAATGGCACCCTTCGGGAACGCCAAGGCACGTTGCGTGGTCTGGAACTTCCCCGACCCTGTGCCGCTCCATCGTGAGCCGCTCTACACCAATCGCCGGGATCTTGTTGCTGATTACCCGACCTATGAAGACCGTCAGGCCTACCGTCTGCCGACCCTTTATGCGTCGATCCAGAAGCAGGATTTCTCCAAGGACTATCCGATCATCCTCACGTCCGGCCGCTTGGTCGAATATGAGGGTGGCGGTGACGAAACACGGTCCAATCCGTGGCTCGCAGAGCTGCAGCAGGACATGTTCGTCGAAATCAACCCGCGTGACGCCAACGATCTCGGAATTCGGGATGGCGATCAGGTCTGGGTTGAGGGTCCCGAAAAGGGCAAAGTGAAAGTGATGGCCATGGTCACCGAACGGGTCGGCCAGGGCGTTGCCTTCATGCCGTTCCACTTCGGCGGCCACTTCCAGGGTGAGGACCGACGGTCCAAATACCCTGAAGGGGCTGACCCCTATGTCCTCGGCGAATCGACCAACACCGCGCAGACCTATGGCTATGACTCCGTGACGCAAATGCAGGAGACCAAGGCCACGCTCTGCAAGATCGAACTCGCTTAAGGGAGGACGTAAGCTATGGCTCGCGCCACTTTTCTCTGCGACGCAGAACGGTGCATCGAGTGCAACGCCTGCGTCACCGCGTGCAAGAACGAGCACGAGGTGCCCTGGGGCATCAACCGCCGCAGGGTGGTGACAATCAACGACGGCAAGGCAGGTGAACGGTCGATCTCGGTCGCCTGCATGCACTGCGCCGATGCGCCGTGCATGGCGGTTTGCCCCGTTGATTGCTTCTACCAGACCGACGACGGTGTGGTCCTGCATTCCAAGGACCTCTGCATCGGTTGCGGCTACTGCTTCTATGCGTGCCCCTTCGGCGCGCCGCAGTACCCGCAGGCAGGCAACTTCGGTTCCCGCGGCAAGATGGACAAATGCACCTTCTGTGCCGGCGGTCCCGAAGAGAACCACTCGGCGGCCGAATTCCAGAAATACGGCCAGAACCGGGTTGCGGACGGCAAACTGCCGATCTGCGCTGAAATGTGCTCCACCAAAGCCCTGCTCGCCGGTGACGGCGACATGGTGTCGAACATCTACCGCGAGCGTGTCGTTGCCCGCGGATTTGGTTCCGGCGCCTGGGGCTGGGGCACTGCCTATGGTGCACAAGACGGCTCGTAAGAAGCCACAAGGCCATACCACCTCCGGCAGCTGTCAATTCAGTTGCCGGAGTTCAAAAAACTAGGGGGGCGGATCCTGGGTTCCGCCCCCGATTTGCCTGATGCTGAAACGGGATCGCCTAGTCGGGGGGTGACCTTTTCGGCCTTAGGGACAATCTGAGCCAATAGAGAGGAGCAATCCCGCAATGCTCGGCACCACGATCACCAAGAGACTGCTCGTGTTGATTGCTGCTGGCAGTGTTGCCGCCATGGTGGCCGGCTGCCGCGAGAATGAGCAGGGGCGACCGCTCGCCTTCGACAAGGGCGTTTACGGCGGACAGGCTGACCAGCAAATCAGTGATGAGACCCGGAAGCAGTTGCAGGACCGTGTCCGGCTACAGAATTTCAACTGACGACATTCCAGGCAGCGCCCAAGCGAGACAAACGCGCGCCGGAAGAACAGGGTTCAGGAGAGCACAATGAGAAAAGCAAGGTTGGGAAACGCAGCGAAACCCGATCCGGAGGTCGTCGCCCGCAAGGTCAAACGCGGACGGATCATCGGCATGACAGCCCTCACGCTGAGTCTGTTTGCAATGATCTTCAGTGCGAGCGTGCTGTTGACCGCCAGCCTAACCTCTGACGAGGCGGTGGCGCAATCCAGTGTCCGCCCGCCCTCCAATGCAGTGACCAACAACGCTCCGCCGGATGTCGGCCTACAAGGCGTACAAAGCGGCCCGGTCGGTGGCACAGTGCCCGGCAACACGCGCGGCATCAACTCGGACGCCGATTTGTGGCGTTTTGTCCGCGGTCAGGAAGTCCCGGATTTCGATGCGACGGTATCGATCCCGGACAAGAAAGCGGCAACGCTGGTCCAGTCCTATGGTGAGAACTGGCGCAACTTCCGTAACGGTCCCCTATCGACCTATGGCCTCTATGGGCTGCTCGGCATGCTGGTTGTCCTGGTGCTGTTTTTCACACTGCGTGGCCGCATCAAGATCGAGCATGGGCGCGCAGGCGCAACGATCGAGCGTTTCAACAATGTTGAACGGTTCGGCCACTGGCTTCTCGCCACCAGCTTCATCATCCTCGGTATCACCGGCCTTAACAAACTCTACGGTCGCTATTTCATGCCTGATGTCATCGGTGCTGAGGCCTTCACCTCAATGTCGATCGCTGGCAAATGGCTGCACAACAGCGTGGCCTGGGCCTTCATGCTTGGTCTCGTCATCATCTTTGTTGCCTGGGTCAAGGACAACATCCCCAGCAGGATCGATCTGAAATGGCTGGCAGCGGGCGGCGGTTTGTTCTCCAAGAACGTGCATCCCGACAGCCGCAAGTTCAATGCAGGTCAAAAGCTCATCTTCTGGTCAACGATCCTGCTCGGCGCTTCGCTGTCGATGTCCGGGATTGCTCTGCTGTTCCCGTTCGAGACCGCGATGATGGCCAAGACCTTCGGCGCGCTGAACATGGTTGGATTCAACCTGCCGACGGATCTGACACCGCTTCAGGAAATGCAGCTCCAGACCGCCTGGCACGGCATTGTCGGGCTCGCCATGATCATTGTGATCATCGCGCACATCTATATCGGCTCGATAGGTATGGAGGGCGCGTTCGACGCCATGGGTTCCGGCGAAGTTGATCTCAACTGGGCCAAGGAACACCACAATCTGTGGGTTGACGAAGTGCAGGCGCGGGAACGCGAAACAGGCCGATCGTCTTCCCCTGCGCCGGCCGAATAGAACGAGCGCAAAACAGCACACGATGCTGAGTGCAAAGACACCGATCGGCGCGCGGCGGCTGGTGGCAGCGGCAACCCTGTGTTGCGGGTTGGCGGTCGTCAGCATCGGATTGGCAGCGTCCGTCGCAACGGCCGACAGCACTGGCTACACCCGGCTTGAGGGGCATGGCGGCCCAATTATGGCCGTCGCCGTATCACCGGGTGAGGAGACCATTGCCACAGCAAGTTTCGACTATGCCGTCGGCATCTGGTCGGGCGACAGCACCGAGCACGTTCGGTGGCTCGACGGTCATCGTGCCGCGGTCAATGCGGCGGCATGGCTGCCGGACGGCGAGCGTCTGCTGACAGGAAGCGACGATTTCGATCTGATCCTGTGGCACGCCGAAACAGGCAAGGCACTGGCGACGCTCAAAGGTCATCGCGGCAAAGTGAAGTCGATCGCCATCGCACCCGATGGCCGCGTCGCCGCCTCAGCGGGGTGGGACGGAAACATTGGCTTATGGGATCTTGAGGACCGAACTCTGATCACATTGCTTGAGGGACATCGAGGAGGCGTCAATGACGTCACCTTCAACAATGATGGAAGTCTGATCTACTCCGCGTCCTCCGACGGCACCGTGCGGAGCTGGAGCATTGCCAAACAAAGCCAGGTCCACATCGAGTCCGACCACGGCTTCGGCATCAATCTGGTACGCCAGTTCGAACCCGAAGACGGCCAGCCTGGCTGGATTGCCTATGGCGCGACCGACGGTGTTGTCCGTGTCGTCGACAAGACCGATGGCGCGGAGATCGCCGCGCTGACGGGCGATCGCCGCCCTATTCTCGCGCTCGCCATCAGCCCCGATGGCCGAACGCTCGCCTATGGCGACGGCGAAGGTTACATCAGCGTTGTGAACACCGAAGACTGGTCGCTGAGCCGCGACTTCCGCGCCACGGTAAGGGGACCAATCTGGGCGCTGGCCTTTGTTGATGATGGCAGGCTGGCAGCCAGCGGCCTCGACAATTTCGCAGCGATCTGGCCGGTCGGCGCCAAGGGTGCGCCGCTCTTCTCAGACGATGGCCAGAGGGCGTTTCTCGTCGATCCCGAGACAGTGTCCAACGGCGAGCGCCAATTCGCCCGCAAATGCTCGATCTGCCATTCCCTGACGCCGGACAGCCAACGGCGGGCCGGGCCGACACTCTACGGCATCTTTGGACGCAAGGCGGGGAGCGTGCCCGACTACAGCTACTCGCCAGCCCTGGCCGACACCGATCTGGTTTGGACGGTCGAGACCATCGACAAGCTGTTCTCGATCGGTCCGGACCACTATACTCCGGGATCAAAGATGCCGATGCAGCAGATCGCAGACCCTGCCGACCGGGACGATCTGATTGCCTTTCTGAGGGATGCGACAGCGCCGGAAAGCAACGCCACCGCGTCTGACGTAAACGAGCAGGATCAATAGGCGCTAAACGAAGCGCGTGTGAACTACGAGGGAGAGACCGCCATGAAAGCCTTCTTGGCCTCAGCCGTCGCCATCGCCGTCATTTCGATAGGCAGCTACTACTACCTCAATGGAATGGGCTGGACATCAGCCAACACATTCCAGAGCGACAATGTCAGGCTCGACAACTGATCATTGAAAGCACGCTATGACGCTTCGCAAGCCGCTTTGTCATGGCCAACCGGAGTTTGGGTGACCACAGCCCATCACCGTCAGCTATGATCAGCAGTCTCAGACCAGATGGGCGCCGAAATTGCGACGCGTATCGTGGAACACCGCGTGCAGGTGCTGTGGTTGGTTGAACAGGGTTGCGAACTCGATCAGCAGATCATCACCGGTGAAGCGGTAGTAGATCGAGCTGTCCAGCGTCTCGCCGCCCCAGGCAAAGCGTATCGCGGCCATGTCCTGCTCTGACAGCAGTTCGGTTTGCCGATTGGAAAGCGGCCCTGGCAGGACCTCCGTTGTGTAAATCTCGATCAGCCGTGCAGCCATATCATACTGCGCGGGAGCAAGGTCTCCGAGCGGCAGACCGACCGTTTCAGCAGCAAGCGATTGCTCCCGCCCCCGCGCCGATCGGATATTGCCAGGCGATTGCGCCCAGACCAGCGCACCGCGACGACTGGTGCCTTCAAGATCAGAAAACAACTGGCGTCCAAGCGTCTCTTCTTCCTTCAGTACCACCAATCCGCGATGCGGACCGGATGGCACCGTATTCGGTTCTGAGGAGAACGCGCTTGGTGTTGTCGAGATCACCTCATCGTCTAGGAGTGTAAATGTCAGCGACAGGTGGTGGCCTTCCCACCGCCATGACCATGCACCGGTGCTCGACGGTGTGCCGTAGACCTGGAGCGAGAACCGTTCGCGGTTACGACTCGGCGACCCCTTGCCCCACTCATCCCTCAGGATGTCCTGCTGGAGCATGATGTTCATGGCCTTCTCGAGGCCCAATGCGCTGGCACCGGTGGCAAGTAGATCGAGTGCGGCGTCTTTCTGCTCTGGCGTCATCTGCTCGAGTGCGAGCCCCGGCGCCGCGCGCGATCCCAGCATGAAGTTCCAGGCCTTGCGGTTGCCGGCATCGAAGGGAAACAGGGCAGCACCGCGTTGTTGATCATCAAGCTGATCCAACAGTGCCAACACACGCTGCCGCATCAACGCCCCATGGGGCGCAGTTTCGGCCAGAAGACTGCGTGGCAGGGCCGCGGCGAGACCCGCGCCCGCACCAGCGGCAAGAATTGAACGGCGGTCGATCGGCATATCACAGACCTCCTTTGACACGCGCCGGGTGGCGCGATCCTGGGTGGTATGTGGGGCCGCTCTTGTTCTGTGCCAGTTCAAAAATACTGGAGCATCTGCGCCGGCAACCGATCAGTGCAGGGCATGGGTGAACACGAGGCATTGCCCGTATTCGGGGTCTTCGAAGTCCGTCATGTTCCGGCAACCGGCCTTGCGGAAGGCGGCATGGGCGCGGGCATTGTCGACCGACGTGCACAGACCCGCCAAAGGTGCGTTGGTCTTGGCCCGCAATCTGTCGAACAAGATCGCCAGCGCGCGTGGCCCTATGCCGCGCCCCGAGTAATAGGGCGTGCCGATGAAGATATCGACATCCATAGAGCCGCCGGGAATGTCGGTCAGGCCAACCGTTGCCAACGTATCGGACGAAACGCTGTTCCAGCGGAGATAGCCGACCGGCGTACCATCGCGCATGATCATGGCATGGTTGTTGGGGCTGGTCGTGTCGAATTGCGCGAGGCGGCTTTCGGAATCGCCCCACCAGCGTGAGACATGATCAGAGGTCAACCAGCGCTGCATATGCAAACGGTGTGAAGCAGTGGGGGAGATAAGGTCGATCATGTCTTTGCTCTGTGTTTCGGGCGCGGTTGGTTCTCACCGCAGTTGTCGAATTGATGGCGTGTACATAGGCGGCACGGCGCGCGTTCGCTGTGCAAAGACACACACCACCAGGTCACCAACGCGCGCCGCCAATCTTCAGATGTTCAACTCTTGGGCAAGCTGGGGTCACTGCCCCATTCCGCCCATGACCGGTGATAGGTGCGGACCCTCGAGAACCCGACGACCCGCATCGCGAAGTAGGTATGCGCCGATGCTTCACCAGTCTGGCAGTGGATGATCACATGGCTGTCCATGGTGATGCCGTGTCCAGCGAAATGTGCCATCAGTTCATCGGCCGACTTCAACATGCCGTCTGGTGTGAGATTCTGCATCCAGGGAATGTTGACCGCCCAGGGAATATGGCCATTGGCATACTGGGCCGCAGGGCGGACATCGACGACGATCGTGTTTTCATCGTAGCGATGATTCATGATCGTGTCGGCACTTGCGAAACGGCGTGGCGACCGCGTGATCGAGAACTCGGTCGGCCTATGGCGGCCATACTCGCGCGCCGCGTCCGCCATGCTGGCGATACCGCCTTCATCAAGCGGCAAACCGGCCCCAATCCATGCGTCGACACCACCATCAAGCAGGCTGACATTCCGGTGCCCATAATATTCAAGCAGCCAGAACAGTCGGGAAGCGCGGAATCCCCCCTGGTCGTCATAGATGACGACCTGTGAGGAGTGATGAATGCCGCTGTCGCCGAGCAAGGCCGCAAGCGCTGTGTCGGACTTCAGGGCACCCTCAACCGCCGCATGCATATCAGTGAGCTCGGTGAAGGGGACATTGATCGAGCCGGGGATATGGCCAGCTCGGTAGACGTCCGCCTTGCGGACATCGATGACGCGCAGCGTGCTTTCGCCACCACTCGCACGCACCTCGCGGTCCTGCGCGATCTTGGCGGAAAGACTTTCCGCAGAATCAAGCAAGTGCGGATTGGCAAAGCTTGCCGCCAGCGCATGGGCGGCAGGCAATCCCATTGAAATGGCGAGAACCAAAGCCGCCTTCCGTATTGAAAGACCTCTCATGATCAGATCCTTTCGGAGGATTCGATTATAGTGCCTCCGGCGTTATGCCTTGAGCATGGGCTGTCAGGCAGGCTGTTCGACAACGCGCATGTAGGGGCGCGGCGATGTCCAGCCGTCCGGAAACATTTTGCGGGCTTCTTCGTCAGGCACCGACGGAACGATGATGACATCCTCGCCCTGCTCCCAGTTTGCCGGTGTGGCCACTTTGTGGTCGGCCGTCAGCTGAAGGGAATCCAGCACCCGGATGATCTCCGAGAAGTTCCGGCCCGTGGTCATCGGATAGGTCAGTGCCAGCTTGATCTTCTTGTCCGGCCCGATGATGAAGACCGAGCGGACGGTGGCGTTGTCGGCTGCCGTTCGGCCATCGGACGTCTCACCGGCATCGGCCGGCAACATGCCGAAGAGCTTTGCGATCTTGAGCTGCGGATCACCGATCAGAGGATAGGACACCGGCTCGCCCATGATGTCGGCGATGTCCGACTTCCACTTCATATGGCTGGAAACCGGATCGACCGATATTCCGATGATCTTGCAATTGCGCTTGGTGAATTCACCTGAAAGGCCCGCCATAACGCCAAGTTCGGTGGTGCAGACCGGCGTGAAGTCCTTGGGGTGCGAGAAGAACACGCACCATCCCTCGCCCATCCAGTCGTAGAATTTGATCTCGCCTTCGGTGCTGTCGGCCACGAAGTTCGGGGCCGTGCTGCCAATCGTCAACATGAGGATCTCCGGAGTATGAATATGGGGGTCGATGCCGGGACGCATTACGCCCAACATCGGGGTAATGACCGGGCTACACACCGGTCGCTCCCCCGTCCTGAAGGTTTCCAGAAGCTTTTCTGAAGAATGCCCAACAGGGCAGCGATCAAGCCGCTTCGAGCTGTTGCCGGAGGCGACGATAGCGCGGTTCGCCCGAAAGCTGCGCAAAGCCCGGATGATAGGTGAGCCAGCCCGTCTGGCGGTAGCCACGTTCGATCAGCCGCTCGATGCCGAGCAGAGCGTCGGTCGTCTGTCCGGCGAAGGCGGCTGTCGCGGCGCGGTAGTAGAGGATTGACTGACCACGCGCCTCAAGACGGTCGCTGATTTCCAAAGCCGCTTCCGGCTGACCGCGCCAGGCCAGAATGGTCGCCATGGCGTTGAGCGCACGCGGTTCTTCTGGATCAGTTGCCAGCCGCCGCTCCAGACGCCCCAATGCAGCATTCAGGAGGATGGCTGTGCGCTTGTGATTGCCCAGAAGCTGATGGGCGGACGCGGCCACATAGAGCGGTCGATAGCAATCAGTGAGTAAGACCGCCGAACGCTCAGCGGCGCGTGCCGCATTATGGATTTCGCCAAAGCCGAGGAGTGCGCGAGCACACTGGAAGAACACCTCGCCATCATTCGGGCCAAGCGACAACGCCGTCTGATAGGCAAATCGCGCCGCAAATCGGTTGTTCAACGCGCTTTGGGTAACCCCCAGCGCGTGATGTCCATCAGGCAGATCTGGCCGCAATGTGACCGCCTTCTCGGCCATCTCCAAAGCGTCCTGCAGCTTGTCCTGTTGTCCGCCGCAATAGAGCGAATGCAAGGCTGAGGTGATCGCGTATTCAGCCCGCGCTATGGCCAGGTTGGGTGCCTCTTCAATCGCCTCTGCACACAGCACCAGCGCGTCGGGATAGGCCAGAGGTCCATGGCTCTGCCGCAGACGACGAACTTCGTGGCAGACCAGCAGGGCATCGAGATCGCGGTCTGTCGCTCCTTCGAAGGCGATGGGTGAGCCGAGGCGGAGCGTTTCATCATCCCGCGTGACGGGCTGAACCAGCCGGTAGCCGGATTTTTGAATCGTCTCGATGACCTTTGCAGTACCGCGCGTTTCACCAAAGGCGCGGCGCAATTCCGAAACGGCCGTTGTTACGGATTCCTCGCCGACCGTGACATCCGGCCAGACCTTCTCGAGCAGTGTTTCTCGGCTAACGACATGCCCGTCGGCCTCGACGAGAATCTCAAGCACGGCCATCGCACGCGGCGAGAGCCTCTGGCACTTGTCTCCAAACGATATTGTGCGTGTGTCCGCCTCGACCTGCCAACCAGCCAGCCGAAACGTATTTCCAACACTACCAGTCATGTTCTCAGTCTCCCTGCGCCGCTCAAAACTGGCCCCGGCGCAATTCACTGAATTTGTTTGTCTTGGTGTCTCTACCCGCTCTGGTTGCCGGGCACTGTGACATGACGCACACCACGACCGCATCTGCCAGACACGATCCAAGCACGGTTGTTCACCTCAAGTTGAACACCTGCGCTTGAGACAATCGGAAGGATTGACGGCGTCGGCCTTCAACTCGATCGAAGCTAAACGACCTGGTCTTGGTTTTTTTGTGGCGTGCGCAGCCTGAAGAGGCTCAGTAGACGTCGCGCAGATAGCGCTTTTCACGCTTGAGGTTGCTGACATACGCGTCAGCGTCTTCGCCCGAAAAACCACCATGCTCGGCAATCAGTTCGCCAAGGGCGGTATCGACATCACGCGCCATGCGGGTCGCATCACCGCAGACGTAGAAGTAGGCGCCTTCCTCAAGCCACGAGAACAGGGCCTTGCCATTTTCGCGCATTCGGGACTGAACGTAGATCTTCTCGTTCTGATCGCGCGAGAAGGCCAGATCGAGACGGGTCAGTAACCCGTCGGCACTCATGGTGCTGATTTCATCTTCGTAGATGAAGTCTTCCGCCCGGTGCTGATCGCCGAAGAACAACCAGTTGCGGCCCGTGGCGCCACGCTCGCGGCGTTCTTCGAGGAAGGCGCGGAATGGCGCAACACCAGTGCCTGGTCCAACCATGACGATGGGCACATCACCGTCGTCGGGCAGCCGGAAAGCCTTGTTGGGCGACATGAAGATGCCAACCGGATCACCCTCGCCGAGTTCGTCAGCCATGTAGGTTGAGCAGACACCGCGGTGTTCACGGCCCTCGGAGTCCCAACGCACCGAAGCAACCGTGAGGTGAACCTCGTTCTCATGCGCCTTCGGGCTCGACGAGATCGAATAAGCCCGATGCTGCAGCGGCTTCAGCAAGGCAACGAACTCCTTGGGCGAAAGCTCGAGCTTGGGGTCGAGATTGACAAGATCCAGCGTGTCACGGCCCCACATGAAGGCTTCAATCGACTCCTTGTCACCATTGGCGACAATGCTCGAAAGCTCATCATGCCCGGTGCGCTCAGCGATCGCCGCGATGAACTCCTTGGAAGGCGTCGAGATTTCAAACCGGCTGCGCAACGCCTCTCCCAGCGGCATATCCAACCCATCGACAGCGGTATCGTGCTCCGCGCCCAGACGGGCAAGAAACAGATCGACCAGTGCGGGATTGTTCTTTGGGATGATGCCGACGGCATCGCCTGCCTCATATGTCAGGCCGCTACCCGACAGATCGAAGGCGAAGTGCCGGATCTCCTTCGCCGAGCGCGGACCAGACAACAGCCGGTTCTCAACTGTCGGCGACTGGAACGGGTTCTTTCTGTTCCATTTCGGCTTGCCGCTATCGGGCGCCACAGCACCATCTTCGGCGACCGCACCACCGGCCTCGGCACCGGTCAGATCAGCAATGATCGGCAGCGTCGCACCAATCCACTCAGCCGCCGGATCCTCATAGTCGACATCACAGTCGACCCGCTGATAGAGGCGTTTGGCACCAAGCTGTTCGAGCCGCATATCCAGTAGCTTGCCAGCGTGACAGAACTCGTCATAGCTGGTGTCGCCGAGCGCAAGCACGCCATAGGACAGCTGCTCCAGGCGCGGCGCCGTATCAGCCGAAATGGCATCCCAGAACAGTTGCGCATTGTCAGGCATCTCGCCTTCACCATAGGTCGAGATGACGATGATGGCCTGCTCCATTTCGGCGAGCGCCTCCATCGGAACATCGTCGAGACCAGCCACCTTGGGCGCGAAACCCTTGCTGCGTGCTGCTGCAGCCGCGTCTTCGGCGACGGCCTCGGCATTGCCAGTCTGTGTTCCAAAGAGAATGTCGAGACCAACGGCTTGAGTCGCTGCGCCCGCTGCTGCCCCGGTCTGTCCCTGCATGGCGGCACGCGAATTCAGCCCGGCGAAGAAGCCGGCAAGCCATGCCCGCTGATCTTCGTTGAAGGGCGCGCCTTCAGGGATGAATGGTGCCGTCATTGCTGCCGATGCCCTACTAAGCGGCCGTCTGTTCTAGCAGGGATTTACCAGCAAACAGTTGCTCGAAACTCGGGATGGTGCCCATTGCATCACGGTTCTTGCGATCCTGATGCATGATCCAGCCATAGGTTCCGGGGCTGTCCATCGACAGAATGTTACGCAGGCTCAGGGCCCGCTTGAAATCGACCAGACGCTTGTTGGAGATCATCACCGCCAGGTCTTCGTCACTGTATTCGCTGACCGCCGCCTTGGCGTGGCGAAGCAGTCCGCTCATCAGTGAAAAGTCCTCGGTCAGGACCAAATTGCGCGTCGCCTTCTGCGCTTCAGGCGACTGGAGCGGCGTGCCCTTGGGCAGCCGCGTCAAGGCGACCGATTGGGCTGTTTCCAGCACCGTCCAATTGTTGAGCAGACGGAACATCTCTTCGCTATCGACTTCGCCGTAGCTCGGTACGCGGCCATGCATCACCGGCTCGCCACTGCGCCAGGCCTGTTTGAATTTCGCCACCTGCATGGATGCAAGCCCGGTAGCGAGTTCTTCGATGAGCACTTTGCGCGGCTTGGCCGCCAGGATCGCGTCGGCATCCTGATATTGCAAAAGCGCACGGGGCATAACGAAGACGAAGTTCGCGCGCTCCTCATCCCAGTTATCAAGAATACGCTTGGCCCGCGCGGATCCCGTTGCCTCGGCGTGCCAGTTCAGAAGCGTGAACACGGCCGTTGCATGCAGCTCGGCCTCGGGATCATTGCCGACGATTGAGCCGATCAGAACCGAATCCTGGCTGATAAAGCCGGCGAGGCGACGCTCAGGGTCGTACTGGTAGGCAAATCCGCCCGACATGCCGTTGCCAAAGCCCTTGGCGAACCCACCAAGATTGAGAATGGCACCGTTGGTCATGTACTCGGCACAGAAATCGCCGACGCCCTCGACCACTGCCGTTGCCCCGGAATTTCGCACCGCAAAGCGGTCGCCCGCCTGCCCTTCGATGAACAGCCGTCCTCCCGTTGCGCCAAACAGCGCGAAATTGCCGATCAGAACATTGTCGCCCTTTGCATTTGAACCCGACGGCGGCGAATGGACGATGATCTCACCACCGCACGCGCCCTTGCCAACACCGTCATTGCAGGTGCCGGTGTGTTCCATCACCATGCCGTCATTGCAAAAGGCACCATACGACTGGCCAGCCGATCCGAACGTCGTAACGGAAATGGCATCCTGCCGCAGAAACCGGCGGCCACGATTATCAGTCAGTGCGGCCGGTATGTCGGCGTCCCGCAGTTCGTAGTTGAGCATCCGCTCGACATCGATGGCCAGCTGGCCGCCGACGCTCTTGTTGCGGTTGGTGAGATTGAGGGTCTTGCCGGTCAGGTTGACCTGAAGCTTGCCCTCGTCGACCAGCGCTTTGCGGACTTGCTCAATCAGCGTGTCATCAACCGCATAATCGCGCTCAAGGTAGATCGGATCCTCGACGGTGATCTCTTCAACATGGGTCAGCATGTCGCGAAGGTTGAGCTTACCAACCGACGATGGATGATCGAGGAGATGAAGCAGATCGGACCGCCCTCTCGCTTCCCTCAATGACCGGAAGCCCAACTGGGCAAGGATCTCACGCACCTCATGTGAGATGTTGAGCAGGTACTGGCCCAAAGCACGCGGATCGCCATCAAAGACCTCGGGATTGGTCGTCAGACCGGCTGGGCACTTGATGTTGCAGTTCTTCGCCATGACGCATTTCAGCATCATTAGTGCCGGTACCGAACTCGAAGCTGTCCCCGCCGAGCAACGCGGACTTGACCACGTCTGAGCCGGTCTGGTGCGCGCCCGAACAGCGCAGCACGACCTTCTGCCGAATACCGTTGGCACACAGCGCGTGATGCACCTCGGCGATGCCGATTTCCGCAGCCCGCCCGGTATACTTCAACGCCGTCACTGAAGCAGCGCCAGTACCACCGGTGCTGCCGGCAACGTTGATGACATCGGCACCCGCCTTGGCAACACCGACCGCGATCGTGCCAATGCCTTCCGAGCTCACCAGCTTGACAATGACTCGGACACGAGCCGCCTTGCAGTCGTGGATAAGCTGGGCCAGATCCTCGATTGAATAGGTATCGTGGTGTGGTGGCGGGCTGACCAGTTCGACACCGGGCGTGCCGCCGCGTGCCGCAGCAATCTCGACCGTTACCTTCGGAGCCGGCAGCTGACCACCTTCGCCCGGCTTTGCGCCCTGGCCAATCTTGATCTCGATCTCTTCCAACGCCGGATCGGCAAGGTACCCCGCCCAGACACCGAAGCGGCCGGAGGCGAATTGCTTGATCCGTGAGGCGCGGATGGTGTTGTAGCGCGAGATATGCTCGCCGCCCTCGCCGCTGTTCGACATGCCGCCGACCATGTTGGTGCCGTGGGCCACGGCCTCGTGGGCGGTGGCGACCAGCGCGCCATGGCTCATCGCGCCGGAGGCCAGCGAGGGCGTGATCTCATGTGCCGGCTGCACCTCGCTCAGCGCCAATGGTTCCGGCGCCTGACGCAGACGACTGATGTAATCAAGCGCCTCGCCGTGAACGGTCAAATGCAGCGCGCCGCCGCCGATCCAATGGCCGGTGATGCTGCTGCGGAAGCGGTCGACCAGCGACTGCGCAAGCGCATCGAGCCGGCTCAGATCCCTGGCCAGCGGACCAGTCAGACTAAGAGCATAGTGCCCATCGGCGATGCGCTCACAAACAAGACCGCGAATGACGAAATCGTTGTTGCCGGCGCGATTGAACAACATCATCTCGCGACGGATTTCTGCGTGCTCACGCAGGAACGTGATGTCGGCTGGAAAAGCCAGCACATCGCGCAGGGCGGCTGGGCGCTTGGCCCGCTCTTCGGCCATATTGCGCGAGAAACGCTTGTAACCCGGCGTCATCGTGAATTTGTCGATGGCCTCGGGGGTCAGCTTATCAAAGCTCGTATTGGTATAGCCCGTCTCGTCGATCCCGAACGCATCACGCATCTTGCCCAGCGTGAGAAGCCGCATGGTATCGGCCGTCTCCCGGGTCTCATCATTGCCGTCGTCATCGGCGAAGCTGATCTTCTCTTCAGTCAGATCAACGAAACCACGCACCGCGGCAACACCGTAAGAGTGACCGGCGCCTTCGCTGCGTTCCTTGAACAGGCCAAGGATGGGAATGTCGGCGTCCTTCTCAACAGTCAGCGCACGCGCATGCCAGTCGGCAGCCGACTGCGCGATCACCGGATAACGAACGCCGCCCACAGGCGTCTTCATGTTCGGGAAGTAGCGCTTGAACACCGGGTCATCGGTGTCGAGGAAGTTCGGTTCGAAGAACTCGCCACCCGAATAGCTTTCAACGGTGCAGAGGCCGACCTTGCCCATGGTCTTCATCAGCGACTTCTCGGCCGCCTTCACAAAGCGCCGATAGGCGGTCGATGGGTCATCGGCAAACGTGTCTTCAGCCCGCAACCTGACGGCCAGCGGATACACCGCGGCCGCGCCAAAGCCCAACGCACAGGCGATGTGATGCGCCGATGCCAATTGTCCGCTCTCGACAATAATGGATGCGCTGAGACGCAGGCCTTCCTCGATCAGCCGCTGATTGACCCCGGAGATTGCGAGGGTCATCGGGATGGCAGCACGCTGGCGCGACACATGCCGGTCGCTCAGAATGACGATGCCGCCATCTTCGCGCACGAACTCCTCGACCTGATCACACAGCCGGTCGATCCCATCGACCAGCGCCCGCTCATTGAACTTGCTATCTTTCAGATCCGGCTCGAAAAGCAGGTCAAATTCGCCGATCCGGCAATGGGTCTGCGACTTGATCTTGAGCATCGCCGCCATAGTCAGAATGGGCGACGACAATACGATCTGCTTGTGGCCAGTATAGCCGCCATGCGGTTTGGCGCCGAGCGCCACACGCAGTGTCATGCCATCGGCTTCGCGGATCGAGTCGAGTGGCGGGTTGGTCACCTGGGCAAAGCGCTGCGAGAAGTACTTTGCAACGCCGCCCTCATTGTCCGACAGGGCATTAATGGCGTTGCCATAGCCCATGGCCGAGACCTTTTCCGCACCATCGGTCAGCATCGGATCCATCAGGAACCGGAAGCTCTCCTGATTGTGCGAATAGGCCACATGCCGGGCCGGCGTATTGAGGTCACCGTCATAGCGCTTGGCCGCAATCTTCGGATCAATGACGGAGTCAGGAAGATCGTCGATGTGGATCTGCGCCTTGGCCAGCAGCGCCGAATAATCCCTCTCTGCAGCCAGCATCTCAAGCGTCTGATCTGTATCGAGGGAGCGTCCTTGCTCATGATCGTAATAGAGCATGCCGCCCGCCTCGATGCGGCCGCGACTGATAACGGTCTTGGACGGGAAGCTGATCTGGCCCGCCTCGGACATCACAGCAATGTAGTCATCGGTCTCAATCGACCGAAGCGGCCTCAGGCCGAGCCGGTCGAGCCGGGCGCCAACGATCCGGCCATTGCCAAATATGATGGCTGCAGGGCCGTCATTCTTCTCTTCATAGAGCGAGAAATAGGCCAGCATGTCGCGCACACCTGGAGACAGGGTCGCGTCGTTCTCCCATGCTGGCGGCATCATCGACACCACAGCGGTCACCAGATCGAGGTCATCTTCGAAAATGCGCGACTGCAATGTCTGGTCCAGCCGGCAGCTGTCCGACTGGCCCTTGGGGCGAATGATCGCATTGTTGCGCGCCCGCGCAACGGCGGTCTCCGACAACCGGTTCTTCTTGTCGGTGTTCAACTCGCCATTATGCGCCATCAGCCGGAACGGCTGCGCCATGGTCGGGTGCGGGTCGGTATTGGTCGAAAATCGGGTGTGGAAGAACAGCGTATGGACCTCATGGTCCTCGTCGCTCAGATCACTGAAATAGGGAACGATCTCACTTGAATTGAGCCGGCCCTTGAGCACTTGGGTCTGCGCGGACAGCGAGATCGGATACATACCCGCCAGCGAAGGGTCGGTGTAAGCCTCAGCCTCGATCGCGAGCAGGGCCTGGTGAATCCGCCGGTCGAAGGCAGGCTGATCGCATCCCTCAGGCGCCGCAAACACCCACTGACGCACCGGCAATTGATACTGGATGGCGGCAGGCCTGATCGCATCGTCGCACACCGGCACATCCCGCGCCGCAAGCAGCGCCATATCCTGCTCGGCAAGCGCATCCTCGATGATCTTGAATGCCTTTTCATGTTGGGCGGGATCATCCGGCAGGAAGAAATTGCCAACACCAAAGCGCCCCGCCTCGAGCGATTTGCCCACGATACGGGAGAAGAACTTCAGAGAAAGGTCGACGCAGACCCCTGCCCCGTCCCCAACGCCTTCCGATGACATGCCGCCGCGATGCGGCACCGAGCACAGAGCCTCATGCGCGAGCAGCATGAGCTCATGGGTCTGCACGCTGTCCTTACGTGTCAGAAAGCCGACCCCGCAGCTGCTATGTTCAGCGAGCGGATCGTAGAGCCCAAAATGTCTGATCGGCGTGTTCAAATTCCGATACCACCCAAATTTATGCCACGTCGTCGTTATTAAGGCCCGTCGCTCTCAGGAACGACGTTGCCCGCGGCCCTGGGCGACCCGGTTTAGCCGACTGTCATCGCGCTCAAAGCCTGTTTATAGGATTGGTTTTAGTACCATAGATGGCGACGGGTAGACAGGTTTGCGACGCTTTGCAAGCCGCACCCCCATTGTCGGCCCTGCCACCACCGATAGAGAAACGTGCTCGCTAATCTGATATTTCGCTGGAAATCCGGAGGTCAAGAGGCCAATGCGGCTGATTTTACCAATTCTGGGTCAAGAAAGTGCCGCAAGACCCTCAGGGCCCAACATTTTCCCGGTTTTCCTGTTTCGGGTTGGATCATGGGTCGCGATTTCGGAAAGGGTCTTATGCGCCTGCGGCGGGGATTGTGGCGCTTCCGGTGCAGGATGACGGTCTTGGTTACTCTGTCAGCGGTTTGATGTTGAGGCCCTGTCCGAACGCATAGCCATGTGCGCTTGCGGGTTCTGCCATGGGCTCGGCCTCGAAGGCGGTCCCGACCCCAA
>JBCDCP010000047.1:0-20601 GCA_039181495.1 Pseudomonadota bacterium | reverse complement strand
GGCGCGGACCAGACGTGATTGCCGAGGCGCAGAGGCGCGCGCCATCGGGTCCCGGCGTGTATCGGATGTTCGATGCCGACGGCGAAATCCTCTATGTCGGCAAGGCGCGTTCGATCAAGAAGCGGGTCCAGAGCTACACGCGCATCGGCGGGCAAACCAATCGGATTGCCCGGATGATCGCCGAAACGGCCGCCATGGAGTTCGTCTCAACCGAGACGGAAACCGAGGCTTTGCTGCTCGAAGCCAACATGATCAAGCGCCTGCGGCCGCGCTACAATGTGCTGCTGCGTGACGACAAGTCGTTCCCCTATATCCTGATCACAGACGATGAAGTGCCGCAGATGATCAAACATCGCGGTGCGCGGACCCGAAAGGGCAGCTATTTCGGCCCGTTCGCGTCTGCCGGTTCAGTCAACCGTGCCGTCAACGCCCTGCAGAAGGCATTTCTGCTGGGGACGTGTTCGCCAACAGTGCTCGAAGCAGGCGGTCGACCGTGCCTGAACTATCAGATCAAGCGTTGCGCCGGCACCTGCACGGGCGAGATTGATCTTGTTGCCTACCGTGGGATGGTCGACGACGCCAAGGCGGTGCTCTCAGGCCGTTCGCAGGCCATCAAAGAGAAACTCGCCAAGGAGATGGAATCCGCTGCCGTTGACTTGGACTTCGAGCGTGCCGCCATTCTTCGCGACCGTATCAGCGCTCTGTCAACCATCCAGAGCCATCAGGGCATCAATCCGCGCAATGTGGTGGAGGCGGATGTGTTCGGTTTGTACAGCGAGGGTGGCCGGACTTGCATTCAGGTCTTTTTCTTCAGGGCGGCGCACAATTGGGGCAACCATCCCTATTTTCCCAAGGCCGACGGTTCGGTTGAACCCGAGGAGGTTCTGCAGAGCTTCATCGCGCAGTTCTACGACAACAAGCCGGTGCCCAAGCAGATCATCACCTCGCACGTGCTCCCTGAAGGCGGTTTGATGCGTGATGCACTGGCCAGCCGTGCCGGCCGCGCAATCGAGTTGATTACCCCACAGCGCGGCGAGAAAAAGATGCTCGTCGACCATGCCATTGCCAATGCCCGAGAGGCGCTCGGCAGGCGACTTGCGGAAAGCGCGACCCAGTCAAGACTATTGCAGGGTGTGGCCGATGCCTTTGGGCTCGAGGAAGCACCGAGACGCATCGAGATCTACGACAACAGCCACATCTCCGGTTCGAATGCCGTCGGCGTCATGGTCGTTGCTGGACCCGGTGGGTTCGATAAGGGCCAGTATCGCAAGTTCAACATCAAGTCAGACGATCTGGCACCCGGCGATGATTACGGCATGATGCGGGAGGTTCTGACACGGCGCTTCAAGCGACTCCTCAAGGAGGATAGCGGCAACGAACAGACCGCGGATGACCCAGATGCGGTGACCGCCCGGCCCGATCTCCTGCTCATCGATGGCGGCCTCGGACAACTAAACGCGGTGACCGGCGTTATGGCCGATCTCGGCATTGATGACATTGCTGTGGTGGGCGTCGCGAAAGGCCCCGATCGCGATGCGGGAAGGGAACGCTTCTTCATGCCGGATCGCGAACCGTTCCGCCTCGAGCCACGCGATCCGGTGCTGTACTATCTCCAGCGCCTGCGTGATGAAGCTCACCGCTTTGCCATCGGTTCACATCGCGCGCGCCGCAAGACGGCCATCACGACCAATCCGCTGGACGAGATTGCCGGCATCGGACCAACCCGCAAACGGGCCCTTCTGCTACATTTCGGTTCGGCCAAAGGTGTGAAGCGGGCAGGGCTCGCCGATCTGGAAGCAACACCGGGGATCAGCGCTCAACTGGCCCGTCAGATTTACGACCACTTCCATGACGGCAGTTGAACCTAGCCCGTTTCAATAAGATCACAATTGACCGTTACCGAGATGCCGCTTGATCCCGTGGCCTGCAATGGACCAAATAGGCGGCATGAGTACACAACCAACACCACAGACGACCTCCACGCTTGATAGTGTGATCGAGTCGCTGCCTCGTTCGACGCCGAACAGCCTGACGTTCGCGCGCGTGGCCGCCGTGCCGTTCGTCGCCGGCTTTATCTTCATGGAGGGCTGGTGGTGGCAGGTTGCAGCCTTCGTCCTATTCATTGCCGCTAGCCTGACCGATTTTCTCGATGGCTATCTCGCGCGTGCCATGAAGGCCCAGTCTAATCTCGGCCAGATGCTCGATCCTATTGCCGACAAGCTGCTGGTCGTGGCCGCCATCGCAGCATTGCTGACTGCCGGTCAGATCGGGCCTTGGGCCTTCTGGGCGGCGCTGATCATCCTATGCCGCGAGATCTTCATATCCGGCTTGCGAGAGTTTCTCGGCAGCCGCGAGGTCAATGTCCCGGTGACCTGGGTCGCCAAAATCAAGACCGCAGTGCAGATGACCGCGATTGCGGTGCTGATCCTGGCGCCCGCTTTTGCCGGGGTACGCTATGACATCGGTCTCGGGATGGGGCTCGACGTCGCGCTCGATTTGGCTGGCACGGCCTTGCTCTGGATGGCCGCCGGACTGACGGCCTATACCGGGCTTGTCTATCTGAATGCCTCGACCGAGCACCTGAAGGACTAGTGAGTAGATCGCATGCCAACCGTCACATTGCGCTATTTTGCATGGGTGCGCGAACGGGTGGGTACGGACAGTGAAACCGTCGAGTTACCCGGCGAGGTCTCTACGCCGGATGCACTGATCAGCTGGCTCAAGACGCGCGGCGACGAGTATGCCCATGCCTTCGCAGACGACGCAGCCATCCGGGTGGCCATTGATCAGGTGCACGCTGGACGCGATCAGGAAATCGCAGGGGCGTCTGAAATCGCGTTCTTCCCGCCGATGACGGGCGGCTGATCGGCATGTCCATCACGCCCGACATTCGTGTCCAGACCGAGAGTATTGATCTTGCCGCCGAGCAGCAGAAGCTGTGTTCGGGCCGAACCGATATCGGCGGCGTGGTGGCGTTTAGCGGCATTTGCCGCGACGAAGGCGGCACATTGGAGGCCCTTGAACTCGAGCATTTCCCTGGCATGGCTGAAGCCGAGATGCGCCGTGTGGCTGACCAGGCAATTGCTCGTTGGCCGTTGATGGGACTGACGATCATTCACCGTCACGGACGCATCGCACCCGGCGACGAGATTGTCCTGGTGGTCGCGGCATCCGCCCACCGCCGCGCAGCCTTCGAGGCTGCCGACTTCCTGATGGACTTCCTCAAGACGCGCGCGCCGTTCTGGAAGAAGGAGCATCGTCTTGAGGGCCCATCGGGGGACTGGGTCAAAGCGAAAGCCGAAGATGATGATGCGGCGGCTCGCTGGTGAACATTGCAACGCCCGGCGAGGCTCCAACGCAGGAAACTGAGACAGCGGCGTCGAACCCGCATCCCGGCCTGGGGTTCGGCGAGTTCGTCACGATCATTGCCCTGCTGATGGCGCTCAATGCACTTGCCATCGACATTATGCTGCCAGCCCTGCCGCAGATTGGGGACGGCTTGTCGGTAGCGCATCCCAATGACGCACAACTGGTGATCGTGGCTTATCTGCTTGGCTTCGGGCCTGGTCAGCTATTGTATGGCCCACTTTCGGATCGCTTCGGTCGCAAACCGGTGCTGCTCGCAGGCCTAGGGCTGTATTCCGTCGCCAGCGTTCTTGCGACAATCACAACGTCATTCGAGGCGATGCTGTTTGCACGCATGCTGCAGGGCGTGGGATGCGCAGCGCCACGGATCATTGCCCTTTCCGTGGTGCGTGACAGCTATGACGGCCGGAAGATGGCCAGCGTTATGTCGCTTGGCATGATGGTTTTCATGGCCATTCCCATTGTGGCGCCCAGTATCGGCCAGCTCATTACGATCCTGGTGCACTGGCGCGGGGTGTTTGCCATGTTACTGCTCGGCGGTCTCATCATGCTCTTCTGGACTGGCTCACGACTGCCCGAGACGTTGGACCCGACCAACCGCCGGCCCATCCGCGCAGCCTCGATCTTTGCTGCCTACAAGACCGTGCTCACAACCAGACAGTCATTGGGCTACGCCCTTGCGGCCGCGCTGGTCATTGGCACGCTGTTCGGATTCATCACATCGGCTCAGCAGGTCTTTGTCGGCGTCTTCGGGCTAGGCAACTGGTTCCCAATCGCATTCGGCACGCTGGCGATCTTTCTGGGCCTGTCGGCGTTCTTGAACTCGCAACTCGTCGAACGCTTTGGCATGCGGCGCATGTCACATACTGCCCTGACGCTCTACCTGCTGGTGTCACTTGCCCAGACTGGACTGGCGATGACTGTGCCCGATGCCGGCTTCTGGGCATTCGCACCCCTGCTCGGACTTCAGTTTTTCCTGTTCGGGTTTCTGATGTCGAACTTCAACGCCCTCGCCATGGAGCCGCACGGCGCCATTGCCGGCACAGCCTCATCGACACTGGGTTTCATGACAACGACTATCGGCGCCATCTGCGGCGGGCTGATCGGGGCATCGTTCAATGGCACGATCGTTCCCTTCGCAGCAGGGTTCGCCTTGTTGGCTGCATTGTCTCTGATCGTGGTTTGGCGCACCGAAGGCCGCATTGTACTGAGCGGCCAGTAGTGTTCCCCACAGCGTCCTGACTAGACCGAGGCTGCCATCTGCAATTGCGGCTCATGCTGCGGCAGCACCGCTTGCATGTAGTCATTCACCAGCATTTCAGAGATCTGGCCCGGCGTGAAACGGTAATCGCCGATCTGAGAAACCGGTGTCACTTCGGCAGCGGTTCCGGTGATGAAGCACTCCGAGAAATCAGCCATTTCGTCGGGCAGGATATGCCGCTCGATCACCTCAAGGCCACGTGCCCTGGCAAGTTCGATAACCGTCTGCCGGGTAATACCGTTCAGAAAGCAATCAGGCGTCGGCGTATGCAGCACCCCATCCTTGACAAAGAAGACATTGGCGCCGGTCGCCTCGGCAACATAGCCGCGCCAGTCCAGCATCATCGCATCGGCGAACCCTTTGGTTTCTGCGGCATGTTTGGACAGCGTACAGATCATATACAGACCCGCTGCCTTGGCATTGCAGGGGATCGTGCGCGGATCCGGTCGGCGGTACTCCGCCATGTCGAGCCGGATGCCCTTGAGCCGCTCGGCAGGATCGAAATAGCTCGGCCATTCCCAGACGGCGATAGCCAGGTGGATGGAATTCTTCTGTGCCGAAACACCCATCATCTCGCTGCCCCGCCATGCCACAGGGCGAACATAGGCGTCCATCAAACCTTGCTCGGCCAGGGTATCGCGGCAGGCCTGGTCGATCTCGGCAACCGAATAGGGAATCGTGAAACCCATGATCTCCGCAGACCGCACCAGACGTTCGGTATGCGCGGTCAGTTCAAAAATTTCGCCACCATAGGCCCGCTCGCCCTCGAACACCGAGGAGGCATAGTGCAGACCATGGCTGAGCACATGCAGTTTCGCATCGGCCCAGGGGACCATCTTGCCATCATACCAAATCTTGCCTGAGAGCTGATCGAAGGGAACCGACGCCATCTTACTCATCCATCTCAAAAACGTTGCACAAAGTCGGACCCGCGCGAGGAGCGATCGTGGAAGGCCCAGAACAAATGTGTCGTGAAACACCCCTGGCGCGCACGAATATTTCGTTCGCTGCATGCCATGAGTAACTTTGACAAAAATATATGTCAATATCACTGACGTATTTTCATCGTGATCCTGTAAGATGCGCGCGCATGGCTGCCGTCCATCAATTGCATCCCTTGGATGGCTTGATTACCCCGGTTGCCGAAAGACCGAACTCAAACGCTGCGAGCAGATGAACACATCAACAACCAGACATGATGCTGACGAGACCAGCCAGACACACGCCACCGCGGCGGGCGATGCAGCAGCGATCGAGCTGATTGAGCTGTTGTTCTTTGCCTATCGCGACTTTGTGGCCGAGCCGGACGCGGTTCTTGATCATTATGGCTTCGGCCGCGCGCATCACCGGGTTCTGCATTTCGTCAACCGCAACCCCGGGCTGACCGTGGCAGAACTGCTCGACATCCTCAAAATCACCAAGCAGAGCCTTTCGCGCGTCCTTCGTCAGATGATTGATGAGGGATTCATCAGCCAACGTGCCGGAACCGCCGACCGCCGCCAGAGGCGCCTTTTCGTGAGCGACAAAGGCGCAGAACTTGCTGCTCACCTGCTCGAACTGCAGATTGCGCGTGTGACACAAGCGAAGGCCCTCGCCACCATGGATGAAGTAACGACTGAAGATGCCGGGGCTGCTTTTCTGCGCGGCCTTATTGATGCCGGAGAAAGAGCCAAAGTGCTCGATCGGGTTGCCAGCGGACGGGAACCAGTTGACGGCAACGCCTGAGCCGCGTGCCGACCAAGGTCCCAGGCACCATGCGAGTGCGATAAACACCCCGGAGGCCGATCATGACACGTCCAGCCGATCCCACAGAGAGTGGAAAGCCTGCATCAGGCAACGGCGCCGTAACCACACCGATGACTTTGCCCGACGACGCTGCGCATCTGCTTGTCGTCGATGATGACAGCCGGATCCGCAATCTCCTGAGCCGTTATCTGACCGGGAACGGTTATCGTGTGACCACAGCCGACAGCGCCGAAGAAGCCGACCGCAAACTGACCGGAATGGCCTTCGATCTGATCATCCTCGATGTCATGATGCCCGGCCAGTCAGGCTTGTCTTTCGCGGCACAGCTCCGGGAAACGTCGGCAGTGCCGATTCTGATGCTGACGGCGCGCGCCGAAACAGATAACCGGATTGAAGGATTGGAAGCCGGGGTAGACGATTACCTCGGCAAGCCCTTCGAGCCGCGCGAATTGCTTCTGCGGGTCTCAGCCATTCTGCGCCGCCAACAACCAGACGACGATGACCTTGGGTTGCTCAGTTTTGGTCCCTTCACCTTCGATCCTGATCGGGGCGAACTCAAACGTCATGGCGAGATCGTGCGATTAACCGATCGCGAACGCGAATTCCTGACCGTTTTCGCCGCCAACCCCAATGAGACAGTGCCGCGCCACGAACTTGCAGGAGAGGATGGCAGCGAACGAGCCGTCGACGTGCAGATCAATCGATTGCGCCGCAAGCTTGAGATCGATCCGGCGAATCCCATGTTGCTGCAAACCGTGCGGGGGCTCGGCTACCGGCTCAATGTGACATAAGATGCGGCCAGGCGCGCTGGAGGGAGGTTCCGGCGCAGATTTGGCAGAACGAACTCAGGCAACATGGTCTCTATCCCAGATCTATCGCGCGGCGCACGGGCCGGCCGGCATGTCTTCAAGCGCGGTCTGCGCGGTTTCGGCCGCCAACCGGGCGTTCGCCATCTCCTGGAATGGCTATCCGATCACATGCCGAAGGGGCTCTACGCCCGTTCCATGATGATCATCATCCTGCCAATCGTGATCCTCCAGGGCGTGGTGGCCTTCGTATTCATGGAACGCCATTGGCAGACGGTTACCTTCCGGCTGTCGTCCATGGTGACGCAGAACATCGCCGCGATCATTGAGGTCTATGAGAACTATCCGCAGGACGAAGAACGCCGGACGCTGACTGAGATTGCAGCCGGAAATCTCGGCTTGACCATTGCCTTCCTGCCGCCTGACCCCCTGCCCCCGGCAACGGAAAAACCATTCTTCTCGCTGCTCGATTCAACGCTGTCACGGGAGATCACCCGTCAGATCGGCAGGCCTTTCTGGATCGACACGGTTGGCCGGTCAAACATCGTCGAGATTCGTATCCAGCTCGAGGATGCCGTCCTGCGCGTCTATGCGCGCCGCAGCCAGACGTATGCGTCCAACTCTCACATCTTCATCGTCTGGATGGTGGTGACGTCACTGGTGCTGCTGTTCCTCGCCACCACCTTCATGCGCAATCAGATCAAGCCGATCCAGCAACTCGCCGATGCAGCTGAGGATTTTGGCAAGGGCCGCGATGTCCCTGAGGACTTCAAGCCCTCGGGCGCCCGTGAAGTGCGCCGTGCGTCAACCGCGTTCATTCAGATGCGCGATCGCATCGAACGGCAGATCGTTCAAAGGACGACCATGCTCGCCGGCGTCAGCCACGACCTGCGCACCATCCTGACCCGCTTCAAACTGCAATTGGCTCTGATCGGAAAAGGGCCGGAGGTCGACGAGCTGGCACGCGATGTCTACGAAATGCAGGACATGCTCGAGGAGTACATGGCGTTTGCCCGGGGTGATATGGGCGAGCAGGCTGCCGAAATCAGCATTGACGCGCTGCTTGAAGAGCTCCGCGGCGATGCAGAGCGCAGCGGCCACGCAACCGAAGTTTCATTTGAGGGCGAACCAGTCGTCACGTTACGCCCCCAGGCCTTCAAGCGTTGCCTGACGAACCTCGTGGACAACGCCTGCCGATTTGGCGACAGGATCAGAATCGCCGGCGAGCGGACCGAAGATTGGCTTACGGTGACGGTCGAAGATGATGGCCCCGGCATCCCTGAGGACATGCGCGAAGCCGTATTCCGCCCGTTCTTCCGCGGCGATGATGCCCGCAATCAGGATGTCGGCGGGACCGGGCTTGGCCTTGCCATCGCCATCGATGTGGCACGCGGCCACGGAGGCGACATCGAGCTGGATAGCAGCGATCTTGGCGGCCTCAAAGCGGAGATCAGGATCCCGGTCTAGGTGGCTCCCCAAGTCACGTCCTAGTTCAGGAACTCGGCAGGAAACCTGCTCTGTCTAGGAGCCCGACTCCGGATCCTTTGCGCGGCTGGCCGTCAGATCGAACACGATCTCAACAGGGAATTTGAGCCAACCCTCATTGGAGGCGTTGGACTGTCCAATCCCGAAAGCAAGTCGGTCGACATCGCCTGAGCCCGCGACTTGCGCCACGCCGTCCGTTTCTTCGAAGGTGAAGTTCAGCGTCAGCGGCACGCTTATGCCGCGAATGGTCAGTGTCCCGTTGGCCAGATAGCCGCCATCGGGGTTCTGCGCGAAATCCTCGGAAACGAATACCGCGTCGGGATGGTCGTCGCTGGCAAAGCCATCCGATCCGGCAGCCTGCCCGTTGAGGTTGGAATCGTTGATCGTCACCGACGCGGTCTGGACAACAATCTCCGCACGAGACTGTTCGAGCTGGTCCGGTTCAAATGTGATGTCGGCCGTCCACTGGGCGAAACCGCCATCAACGGGCTTGCCGCTGAACTCGACAACGAAGCCCAATGTGCTGTTGGCAGCATCGACCTGCCAGTCGCCGAGACTCTGCGTCGCCGCTTCAATAGTCGTTTCCGGCGCATTGGCGCGCCCCGCGACGATGCCGCCAGCAATCAATGTGGCACCCAAAGTGAAAGCAACAATGCCGACCACTGGCCGTGCCGCACTGGCCACCGGGAGACCCGATCCCGGGATCATGCGCATCAAGAGGCCATCGCGCGATATGAACTGATGCTTCAACGCTGCCGCAACGTGAGCCAGCATCAGTGCTCCCATCGTGTAAGCAAGCACCATATGAACGAAGATGAGCCGCTCTTCGGCAATCTTCTGATCGGAAACATCGATGGGAAGATGGCTGAAAGGAAGGCTCTCCAGCAGCAGGTAATAGGTCGGCACACCAGTCGGTGAGACCGAGACCATCGCCCAGCCGGACAGCGGCACCAGAATCATGAGGGCATAGAGCCCGATATGGGCGCCATGCGCCGCCAACCGCTCAAACAGTGACATTCCGGCAGGTAGCGGCGGCGTCGGATGTGCCAGCCGCCAGACAATACGCATGAGGGTCAGCGCGAGCACGGTAATGCCGGCGGTCTTGTGGACCTGGAACAGGATGAAGATGAATGTCCCACCCTCGTCGCCGGCTTCATGCATCCACCAGCCGGATGCGAGCTGAAACAGGATCGCAGCGGCGATGATCCAATGCAGGATCATCGCAACGCTGGTGTATCGGGTGTCGGACCGGGCTGTCGTGGAGGCCGTGCCAAACGCCGCATCAGATGCGGTCTCAATCATGTTCTGAGCCATGGCACGAACCCCCCAACCGTCAGCTGAGCGTCTTACTTCTGCTCGACAAACTCGGCTTCAATAAGGATCTGAACCTCATCCCCCACATTGGGAATGAAGCGGTCGAAGCCGAAATCGGTCCGCGTCAGAGTTCCTTCCGCAGAGATGCCAAGAGCCGCCGCGTCCATGAACGGATGCTTGGGCAACGCTCCATTGAGACGCGCATCAAGCGTTACCGGTTGAGTGACACCGCGGAAACTGAAATCACCGGTAATTTTGGCAGTGTTGTCACCGGTGATCTCTATACCCGTGGACCTGAATGTGGCCTGCGGAAACTCATCTACGTTTAGCCACTCCGGCTTGCGCAGCTCGGCATTGAAATCCTTGCGGTCGGCAAACGGATAGTCGGTGTCAATCGAATCGGTCTGGACGGTCACTTCGACTGCACTCTGCGATACGTCGTCGGCATCAAGGGTGACGGTCGCATCAAACGTGTTGAAGCGCGCTGTATAGAACGACAGGCCGATATGATCGATCTTGAAGACGATCGAACCATGGGTCACGTCGAGAGCGTAGGTACCGCTGGGAACATCGAGACTTGCCGCATGCGCCTGAACTGCGAACAACGCGCCTGCGGCGCCGGCGATAACGGTGCGATAGTTGAGCATGGTCGTATTCTCCGCTTTGCGCCCGGAATCCGCGCGAGGGAAGGCACGGCCGGGGCTTGAAGCCACTGAAATTCATCTGCCGGGCCGCATGGCTGCCGCCGACCCGGAGGACGTGGCGTCATCCTGCCATCGCGGCAAGGGCGTTTGCGTGCAAATTTGCGGGAGTACGATCAAAACACTGATCGCAAAACACGAACAATAACGGCTTTGCAAAGCGCTGAAGCTACAGATCAGCAACAACAGTCCGTCAGTGCAACCGCGTACCGTTTGGCACGGGCTTGTCCACCTGCGCCAACACAATGTGACCTTCATCGTCGGAATAGCCCAACGTCAGAACTTCCGACATGAACTTGCCGATCTGGCGCGGCGGAAAGTTCACCACTGCCATCACCTGCCGCCCGATCAGATCCTCGAGTGCGTAGTGCTCGGTGATCTGAGCCGAGCATTTTCTTGTCCCGATCTCCGGGCCGAAATCGATCCACAGCTTGAAGGCTGGCCTGCGCGCTTCGGGAAAGGGCTGCGCATCGATCACTGTGCCGGCGCGGATATCAACCTTGAGAAAGTCTTCGAAGGCAATGACGTCGGGTTGGGACTCTTCAGACATCTGCAGGCTCCAGTCAGGGTCGATTAGTGAAGCTTACGAGTGTCGCCAGAAGACCCGTCGTCATCGTCGCCATCGGCCCAGACGTCATCGGACTCGTAGCCATATGCATCTTCGTAGGCGTCTTCGTCGTCATATCGACGCCGGCGCCGGCGGCCAGCCACAACATCGGCGAGTCCCCTCGCGATCCGTCCAAATCCGCTTGCCCCATCCAGAAACCGCGAGGACGCCCGCGCCAGCCGCTCTGCCTGGCGCAGGTTCCGGTCAAGCGCAGCCATAGTCCTCGCCATTCCAGGGTCTTCATCGCGCAAGAACACATCGAGCGTCCGGCCATAGGCAAACACCAGCACCTGGGCGCGCGCCAGACCCATCCTACCGCTGGCATCAACTCCTGCGGCTTCCAGCATCCACTGCATCGAGCGTCTGGACCGGGTGTTGAAAGCAGCCAGGGCCAGGAGATCGCCACGATAGCTTTCTGCGATCCGGCGCAGCGCCGGTTGATAGGGCTTCAGAGCGTCAAAACGGCGCATAAGAACGTCGAACAATCTTTCACGCGCCGGTTCATCCGCCATATCCGGATCGGACTCAGCCAGCACCGCACGGTCGACCGCGCGGATCAACCCGCCAAGGATGGCGCCTTTGCTGTCAAACGCACCGCGCAGGGTGGCCAGTGTTACGCCAGCCTCTGCCGCAATGTCCGACAGGCGCACCTCCTCCCAGTCGGTTTCGGCCGCGAGCCGCATTGCGGCATCAACAATGTCGGTGCGGATAGCCTCGCGATCGCCCGTATCGCTCTTTGTGGTTTCTTCGGCCATGCCAAGCCTCCTGTGTGGCGCTCAAGGCGCGCCCGTCCTTCTTGGCCCGATTTATAGCGCACTTCGTAGAGAATTCAGCCCGCCAACTCTTCAGAGCGGCGTTTTGCGGCATCAACAGCCTCGATCAGCAGCCGGCCAAGCCCGTTATCAGCCATGAGAACAGAAAGCGCTGCCGCCGTTGTTCCGTTTGGCGAAGTCACGTTGCGACGAAGCTCCGCGGGATCGGTTCCCGTGGCAGCAATAAGCGCCCCGGCACCCGCAACCGTCTGGCGTGCAAGCTGATCCGCAAGATCCATCGGCAACCCCGCCTTGGTTCCGGCCGCAGCCAGGCATTCGGCCAAATGGAACACGTAGGCAGGTCCGCTCCCCGACACAGCAGTAACGGCATCCATCAAAGCCTCGTTGTCGATCCAGGCCGTATCACCGATGGCTGCCATCAGCGCCTCGGCTTCACGCTTCTGCTCAGCGGAAACATGCCCATTGGCATAGAGCACACTCATGCCCTGACCGATGGCTGCCGGCGTGTTTGGCATTACGCGCAGAATGGGTTGCCCTTCCAGGTACACGGTCTCCAGCTGTGCCATGGTTGTGCCGGCCAGCACTGACACCAGAACCGTCTCAGCTGCGAGGTGACCCTGCAGATCGGGAGCCACGTCAGCGAACATCTGTGGTTTGACCGCAAGAAGCAGAACCGACGCTCGAAACGCCTGAGGCGCGGGATTGAAGACAACTCCCCGATCGGCCAAGGCAGCGATCGTCTCCGCTGGTGCAGGATCGACAATGGCGACGCGCTCCGGCGGCAACCCCAGCGCCAGCCAGCCGCGCAACATCGCGCCGCCCATATTGCCGGCACCGAACAGCAACACTGGCCCGGCATTTGCCAATGAAGCTGAAGACCTATTCTCAGACATGAAACCGCTCCGGCTGAATCCAAGCCCCCTCAGTCAGGCTTGTTATCAGTCCGGAACGGAAGAGTCTCAATCGCTAATCAGGCGCTACGGCAGGTCAGGCTTCGCCGACAGTCTCAAATGATGCGGCCGCCATGGCCTCCTCCGGCGTCTTGCCGGCCCAGACCACAAACTGGAATGCCTGATAGTATCGTTCAGACGCTTCGATGGCGAATTCCAGCAGCATCTCGCATTGCCGCTGGGTGGCTTCCGCACCATCGGGAAGTGGCAGTGCCTGGCGGAACAGCAGCACGCCTTCATCGGTCCAGAAATCGAAATGACCGACCCAAAGCTGCTCGTTGATGCGTTGGACCAGATCACGCACCGCGTTGCGGCGGCCTTCGGGCACCTTGAGATCGAAGGCACATGCAATGTGCAGCGCTTCGAGGTCATCCATCCAGGTGTAGGAGATGTGATAATCGGTCCACTGACCCTGGACAGAGATGTTGATCTCATCATCCCCCGAGCGGTCAAACGGCCATTCATTGACCGATGCCACCGATTCAACGGTGTCCACCGGATTGATCACGCGATCTTCTGACAGGTCGATGAAGGCCATGATGTTACCTCACAAGATTTCGGCGGAGTTCGGCCCGCCTCTTCTGGATGATCTGGTCGAAACGCGAATGCCGCCCCCGGATGGCCGCATAGGGTGACCGAAAGCGATCGGGAATCCTGCGGCGGTCAGTGCCAGGATGGCGCCAACCACAAAAAAAGCCGGTCATACGATGACCGGCCTGGGGACGGGTGTAGGGTCTTGCTGCGAAGAAGGCGCGCGCTCGCCGCATAGGCGGTCGATGGGGAGGACGGTGTCGTGCCATGAATCCCAGATTTGGTGCTCGAACTCGTAACGACACACTGATTGTTGTGCGCCAATCGTTAACAGCGCCTTAACGCTGTCCGATTCGAACAGGGTCGGGGAAGTGGCAAAACGGGCACACTCGCGGGCAATTCCAGCCTGTCGGTGATTTGTGCCGCGATTTCAGGTAGCTGCCTTCTTGGCCGACGTACGGCTTGCCGAAGTCTTCGGGCGCGATTTTGGCGCTGCCTTTGGTTTGGCTGCTGCCTCCTCCAGCGCTGCGATGCGCGCGGACAACGCCTCATTCTCCCGCCGGGCGGTTTCAGCCATCAGTTTGACAGCCTCAAACTCATCGCGGTGGACAACGTCGAGATCAGCCAGAATGCGCTCGGCTTGGGTGCGCATCAGTGATTCGGCCTCATTGCGCATGCCCCGCGCAACGCCTGCCGCATCCGTCATCAGGCGCGCCAGATCATCCAGCACGCGATTTGTGGTCTGGGTCATTGGTCTTCGCTCCAGAAAATGCTGTTGGACACTACATAGGCAGCAACAATCCCAATTGCCAACGGGCAGAGCTCGCGGACACAGCGGCCCAACCGCTCGTGAACCAACTGTTTCTTGACATTGGTGCGCGGCACCGCCTCATGTCGCCACTATGACATTTGCTATCCCCTTCCCCGCCATCGACCCGGTTCTGATCGAACTGGGACCGCTGCAGATCCGCTGGTATGCCTTGGCCTATCTCGGCGGCATCCTGCTCGGCTGGTGGTATGTGAGCCGACTGACCCAGAACACCGTGATATTCGGCGGCATGGCCTCGCCGGTGCGGCCAGCCCATGCCGATGATCTGTTGTTTTTCGCCACGCTTGGCATCGTGCTCGGCGGTCGGCTTGGCTATGTGCTGTTCTACAAACCAGGCTACTACCTCGATAACCCTGGCGAGATCCTCCAAGTATGGCTCGGCGGCATGTCATTTCACGGCGGTGCCATCGGCCTGCTTCTCGCCTGTGCGTTGGTCGCCCGCTACAAGCATCTCTCAATGCTCGCCCTTGGCGACCTTGCGGCGGCGGCAGCGCCGATCGGGCTGTTCTTTGGCCGTCTCGCCAATTTCATCAATGGCGAGTTGTGGGGCCGCGTCTCAGATGTGCCCTGGGCCATGGTCTTCCCCTTTGGCGGGCCGGAACCGCGCCATCCCAGTCAGCTTTACCAGGCAGCATTGGAGGGTCTGTTACTCTTCGCCATACTGCGCGTGTTGACCCATCGCTTCCATGCGCTCCGGCGGCCCGGCGTCGTCACCGGTGCCTTCTTTGCTGCGTATGGCGTCATGCGGATCATCGGTGAACAGTTCCGCGAACCCGATGCCCATATCGGGTTTCTCGTTCCTGGCCTGACCATGGGAATGTTGCTGTCGTTGCCCATGATCCTGATCGGCGGCATGCTCATGCACTGGGCATGGCACAACAATGGCCATGTGAACTGGCAGTCGCCATCGAACGGCCGGGCAGAAGAGTCACAAGATGGCGGCTCCTGACGCCAGCAGGGTCGAAACTACGGAAGGCGACGACACCCCGTTGGCCGAGCAACTGCGCGCGCGCATTCACGCATCCGGACCGATGCCGTTGGCAGCGTTCGTGCTGGCCTGCCTGCATGATCCAGTTCACGGCTACTACCGCAATCACCAGCCTCTGGGCATGGCCGGCGATTTCATCACTGCACCCGAGATCAGTCAGCTGTTTGGAGAAATCATCGGCGCCTGGACCGTGGTCGTTGCCGAAGCACTCCGAAACGCCGAACCGAATGACGCTGTACGCCTGATCGAGCTTGGGCCCGGTCGAGGAACGCTCATGTCCGATGTCTTGCGGGTTGCACAGAGCCGCCCCGAGTTGGCCGGGAAACTTGGGGTGCACCTGGTTGAGCAGAACGAGCGGTTGCGCGAGCAACAGCGATCAACCCTTGAAAGCAACGGTCACCAATTCAGCTTCCACGATGCGCTGGAAGATGTTCCCTGCGGACCCTCGATCCTGCTGGCAAACGAGTTCTTCGACTGTCTGCCCATCGATCAGCTGGTCTGGCAGGGCGACAGTTGGCGTCTGCGTTGCGTTGGACTTGATGATAGCCACCAGTTCCAACTTCAGTGTGGCGAACAGGCTTCGATTGAACTCACGCAGTTGCCTGAACAGGCGCCAGAGCAATCCGCGACTCTGGAGACCTGCCCGGAACTGCCAGAGCTCGTGTCCAAACTCGCAACCCGCCTGCGGGCGTCACCCGGTGTGGCGCTGATCATCGACTACGGCACCAGCGAGACAACCTATGGCGACACACTACAGGCGATCCGTAACCATCAGCATGTCGATCCTCTGAGCCGCCCTGGCGAAACGGACATCACCGCGCACGTAAATTTCGCGGAATTGGCCCGTCTCGCGCGCCGCAACGACCTGAACGTTTACGGTCCGATGCCCCAGGCGCAGTTCCTGACAGAGCTCGGCCTTGTGCAGCGGCTGGCCAAGCTGATGAACGGAGCTGATGCCGCAACGCGCAACCAACTAGAGCTGGCCGCCGGACGGCTTGCCGCGCCGGGCGCAATGGGCAATGTCTTCAAGGTCATGGCACTGACTTCACCACAGATCGGCCCGCCGCCGCCCTTCACATTGGAGAGCCAGCCATGAACGGCAGTCCGGAGACGACAGCGCGCACCACACCGATTGAAGCCGACGCGATCGGCCGGCTCGCCGGTGTGCAGCATGGCTTCTTCACCCGCGAGGGCGGCGTTTCAACCGGGGTGTACCATGCGTTGAACGGCGGACAGGGCTCCCAGGATGAAGCAGAGAAGGTCGCTGAAAACAGGACGCGGGTGGCAAACGCATTTTCCGTTGCGCCCGATCACCTGATCTCGGTCTATCAGATACATTCTCCTGACTGCCGGAGGGTTGATGGTCCCTGGCCGGCCAAGCGGCCAAAGGCCGACGCCATGGTCACAGCCACACCGGGAATCGCGCTCGCGATCCTGACTGCCGATTGCGCGCCGGTTCTTTTTGCCGACCAACGGGCGCAAGTCATAGGTGCTGCCCATGCCGGCTGGAAAGGCGCGGCAACCGGGGTGTTGGAAAGCACCATTGCGACAATGTGCGAGATTGGAGCCAGGCGTGAGACCATCACCGCCGTGATCGGACCAACGATCTCGCAGGCTGCCTACGAGGTGGGCCCCGAGTTTGTCGACAGATTAATGGCTATAGAGCCGGCAAACAGCCGCTTCTTCACACCATCTAAGCGCGATGACCACGCCATGTTCGACCTGCCTGGGTATATCGCGGACCGGCTTGACCGTGCCGGTGTAGGGCAAGTCGAGGACACGGGGTTGTGCACCTATTCCGATGAAGCACGGTTTTTCAGTTATCGGCGCGCCACACACCGGAATGAACCGGACTATGGGCGAATGATAGCGGCAATCGCGCTCAGGCCCTAAGACGTCACGGGGTCTCAGTCGGAAGGAACAGATCACATGGCCTTGCACTTCACCGCAGATGAGTTTTCCGCCCGCGAGAACACGCTACAAACCGAATTGGACAGCCAAGGCCTCGACGGGATCCTGATCTTTGCGCAGGAGTCGTCCTATTGGCTGACCGGATACGACACGTTTGGTTACTGCTTCTTCCAGTGCCTTTATTTCGGAACCGATGGTCGTAAGGCGCTGTTGACCCGCTCGGCCGACCTCAGACAGGCGCAACATACGTCCACAATTGAAGACATTAGGGTCTGGAAGGATGGTATCGACGCTGATCCCGCCGGCGATCTGCGAACCATGCTCGAGAACCTTGGGTGCCAGGGAAAGAAGCTCGGCATCGAGTTCGATACTGTTGGGCTGACAGCTGCAAACGGACGCAGGATCGAGGCCACTCTCGACGGTTTTTGCACGCTCTCCGATGCATCGTTGCTGATCACCCGATTGCGGGCGATCAAGAGCGATGCGGAACTTGCCTATGTCCGCAAAGCCGGGGAACTCTCCGATGCAGCGCTCGAGGCAGCCAGACAGGCGACAAGGGCCGGCGCAGACGAAGGCGACATTCTGGCCGCACAACACAACGCCATATTCCGGGCCGGCGGAGACTACCCGGGCAACGAGTTCATTATTGGTTCAGGAAACGATGCGCTATTGTGCCGCTACAAGTCGGGCCGCCGCGTGCTGGATGACAATGACCAGCTGACGCTCGAATGGGCTGGTGCCTACCGCCATTACCATGCCGCACAGATGCGTACGATTGTGGTGGGCACACCGACAGACCGGCACAGGCGCTACCACGATGCTGCACGCGAAGCATTGCTGGCCTGTGAGGATTGCTTCCGACCGGGACATGTCGCAGGCGATGTGTTTGCCGCCCATGCCCGCGTGCTGGATGGACATGGATTGACCGAACACCGGCTCAACGCCTGTGGATATAGTCTCGGTGCGGTGTTCACACCGTGCTGGATGGACATGCCGATGTTTTATGAGGGCAACAATTGGGAGATTGTGCCGGGTATGGTGCTATTCGCGCACATGATTCTCATGGATAGTGAGAGTGGAACAGCGATGTGCCTGGGGCGGAGTTCAATTGTCACCGAATCCGACCCCGAAACACTTTCGGCAGCGTCACTGGACCTGATGGTCGAATGACGCTACCCCGGTAGGACGGCAAGAGTGCGAGGTTCATGCGTCTAATGCGCACAATGCTCGGGAAATGGGTCAGCCTTGGCTTCAGGGCGCTGGCAGCCTTGATTTTGGTTGGCTTTGTTGCTGCCTGCTCAACCCCCATCAATCTTGGCAACATTGTTCCGGGCGGAAACTCGGAAGGCGACAGCGAAACCGCTTCGGTTGTCGCAGCGCCAGGTACGGTCGCCTTTGAGCCCATTGTCGGTCTTCCACAAGGCCTTGCGCTGCCGTTGGCACAACAGCTCAGCACCGAAGCCGGTGCGCGCAACCTGACGATTGTACCGCGCGAAACCGCCACCGCCGCCGTGCGTGCCAAAGGCAGCTTCAACGCCGAAACGGTTGGACAGGAGACCGTCGTGACCTACGTCTGGGACCTGTTCGATGCCAACGGCAATCGCAAATCGCGTTTCGGCGGCGAGCGCCGGGTCGGCTCGACGGCCACCGATCCATGGACGGTCGTCGGCGATCAGGAACTCGGTGCAATCGCGTCGCGGACGATCGACGAAATCCTTCAGGTGATGGGCCGGGTTCCGGTCTCGACAAGCGCGCAGACTTCGCAATAACACTGCGCACACGATGTTGGCCAATTCGGCTTTATTGGCGGGTGAAAGTCCCGCGCTCGTTTCTCATCCCGGCCTTGCATCTCGTCGCGAGACTTTCCTGCAAGCCCGCTGCCCAGAGCCGCCCATGAAGATTGTCGCCGGAAACTCCAATCGTCCGTTGGCCGAGGCCATCGGCGCGTATCTCAACATTCCCCTGACCAAGGCTCAGGTGAGGCGTTTCGCCGACATGGAAGTCTTTGTCGAGATCCAGGAGAACGTCCGCGGGTCAGACGCCTTTGTGATCCAGTCCACCTCCTACCCGGCCAACGACCATCTGATGGAACTGCTGATCGTGACCGATGCACTGCGCCGCGCCTCGGCAAGACGTATCACCGCAGTCTTGCCCTACTTCGGCTATGCACGCCAGGACCGCAAAGCAGGCCCGCGCACGCCGATCTCAGCCAAGCTGGTAGCCAACATCATCACCAATGCCGGTGCCGACAGGGTGATGACGCTCGATCTGCACGCCGGCCAGATTCAGGGCTTCTTCGACATCCCGACCGACAATCTGTTCGCAGCGCCGGTCATGGTGCGCGACATCGTCGACCGCTTCGATCTACCCAAGGTGACCATCGTCTCGCCGGACGTCGGCGGCGTCGTACGGGCACGCGGACTTGCAAAGCGCATCGATGCGCCGCTCGCCATTGTCGACAAGCGCCGCGAGCAGCCAGGCGAGTCGGAAGTTATGAACGTGATTGGCGACGTCGGCGGCCGCACCTGTATCCTGGTCGATGACATCGTCGATTCAGGCGGCACGCTGTGCAATGCCGCCGATGCCCTTCTCGAGCGCGGTGCGGAAGCCGTCTACGCTTACATCACCCATGGCGTGCTGTCGGGCGGCGCGGTGGCGCGGATATCGGCCTCGAATCTCAAGGAGCTGGTGATCACCGACTCGATCGAGCCAACTGAAGCGGTTCGTGTGTCCCAGAACATCCGGACGCTTTCGATTGCTCCGCTGATCGGCGAAGCCATCGGTCGCACGGCCCAGGAAGAGTCGGTCTCGAGCCTCTTTGATTGAGGCGGCGCCACAAGGCGTTAAGGGCAAAAGGCTAGTAGCGCACACAATTTGAGGCACCCTACCAAGCTGGCTTCGCTTGCTACGGTGACGGGCCGTAGACGATCGGGCCCAAAACCTCGATGTGATTGGGGCGGATGCCGCAACAGCCGCCGATGATCTGCACACTGCGATTGATCCATCGCTGGCTCGCCGCAGCGTAGTCTTCGGGGGAAATCGTCCCCTCGAAAATCCACGCGCCATCGATGAAGTTGCCGGAATGCGCATAGACGCCGACAAGGCCGTTCCAATGCGCTTCCACGATGTCGAGGCAGGCGTCCACATGCAGCACATCGGTATGCATGATGCTGATGAGCGGAACATCCTTGCCGTCAAGCGCAGCGATCGCATCGATGAGCGTCGCACCAGCGCCAGCCTTCACAACGCCATTTGCGTCGGTCTCACCAGCTTGCAGACACATGGTTCCTTCAGCATCCGGCGCGCAGGAGAAGCCGACCCAAACCGGCAGGC
>JBCDCP010000046.1:0-20661 GCA_039181495.1 Pseudomonadota bacterium | reverse complement strand
GGTCATGATGATCGAGAAGCGCTGCCCGGTGACCAGCATGCCGATAAGCACGCCAACCACAGCAAGCACGACTGTCACCAATGTCAGAATTGTCTGGTAGAACGAGTTGAACTGCGTCACCAGGATGACGAACATCATAAACAGCGCGCCAGCGGCCGCTGTGCCGAGGAACGCAGCCGACTCCTTCTGTTCTTCGTCGGCGCCACGGAAGCGGAACTTCACAGACGTTGGCCATTGCTGTGCCTGCAGCCATTCATCCAGCTCGCGCACTTTTTCGTCGGCCAGCACGCCCTCAAGCACATTGGCTTTCACGTCCATGGCGAACGCGCCGTTCTGACGGGTGATCGTCGAGACCTTTGGTTTGGCCTGACGCTCAACCAGATTAGCCAGCGGAACCTGACCGATTTCCGTCTGCACCCGCAGCTGATCCAGCTGGTCGAATGTTCGCTCTTGTTCGGGCAGACGCACCCGGATATCGATTTCATCGTCGCTGTCATCGGGACGATAGGTCCCAACCAGCGCGCCTTCGGTCACAAGCTGGATCATTGCCCCGACCTCGGCAATATCGGTGCCGAAGCGGCCTGCCTCCTCGCGGTCGACGGCAAGTTCCCATTCGATTCCGGGAAGGGGACGGGTGTCCTCGACGTCGCGCAGGCCCGTCATGCCGGTCTCAAGGAATTCGCGGACGCGCTCCGTCGTCGCTATGACCGTGTCGTAGTCCTGCGCCGTAATCTCCAGCCGGAGGTCCTTACCCGTGGGCGGTCCGCCCTGCACGACGCTGACCTCGACCTTGATTCCGGGGATCTCTGTTGCCAGAGCTCGGATATCCTCAAACACGTCTTTGGCGCGTCGCCTGCAGCAGAAGTCGCGCAGCTCGATGGTGATCTGACCAACCGTGTCAACAGGCTTGTCCTCGACATCGCCAAGTTGCGAACCTCCAGGTTCGGTACCGGCGGTGGTGATGACATGCTTGATGCCGGGAATGGTCATCAGGCGCTCTTCGACCTCAACGGTGAGATCGCGCACCTCGAAGGGCGAGAGATTGCCGCGTGCGCTGATCAGAACGACGGCCCGCTCCGGCTCCTCTTCGACGAAGAACTCGACGCCAGCGTTGTTCGAACCGAAGTAGAAGAACACGGAAACAGCAATGCCGATGATCGAGATGATCACCAGTTCAGGAACTTTGATCAGACGCAGCAGCGTCCGTGCGTACATGCCGGTGATGCCATGTAGCTCGTTGACATCGACCTTGCGAGTGCCGCTGAGAAGCTGTGCGTTGCCCTGTTCCTTGGCGCGTGCCGCGGTCTTGCCGACCAGGCCGCCGATCACAGGCAGGAAGACCATGGCGGTGACGATCGACGCCGACAACACGACGATCACCATGATCGGAAGATAGCTCATGAATTCGCCCGGAACGCCGGGCCACAACAGCATCGGAATGAACGCTGCCAGCGTCGTGGCCGTTGAGGAGAACACCGGCCAGAACATGCGCTGGGCTGCCTGGATGTAGGCTTGTTGCCGCGGCACACCCTCGGCCATCTTACGGTCTGCGTATTCGACGATGACGATCGCCGAGTCGACGAGCATGCCGGTCGTCAGCACAAGGCCGAACAACACCATGATGTTCACGGTCATGCCGGCAACGGAGATGATCAGGAAGCCCAGCAGGAACGAGGTCGGGATCGCGACACCAACAAGGATCGCGGACCGGGCGCCAAGCGCAGCGACAACCACGATCATCACCAGCGAGATTGCTGTAATGATCGAGGATTGCAGCGAGCCGATCACCTCGAAAATGTAGCGGGACTCATCGAGCGCATAATCGACATTGATCGAGTCCGGCCAGTCCGCAGTGTAGCGGTCGACAACCTCGCGCACCGCTTCATTGTTCTCGATGATGTTGGTGCCGAGCCGCTTCTTGACCTCCAGCGCGATGGCCGGTTCGCCATTGAAGCGCTGGAAGACTGATGCGTCCTTGAACGTCCGTCGGATGGTTGCGACGTCGCCCAGCGTGATAACACCATCGCCGTCCGCGATAATTGGCAGACTGACGATGTCGTTTGCCGTTTCTAGCAGCCCGGGAACCTTGACGTTGAATCGCCCCTCGCCACTGTCCAGTGCGCCGGCGGCAACCAACTGGTTGTTGTCCCGGACCGCGTCGAGGACCTCTTGCGGCCGGATCGAGTAACTCTCCAGTTTCTTCTGATCGATCAGAACTTCGACCAGTTCCTCCCGGTCGCCCGACATTTCCGCTTCGAGCACAGTCGGGACGGCTTCGATCTGGTCCTGCAGTTCCTTGGCTTTTCGGAAGAGTGTGCGCTCCGGCACATTGCCCGACAGGCTGACAACGATGGTCGGGATCAGCGAGAAGTTCGTCTCGAAGATTTGCGGCTCTTCGGCATCATCCGGGAGTTCGGGACGGGCTTGGTCAACCTTCTCGCGGACATCGATCAGCGCCTGATCCTTGTCGAAGCTGATGTCGAATTCGAGCACGATCCCGGCATGGCCTTCGGACGCGATACCCTCGATCTCCTTGATCCCGTCTAGACCGCGCAACTCGGTTTCCATCGGACGGATCAGGAGCCGTTCGGCATCCTCCGGCGAAATGCCCTGCTGCGAGATCGACACATAAAAGATCGGAACGTCGATGTCGGGATTGGCTTCTTTTGGGATCGACACATAGGCGAGGATGCCGCCAATGATCATGGCGACCATCAGCGTCAGCACCGCGCGTGGGCGCGACAGCACGCTTGCGATCGGGCCCCGCCCAAGACCATCGCCCGATGCGCCCTGCGGCGGAACGCCTTGGGTATCGGTTGTCACGGCCATTACTGTGTCTCCACCGGCGCGGTGTCGGCCGCGGTGCGTAGGACCGGTTCGACGAGAGCGTCGTCACCGACATACTCCTGTCCAACCGTGATGATCGTCACCTCATCCGGCAGGCCGGACACCCAGACCCCTTGGCGAGTGTCGGCAATGATGTCGACGGCCAGAAAACGCACCCTGTTTTCAGAATTCACGCTATGCACACCAACGTCGCCGGCGTCGCTGAGGACCAACACGCTGGGCGGCACCAGATGGGCAGATCGCTCGGCCAGTGGAATGACAATTTCGCTGGTCACGCCATCGCGCAGCGCCCCGTCAGGATTGGCCAACAGGATATCAACCCGGAAGGTCCGCGTAGCCACCTCTGAAGCTGGCGCGATGAATGCGATCTCACCGGAAAAAGTACCGCCAGTCACCGGTGAAACGGTCGCAGACATTCCAAGAGTAAGGCCACTGAGATCCTGTTCAGAAACCTGCGCTACTGCCAGCATGGGATCGGGATCGACAATCTTCGCGCAGAGATCGCCACCATGGAGCAACGAGCCTTGCCGCACAGGCAGTTCCTCGATGACGCCGCCGATCGGTGCGGTGACGCTAACCCGCGATAAGTCCCATTCCGCAGCCTCGACAGCAGCCTGCGCCGCATCACGTTGAGCCCTCAGAGCGCGAACACGGGTCTCGGCCGCAAAGCCCTTTTTGGAAAGGCTGGCTGCCGCTTCATAGTCCGCCGTCGCCTGCTCCAGTTGTGCCTTCTGCTGCGCGAGAATCGCCCGGCGTGTCCGGCTGTCGATCCGACAAAGCAACTGGCCGGGGGTGACGACATCACCCTTGCGCACCGCCAGTTGTTCCACGGTGCCTTCGGTTTCGGCACGCACTTCAACACGGTCATTGGCCTCTGTCCGGCCGCGGAGAATGAGGTCTTCGCGACGCGGTGTGGCGACAAAGCGCTGCACCTGAACCGAAATGGCGTCGCCGCCATTGCCATTTGCCTCGGCCTTTTGTTCGGCCAGAGCCGGCGTGTCGTCGCCCGACCCGCCTACCGTGACTGACCCGGTGGACAGCCAGACGCCAAGTCCGATGGCGATCAGCAATGCAAGGAGGAATGAGTTGCGCATGGGTTTGTCTTCAAGATCCGTTTTGCCGCGTTTGGTGTCTCAGGCCGTAGATGGTGTCCGGACTACTCGGCCGCTGTTCGTTTGTTCACACCGCCCGCCAGGGCCACGAGCGAGTCCCGGTGCGACTCGAGATATGCCTTCTTTGTTTTGTTCATGTGCCGCGCCATATCGAGGACCCAATGACTGGGCGCGTGGTCGCAATCCGACCCCATCGCCTCGAAATCGGCGATCATTCGTCCGACACCCTCAATACGTTCGTCCACCGCTTCGGCCACGCGTTCAGGCGGCAGCATCTCGGCACACAGCGCGAGCAGCAGGAACTCCGACTTCAGCCTGTCGTCCTTCAAGGGCTCCATTAGTTCCGCCACCAGGGCGACGCGGCCGGATTCAGTGATTTCGTAGACCTTCCGGGCTGGTTTGCCGATCTGTTGCTCAGTGCGCTGTTGCACCTTGCCTTCACTTTCCAGTCGCTCTAGTGCCGGATAGATCGCGCTGAAACTGGCATCAACGAAATGGCTGAAAGTGCCTTCCGTCGACATCTTGCGGATGTCGTATCCTGAGGCCTCTCCGAAATTGAGAATAGCCAGACACAGCGTGGAAACATTCATCGACTGAAACCCTTTCCGGCCTATGCCGGTACCGCATATGCCATACCGGTATATGTTTGACCGGAATATGGCGATCAAGCCGTGATGTTACGGACAAACAGCTCCAGTCGATCACTTTATCGAATTCAAGGGTGCGAAATTGTAGCGTGGAACAAATTAACGCCAACTTTTGCGTCAAAATATAAAATCATGCATATCGCGCCGCGGCGGTTCGTCGCGTTGGTGTGTTGATTTGTGCAATCTGAGATCATCTTGGCCAAACTGACGCCCGTAGACAGTCGAACAACAACGCTTACTAACTACCTGCATCGCGCAAGAGGCCCACAATGCTGAACAGGTTCCTGCCCGAGAACCCGCTTTTCCGGTTGTTGCTGATCAATGGTCTGATCGGGACCGCTGTCGCCATCCTCCTTGTCGCCGGCCTGATGATCACGGACGCCCACCGGATTGGGACACTGATTATCAATTCTGAGAATCCTGCACTGCCAATCATTGTTTTGACGTTGGGCCTCGTCATTACCTTCGGCAGCGTGGCCATGGGAATGGCTATCATGAGCCTGCCACTTGAGACCGACGATGAAGGCACCTCCAATTCCGGTGGACACCGCGATCGGGTGAACGCCCTGCCGTCGCACCCGGCCTTACGCCCGATTACGGTGCCGGCCACGCGCCAGCGGCAGATCCGGTAGAGACTGCCAGAACAGCCCCCAAATGAAAAAGCCCGGCTTCCATGCCGGGCTTTGTGCTTTCAGGGGGCGCTGTGCTGTGACCTCACAAATACCTCCAAGGCAGACGGAAACGTCGGCGAGATCATCAAACGCGATCATAGCCTTGGCGCGGAACCAGTGTTAGGCAGTATAATATCCGCGTAAGGCGCGACTTGCGTCCAACCGAGCAGACCATATCTGATCGACTGGCGATCCCGCCCAAATCCACCCGCCACAGCCTGGAAGTCCAAGCCATGTCCGCTACGCCTGCCATTCTCGACACCCCCATGCAGTATCTCGATCGCGCGGCAGGCCTGCTGCGCGATGTCGGCATCATTGCCGAAGCTGACTCCAGCGAAGCGCCGATCGTGCCGCTCCTCAATCAGATCACGGCACTTGATGAAGACAAGGTGGTCGCCATCGCCCGCACGCTGACCCAGGCTTCGTTTTTCAACGAGGTCGTCCGCGAGCAGGTCGCGGCGATGAATATTGGCGAGCGTTATGAGGGCATCACGGCGGGCTTTGACTCGATCCGGGACGATGCCAAATCTCTGGTTGATCAACTCGCAGACGGCAAGATTTCGACCTGGGAGCGCTTCGGCAATGCATGGATGAAGCTCACCCGCGGTGACATTGCCGACCGGTTCGACGCCATCAAGGAAACCTATCTTGAGGTTGCCGCGGATTCCAAAGACCAGATCGAGCGCGAACGCATCATCCTCGACGCCTATCGCGATTATCGCGGTGCGTTGAAGCACGCCGAGGTCATGGCGCTTGAGGTGCTGCACAAGGCAGAAGCTTTGCTGCAGGAACGTAAGGAAGCACTGACGACTTCGGCCCAGGCCGTTGCGGATGCGCCTGAAGACATGGTGCCAGCCGATCGCGCCAAGCTCGAACTTGCCCGGGATCAGCGTTTGCGCGAGATGCAGGACGAGGAAAAGCGCTACCAGATTGCCAAAGACCTCTCGGACAATCTGACGATTTCCTACAATACCTCCGAAGTCATCATGGCGCGGCTGATGCAGACCACGTCCGCCAAGGAACGGGTCTATGCGCAGTCCGTGACCTTCTTCACCACCAACGAGACGGTTCTGACCGCGCTGAAAGCGTCCTTTACCGGCATGTTCGGTCTGCACGAGTCGACCAAGACGCTGGATGCCATGAAGGAAGGCATCAACAAGAGCCTCGAAACGCTGGCCGAGGTTGGTGATCAGGTTCAGGAGGCGGCCATACGTTCCGGCTACGGCCCGACAATCCAGGCCGAAGCGGTTCAGAAGCTCGTTGAGTCGGTGGTCGGTTTCCAGGAACGCTCCCGCGAGATCATCATCGAGATGCGCAAGCTGGCGACCGACAACAGTCAGGAAATCCGTGATGCGGTGGAAGACGGCAAGCGCCGGCTGGCCAAGCTCGCCGCAGAAGGCAACACGCTGATCAGTTGATCGCCATTGACACCAAAACGGCCAGGACAGGGCGTTGAGACATGGCTGAGGTGATCGAGAAGGCGGCTCCGCTCGATGACGTCATGCTGGCGATGGACGTGGTCGACACGTTGCGCCATCGCGAGCATCTCGTCCGGCGCGAACTCAACGAAAAAGATCGCGAAACAGCCCTGATTGAACGCCTGCGCGAGATCTATGCCGGGCAGGGCATCGATGTGCCTGATGAAATTCTCGCAGAAGGCGTAAACGCCCTTCGCGAGAACCGATTTGTCTACACGCCGCCGGAGGCGGGGCTTTCGGTATCTTTGGCGAGCGCGTATGTCGACCGCGGCAGGTGGTTCAGCCGCATCGTGGGCATTGTTCTGGCGCTCGGCATCGGCTGGCTTGCCTACAGTTGGGCCTTTGTATGGCCCGAACAGCGTCAGGCCGAAGCCCTGCGCGTCGAAATGACCGAAACGCTACCTGGGCGCATCTTGGCGTTAGGAGAAGCGATTGCCGAGAACGCGCGTGAGGATGCCATCCGCGCCGATGCGGCAGAATTGATGGCCGATGCCGAACGGGCTCTGGCTGCTGGTCAATCCGATGCATCTCGCAAAGCCGTCAGCGACCTGCAGGCGCTGCACGACCAGATGATGCGCGCCTATGTCCTGACGATCGTCTCTCGCCCCGGCGAACTGTCAGGCGTCTGGCGCATCCCCGATGCCAATCCCAATGCGCAGAACTTCTATCTGATCGTAGAGGCGATTGCCGAGGACGGCTCCGTGCTGCCACTGCCTGTCCGCAGCGAGGAAGACCAGTCGGTGCGGACAGTGTCGCGGTTCGGCGAGCGTGTCTCCGAAAGCGTGTTCTCGCGCGTTCGGGCCGACAAATCCGATGACGGCATCATCCAAAACGCCCGGGTCGCCATCAAGCAACGCGGGTTTCGCGAGCCGGAGTTCACGATCCCCGTGCTTGGCGGCCGGATAACGGATTGGTAGGCGGCAATGCTCAAGGGACGCGATGCACTGACCGCCATCGAACGCGCCGTCGGCGAAATCCGTGAGGATATCGATCGCCTGGCCGGGCGGATCGCGAAACTCACCGATGCGCGCGGAAAAACCGCCAGCGAGGAAAGCGAGGCCTTCCGTAGACTGGCCGAATTGCGGCTTGATGCGTTGCGCAATGGCGAGTTGTCGGAGCCGCTGGCCCGTGTCGAAGCCCGCGCCGCCGAACTCATCGCTCAGCATGATGCATCTCTCGATGCACTCGAATCGTCGCTGGACGAGACCGACCAAGCCCGCGCGGCGCTACTCGCCAAACGGTCGAAACGCGTTGCCGACGAAGACAAGGCGGCAAAGGCGCTCGATCAGGCGGAAGCGGCATTTCAGAAGAAACTCGAGAAAGACAAGGCTTTTGTCGCGCAATCGACCTTGGTGGAAGAGTCGCGGGACATCGTTGAGGAAGCCGCCCGCAAGGCTGAGCTTGCCGCCAGCGACCGCGCCGAAAAGGGCGCGCCTTACGAGGCCGACCCTCTGTTCATGTATCTGTGGGATCGCAAGTTCCTGACCGGAGACTACCGCGCCAATCCTGTCATTCGATTTTTCGATCGGTGGGTCGCCGGGATCGTGCGCTATCGCGACGCCGCGGCCAACTATCGGATGCTGCTTGAGATCCCCAGGCGCCTGCAGGAACACGTCGACGCGCAGCAGTCCGAACTGGAAGAGGAAATCGCCAGTCTCGAAAAGTTGGAGGCTGAAGCGCGCGGTGCCGCGGGCCTGAACGAGCTCGCCAAAGCGCTGGCCGATGTCGAGCAGGCCGTTTTGGACATCGACGCGGATGTCGAGGCTGAAAGCGAACGACGCGCCGAGCTTGAGCGTGAACGGTCCGCCCATGTGCGCGGCGACGATGGCCCCTTCGCCGAAGCCCTGCGGCTGATGACTGGGGCCATGCAACGTCAGGACTTGCGCAGTCTTTATCGTGAGGCCCGGCTGACCCGCAGTCGCGAAGATGATCGTGTGGTCGATGAAATCGAGGATCGCCGTCAGGATCTTGCCGAAACCGAACGCGACATCGCCCAACTGCGCGAGAGTCTCAGGGCACTGGAAGCGCGCAGAGCCGAGATCGAGGGCGTACGGACGCGCTTTGTGAAGTCGGGTTACGACAGGTGGGATTCGTTTTTCACCGACGATGATTTCCTCAAGAGCCTGCTTGTGGGGCTGGTGCGGGGCGCTATTTCAGGCAGCGGACTTTGGCACGAGCTGGAGCGCCATCACCGCCGCCAAAGAAAATCCAATAGCCGCTTTGGGAGTCAGCGCTACCGTTTCCCTGGTAGCAGCAAACCCTGGGGCGGCAGTGTTGGTGGTCGCTGGGGCGGCAGTTGGGGTAGCGGACGCCGCAGCAGCGGATCATCCTGGGGAGGGCGCGTCGGCCGTTCCAAGGGCGGTGGCGGGTTTCGCACCGGTGGCGGCTTCTAACGGTCCTGTCCGCGCCCAATGGTCGCCCTGTAGAGCGACGGCATGATCAGCACCGAGATCAGGATTCGGATCAGGTGGTGCGCCGTCACAAATGCAATGCCGATCTGTAGACTGAGCGCGATCAGCGCCATCTCCACCAGCCCTCCCGGCGCCAGTGACAGCACCATCTCGAGAAACGGCTTTGCCAACAGCATCCTGGCAAGAAGGGCAATCGCGAGCGTTAACGACATCATCACGACGCCAGCCAACAGCGCAGCACCAAAGGCGCGGGCAAGCTCGGTCCTGTCGTAACCGCTGAACCGGGCACCCAGAGCCGAGCCCATGACGACCTGGGCGACGATGACCAGTACGCCCGGCGGTGCCGCATCGGTCCACCCGGTCGCATGGAACAGCGCACTCACCATAACCGGCCCGCTGATCGGCGCCGCTGGAATGCGCAACAAACGCGCCAGCCAGAACCCTGATATGGCGGCAGCAAGTAACAGACCGCCGTCCCAGATCGTCAGAACTTTCGTCCCGTCATCGAGATTGACGCCTGCTGCACTGCCGACCGGTCCGAAGAACACCCGTAATACGAGCGGGATGGTAACAACGGCGAAGACAATGCGCAGGAAGTGTATGGCACTCACGGTGCGCATATCGCCCTTCTGCTCCTCGGCCAGCATCGCCATTTCCAGGAGGCCGCCGGGCACAGCCGCAAAGTAAGCCGTTGGTCGGTCATAGCCAAACACGCGTCGATAGAGCGGATAGACACAAGCGGTGGCCAGCATCACAAAAGCCGCAACTGAAAAAAGGCTCGGCAACCATCCCGGAATCTGGGCCACGACCTCAGGGGTGAAAGCAGACCCGAGCATGACGCCGATAATTGGCACCATCACGAGCCGGACCTGCGGCGGCATTGAGACTGTGATCCCGCGCCAGCCGAATCCACCAATCGCGATCGCGCCAACACAGATCAGCGCGCCGATCATCCAGGGCAGGGGTGCGCCCAAGACATACGCAATTGTCCCGCCCGCAAAACCCACCAGAATGGTTAAAAACGTCGAAAAGAAACGAATATCGATGCCCGTCATCTCCACGGAGGCATGTAAACTACGCGTAGTTCACCTGATTACTGGTCTTCGGACCCCATGCGATATTTTTTTACAAGTGAACTTTCTAGCGGATTGAGGGATCTGCAGCGAGCCATGTCACGAATTCCGAACGGTTAAGTGACCCGCTCTATCGCAACCAGCCCGAACCGCAAATGCAGCCCGGCCGATGGCCGCAAGGACCGCGATTTGACGATGGCACCACATTTGGCGCCTAGCCTTGGTTTCACAGCATGATGGATGACGGCGAGCGCGGATTCGAGGGCGAAAACGTCCCGCACAACCAGTCGGCTGGTGGCGCCATGGAAGACGCCCCGCAGCCGTTGCCGCCGAACGGCAACGGGCATGCGTCCGGCAATGGTCGTGACACCAATTCACCTGGCGCAAATGGCAAGATTTACCACCTGCCGGTGCAACCATCACTGGGTGGGCCGATGAAGGCGTCCGATCTGCACGGCTTGCCAAGCGGCGACATCGGCAAGCCCGGTTTCTCCGTGCTCGCGCGGCTATGCGGTGCATTGCGCGCCTTCGATCCAGAGTCGACCGGGATGCGCATCCCGCTGGCCGATCTCGAAGACGAGGATATCCGGAAGATCGACGGTCTGCTTGGCCGCGACGGTGTCGGCATCGATGCCGCCGGAGATCCGATCCGCAAGGGCTATGCGACACGTATCGCTGGCGTTTGGCGAGCACATATCGAGACGCCAGATGGCGAGAGCCTTTTTGAATGGCTGGAAATCGGCGACATTCCGTCGTTCGTTCGTGATTTGGCGAAGATGGGTGCGGGGAACCGGCTGAACGGTTCGAACGGCCATCACTCGCCTGCCATCGCGGACAGCACCAATGGCAATGGCGGTGCGGTGAATGGCAGTGGGGACGAATCATCCACCGTCACCGCGTTCATCCACAAGATCGTCAGTGCCGCCAAGCTGTTTCGCAACGGCCAGCACAATACCAGCTTCGCGCTGGATGGGCTCGGCAACCCGGCGGGTAGCCCGGCGGCGGCAAGGGCTGCCGCCGAATTGCGCGCGCGACTAGGACAGGGCCCCGTGTGCCTGACCTCTGACAGCCGCGCGATTCGGGCACACGCAACCAACTACACCAATGTCTGGGTGATCGAGCATCTGCCGAACGGCCGCCCCCCAGAGGCAAAAGGCACGTTCCAGATAGAGGTAGGCGACGTCCCGAGCGCGATGCGATCGGCGCCTGAGGATATCGAGCATTCCGCAATCCGGTTTGCCACCGTGTTGGAGCGCATTGTGTTGGGGGCACCGCTGTCGACAGTGAAGCTCTGACGCCGCCGATCTAAAGCACCGTTCCCGATTGACGGTGCTTTCCTTCGCCGTAATCGCTCGCTAAACCCAACGTGTTTTCAAATCGTTCGTGATCCGGAACGGCACCCTTGGGTCTGAGCGCCAAACAAGCAGCAATTCTGGCATCAACAGACAGGCTGACCCGCAGGCGTCTGTTGTCGATGAGTCTTGCAGCCAGTGCGACCCTGGCAATGCCCGGAGTCCTTCGCGCGCAGAGCCCAGAAGCGGTCAAGATCGGCGTGGTCCACCCAGTCGAGGGTTTCTTTGGCTATGCCGGGCGTCAATGTCGCGCAGGCGTCGAACTGGCGATCGCCGACATCAACGAATCAGGTGGCATAGCAGCGCTTGACGGTGCGCAGCTTGAGGCTGTGTTTGTTGATGCGCCGGTGAACCCCGAAGCCGTGATGCCGCGTATTGACGATCTGGCCGAGCGGGATGTCATCGGCCTTGTCGGCGCCTACGCCAGCACCATCACCATGGCGGTTACCCAAGCCGCCAGCAGACATGGATTGCCCGTGGCGGTCGATGTGGCGGTGTCGGACAGGCTTGTGCAGCGCAATCTGCCCAACGTGTTCCGCCTCGGTGCTGGATACACCATGCTTGCGGACGCGCTGGCGGCCCAATTGGCGGCGCTCGGCCGGCGTATTGATCCGATCACGCGCGCCATGATCGTCCATGTCGATGCGCCTTATGGCGTCGGCGTGGTGCGTCGCATGCGACAATTGCTCGACGTCGCTGGTGTCGAGATCGTCAGTGTGCAGCCTCAGTCGCCCGGGCTGGAGGACTACACCCGGTTTGTCAGAGCTGTTGAGGCCGACCGGCCCGGCATCCTGATCCCGGCGCTGTTCTACAGTGATTTCGCCAACATGAAGCGGGCTCTCGATGGTGTCGCGGCCAGACCGCGGGTAGTCGCGGCTCTGCATGGTGGGCCAACCTCCAGCCCACTGTTTCTCAAGGAGTTTCCAGGGTTCTCGGAAGGTGTCGTCGACTCAACGCACTGGTACGATCCGGCAAGCAACGTACAGGCGGGACGAATTGCCAGCAGTGATCAGCGCGGCATCGACTACGGCCACGAGGTCTTCATGGCCGCCAATGCCGTGTACCTGCTGGCGGATGCGATCGGGCGAGCGGGTAGCCGCGAGCGCGATGCAGTCCAGGCCGCCATGTTGTCTTCGACCTTTTCCGGACACGGCATGCCCTATGGCCCGACCCGGTTCGTTGACGGCCAGAACATCGGTGCAACCGCTGCCCTGACCCAGGTCCAGGACGGCGAGATCCGGCTCATTGGGCCGGCCGGGTTCTCCGATGCTGACTTGCGTGTTGGCCCGCCACCGCCACCGCTGGATGTCACCGCACCAAACGGCGAGAGCCCCGAGACGTTGGCGGAAGATGGCGCGACGCCGGACTTCTCGACGCTGCAGGATACACCGGTCGATGGGCCAAGCGCAGAGACTGCACCTGAATCGCCTCCAACGGTCGAGACGCTGCCACAGGATCGCTAACCGGGCAGGTTGCCTGTAGGGCATTCAAACGCCGTGACACCAAGCCAATTCTGCGCATAGTGCTGTCTGTCGGAGACAATGGCGTCGTGTGCCGGTGTCGCGACGCCAAGATCAGGAGTTCAGCCATGCCCGCATCCAAGGAAAAATGCGCGGCCTTCATGGCATTGCACCAGCAGCCGAACATCTTCGTCATGCCGAATCCGTGGGATATCGGCGGCGTCAGGCTGATGCAGGGCCTTGGTTTTCAGGCGCTCGCCACATCATCCAGCGCTCTGGCATTTCAGATGGGGCTGCGCGATGCGGAAATGGCAGTCAGCCGCGAGGCGGCCATCCGACATGCAGGTGAAATCGCCGCGGCCACGGACCTGCCGGTCAATGGTGATCTTGAAAATGGTTTTGGACACGAGCCGGCGGCAGTGCGCGAGACGGTGCTGCAGGCAATCGATGCCGGCCTTGCCGGCTGCTCGATTGAAGACGCAACCGCTGATCCCGACATGCCGCTCTATCCGTTCGAAGATGCGATTGAACGTATCGTCATGGCGCGGCAGACCATCGACGAAACCGGATTACCCTTCGTGTTGACGGCGCGTTGCGAAGCCTATCTGTTCGGTGTCGACAAGCCCTTTGACGTGGTCATGCGGCGAATCCCGGCTTACGCCGATGCCGGTGCTGACGTCGTTTATGCGCCAGGCATGACGAAGCCCTCTGAAATCGGGGCCCTCGTCCGCGAGGCCGGCAAACCGTTGAACCATCTCGGCGGCGTCGGTCGGCGTCCCTTGAGCGTTGCCGAACTCAGCGATCTTGGTGTTCGGCGGGTCAGTCTTGGCTCACAGATCGCGCGGGCAGCGCAGGGCGCCATGCTGCGCGCGCTGCAGGAGCTCAACACCGACGGCACATTCCGCTTCGCCCGCCGCAACGCGGCCGAGGCCGATGTTGATCCTTATCTCGGGCCGTGAAACCCGCAGCAATGACCCAAGACCTTGCCAATTGGACCGCGCGGCCCGTTCCGCCGAAAACACCGATGGTCGGCCGAACCTGCCGGCTTGAAACCTTCACCCCCGACAGGGTCAAAGCTCTGGCCAATGCGTATGAGACTGACGCCAACGACGCGATCTGGACGTACATGCCATACGGTCCGTTCGAGGATCACCAGAGCTTTCTCGACTTCGCCAAGGCGACGTATTTCACCAGCGACCCACATTTTCATCTGCTGATCCGTGAGGCTGACGACGCCGTCCTCGGTGTCGCAAGCCTGATGCGCATCACGCCGCAACATGGCGTCATCGAGGTCGGTCACATCAATTACGCCTCGTTCGCACAGCGCAGCGTGATGACCACCGAGGCCATCTATCTGTTCGGATGCCGGGTGTTCGACGAACTCGGCTACCGGCGCTTTGAATGGAAATGCAACAATCTCAACGGCGCCTCAAAGCGCGCGGCGATCCGCTTCGGCTTCACGCCGGAGGGCGTCCACCGCCAGCTGATGGTGGTCAAGGGCGTCAATCGGGATACCGCGTGGTTCTCGATCCTCGATCATGAGTGGTCCGGTGTGAAGGCTGCGTTTGAACGCTGGCTCGATCCGGCCAATTTCGGAGCCGACGGGCAGCAGCGAACCCGGCTCGACACCTGGTCTCATAGAGAAGACGTGCGCCCACCCGAACCGACCTGACGACTCGGGTCAGCGCGGATAGGGCCCGGGTGTTTCTGATACCGGCGAGATCAGCGGTTTGTTGTCGAGCCAGGCAAACAGGTTATCGACGACACGCTGGCCCATCGCATCGCGCGTATGGACCGAGGCCGAGCCCACATGCGGCAAGAGCACGACATGATCCATGTCGATCAGCGCCTGTGGCACGCTCGGCTCTTCTTCAAAGACGTCGAGACCGGCGCTCAGGATGGTGCCATTCTGAAGCGCGGTGATAAGCGCCAGCTCGTCGACGGTGGTGCCCCGCCCGATATTGATCAGCACGCCGCTCGGCCCCAGAGCCTCGAGCACTTCCATATTGACGGCATGCTGGGTCTCCGGGGTGCCGGGAACCACCACCATCAGTGTGTCCACCGCATCTGCCAGTGCACGCAGGCTGGCGTGATAGGGGTAGGGTGCCCCCGGGACCCGGTTGCGCGCATGATAGCGGATTGCCATGCCATGGGCCTCTGCACGCCGGGCGATCGCCCGCCCGATCCGGCCAAGGCCGTAGATTCCAAGTGTCCGGCCGCTCAGCGTGCCGGGAGTGAGACGGTAGGCCTCGTTGAGCCAATTGCCCGCGCGCAGGTGCCGTTCAGCAGCGCCCAGTTCGCGGACCGTCATGATCATCAGGCCGATGGCGGTGTCGGCAACCTCCTCGGTCAGAACGTCGGGCGTGTTGGTGACATAGACCTGGCGCCTGGCAGCATAGGATGCGTCAACCGTGTCATAGCCGACACCAAAATTGCCGATGATCTTGAGCTTCGGCAGGCGCTCGATCATCGCCGCATTGACCGGCTCGTGAAATGCGCTGGTGGCGATCGCGACAACACTATCTGCGATCGATTTCAGCATCGCCTCGCGATCCTCCGCGAGGTGTAGCTGATGCAGCGTGAAGCGCTCCTGGAGCTGGTCGGGCACAATCGACCGCAATGGGCCGGTCATCAGGAGATCGGGCTTGGACATGGACGACTCAATTCAAAGGGAGGCAGGAGGAACAGGACACTAGATCAGCCCCCGCTCGCGGAACAACAGATAGAGGCCGCTGGCGATGACGATGCTGGCGCCGAGCATGGTCCAAAGTGTCGGAATGTCACCAAACAGCATGAACCCGAATGCGGTCATCCACAACAAACCGGTATAGGTGAATGGAGCCAGTACCGGCGCCGGCGCCCGAGCATGCCCGGCAATCATGAACTGGTGCCCGATAAGGCCAAACAGGCCGGTCGTGCACAGAAACGCCGCAGTGATCATGTCGGGCGGGGTGATCCAGCTCTGCCAGGCAAGCGGCAGAAACAAAGCCGAGCCCAACAGGCCAGTGTAGAAATGCGCCGTATGCGAATGCTCGGTCGGTGCAATGATACGGGTGACGATCGCCAGCAGCGCGTAGGTTGAAACCGCGCCCACCGAATAGATCACTTGCCAGGGCAAGCCGCCCAAACCCGGCCGCATCACCACCAGGACACCGCAGAACCCGATGAGGATGGCAATCAGCCGGCGAGGGCCTACCCACTCGCCGAGGATCGGGCCCGCCAATAAAGCGACGATCAGCGGGCCGGCGAAGAAGATCGATACGGTCTCGCTCAGTTGCAGATAGCGGACCGCCAGAAAGTTGAAGGTGGTGGTGGCCACCAGGAGGCTGGCGCGCAGCAGCTGTAGTCCGAGACGCTTGGTGCGCCACAGCTCCGGTAAGCGGGTCGGCGGCACCATCACGAACGTCAACAGCCAATGGACCAAGAACCGCATGAACACGATCTGCGCCGTGGCGAAGGTCGCAGTCAGCCATTTCACATTCGCATCGAGCAGCGAGAAGAAGAAAATGGCCAAGCACATCAAGGCAATGGCGGCCATGCGCTGGGCTCTGGCATGTTCGCCGACGACCTCGATATTGGATGTCATGCGGTTGGTTCTCTCAGGCTGCCAGCGGCCCGCCTGCGGTTAGCCGTTCATGCCAGTTGCTACCTTCCCGCCGCTGACACGTCCCGGTCAACCGCACTTGCATGCATCAGAGACATGCGACAGGACTTCGGGCGGCACAAAGCAAGCCTCTAATGGGGGAGCACCTTGGCAGAGTTTCGCATCGCGGTATTCGACGGAGACGGCATCGGCCCGGAAGTGATGTCGCCGACACTGGGCCTGCTCGACCAGGCGATGCAGAGGGCGAATGCCGGCAAGCTGGCCTACGACATGCTGCCCGGCGGTGCGCGCTGTTACGCAGAGACTGGAGAGGCCCTACCTGAGGCTTCGATCGACGCTGCGCGAGGCGCCGACGCCATCCTGCTCTCCGCCATGGGCGATCCGGCAATCCGCTATCCCGACGGGACGGAGATCACACCGCAGGTCGATTTGCGCATGATCTTCGATCTCTATGCCGGCGTGCGTCCATGCCGGCCGGTCAGGGGGCTGCCGATCCCGCTTGCAGACCCGCGCGCCAGGGATATGGATTTCATTCTTATCCGCGAGTCGACCGAAGGGCTGTTCGCCGAACGAAAGCAGGGCACGGTGACCGACGATGCAGTGGCCCGGGAGACGCTGGTGATCACCCGGAAGGTGACCGAGAAGGTGACGGATTTCGGCCTCGACCTGGCAGCACGGCGCAAACAGCAAGGGTTTCAGGGTCGGCTGACATTGGTCGACAAGGCCAATGTGTTCCAGTCCTTTGCATTCATGCGCAAGGTGTTCGATGAGCGCTGTGCCAAGCGGCCCGATATCACGGCCGACCATGCCTATGTGGACGCTTTCGCGCTGGCTATGGTGCGGCGTCCCTGGGACTATGATGTACTGATCACCGAAAACATGTTCGGCGACATACTGTCAGATCTGGCTGCCGGCCTGATGGGTGGGCTCGGCGTTGCGCCATCTGCCGACATTGGCGACGATCACGCCGTTTTCCAGCCCTGTCATGGCTCTGCACCGGATATCGCAGGGCAGGGCAAGGCCAACCCCACGGCCATGATCCTGTCAGGCGCGATGATGCTCGAATGGCTCGGCGAAAGACACAATGACGCCAAGACCGCTGAGGCTGGCCGGCTCCTGCGCGATGCGGTCGATGCCACCTTCGGTTCAGGTGACCTGATCCCCGGTGAGTTCGGCGGCACCGCCGGAACAGCCAAGATCGCCGACGCCATTGCAGCCGCGTTGTGATCGGGCAGACGCTCAGGTGACGCGCCCAACCGGACAACGGCTCAGGGTCGGCGTGATTGGCACCGGTTACTTCAGCCGCTTTCACTACGACGCCTGGGCACGCATCGACGAGGTGCAGCTTGCCGCGCTCGCGACACGGGATGAGAAGACCGGCGAGGAGATGGCGGGGGCATACGAGATCGACCGGGTCTATTCAGATATCGGCGAGATGCTCGCTACCGAAAGACTGGACATTCTGGACATTGTCGCCCCGCCCGCGGTCCATCTGGAGGCCTGCAAGCTGGCCGCCGATGCCGGCGTTGCGGCGATCTGTCAGAAGCCCTTCTGTGGTGATCTGGAGACCGCGCGAGCGGCCACCCGACATGCCCGTGACGCAGGCACGCTGCTGGTGGTGCATGAGAACTTCCGGTTTCAGCCCTGGCATCAGGAAATCGGCCGACAGATCCGACAGGGGGCGCTTGGCAATCTGTTTCAGGCGACATTTCGCCTACGTCCCGGTGACGGACAGGGCGCTGACGCCTATCTCGACCGCCAGCCCTACTTCCAGAAGATGACACGCTTCCTCATCCACGAAACGGCAATCCACCTGGTCGATGTGTTCCGGTTTCTGTTCGGCGAGATCATTTCTGTTACGGCCGATCTGCGCCGGCTTAATCCGGACATCAGCGGCGAGGACGCCGGTCTGATTGTCTTCGAACACGCCGACGGGCTGCGCAGTGTCTTTGATGGCAACCGGCTTAGCGATCACCCGTCGGCCAATACCCGGCTGACCATGGGTGAGATGCTGGTGGAAGGCTCAGCGGGCGTTATCAGCCTGGATGGCGATGGACGGCTGTCTTTCCGCGCTCATGGGCAATTCGAAGGCCGACCGATCGACTATGATTGGCAAGACCGTAGCTTCGGTGGTGACTGCGTCTACAGGCTGCAACGCCATGTGGTTGACCACCTTACCAACGGCACACCGCTGATGAACGCGGCGCAGGACTATCTCCGCAATCAGGAGATCGAAGAGGCGGTGTACCTGTCCGCTAGCGAAGGCCGACGGGTGAAGGTCTAGCGTCAGGCCGCGCTGGCAAGTCCGATCAGCCGTGCCACATGCCGCGCAATGACGCCTTCCTCGTCTGTCTTGACGACCAGCGCCGGCTTGGCGCTGTCCGGTGTTGTGATCACCGGGCCATTGGCCGCATTGGCATCCTCTTCAAGCGCGAAGCCAAGCCAGTCGAGCTGCCGCAAGGCCTGCGCACGGACCGTGCGGGAGTTCTCGCCGATGCCGGCGGTGAACACGATGGCGTCGATGCCGCCAAGGGCAGCCGCAACCAACCCGATCTCCTGCACCAGCCGGTCCACAAACATGGTGATGGCAAGTCGGGCGTTGGGATCTTCGCTCGCCTCCAGCGTCCGCATATCGCTGGATAGCCCGGAGATCCCGAGCAGACCCGACTTCTGATGCAGCATCTCAGACACTTCTTCGGGCGAGACACCTTCTTCGCGCAAGAGATAGAGCACCACGCCGGGATCGAGATGGCCGGGACGGTTGCCCATCATCAGCCCGTCCAGCGGCGTGAAGCCCATGGAGGTCGCGCGCGACACGCCACCCTCCATGCCGCAAACGCTCGAGCCGTTGCCGAGATGGCAGATGACGACCCGGCCTTGCGCCGTCTCGCCGAGCAGGCCCGGAAGCTGGGCTGCGATCGCCTCATAGGAAAGGCCGTGAAACCCATAACGGCGAATGCCCTTGTCGCCCCATGCTTTGGGAATCGCGAACAGCTGCCGGTGTTCAGGCACCGTGCGGTGGATTGCTGTATCGAAACAGGCGATTTGCGGCGTGCCCGGCATGGCGGCGCGGGCGGCATCAATACCCGCCACATTGTGCGGCTGATGGCTGCGCGCCATGGGGATAAAGCTTCGCAGGGTATCGAGGACAGTATCATCGACCAGCATCGGCTCGGCAAACTGGGTGCCGCCATGAACAACGCGATGGCCGACCGCATGGCAGTGCCCGGCATGGGGTGCGATAACATGCTCAAGCAGCAGGTCGAGCGCTTCCGAATGGGTGTTTACGGCATCAACGGCATCGGGCATGTCGCCAAGGGCTTTGCCGTCCGGCCCTTTGGCGATCAGATTGGCGGTCACGCTCGGGCCAATACCTTCGATCTGGCCTTCCAGGGCAGGGGCAAGGGTATCTGCATCAAAGACGGTGAACTTGATGCTGGACGAGCCGGCGTTGAGCGCGAGAAGGCTGGATGAGGGCATGTGCTGTTCCAGTTCCAGGCCAGGGGTGACGACCGACAGCCAAATCGGAGTTCGGTGTCTGCACTATGACAAAGACGGTAATCCGACCAGCCCGGAGCGACGACATACCTACTGTCGTCGAAATCGTACGCTGCGCTTTCGCGCCTTACGTTCCGCGCATTGGGCGCAACCCGGCGCCCATGCAGCAGGACTACGCAGAGCTCTGCGACAACGGGCACCTTTGGGTTTCGGAGCACGACGGCGAGATTGGCGGCATGCTGGTCTGTTTTCCGAAACACGACGCCTATTTCGTTGAAACCGTAGCCGTCGATACAGGCCAGCAGGGGCGGGGACTTGGGCGGTTGTTGATGCAACACGCCGAAACACTTGCCGCCGAACTCAATCGTCGATCGATCAGTCTCTATACAAACGCGGCCATGACCGAGAACATCGCTTTCTACGATCGTCTCGGCTACAGCATCACCGAGCGCAGAAACGAAGACGGTTTCGAGCGCATCTATTTCGCAAAGGCGATCGACGCGCCGCG
>JBCDCP010000045.1:0-20697 GCA_039181495.1 Pseudomonadota bacterium | reverse complement strand
CAGCATGGCGACGAAGGCGATGTACATGGTGCCGGCGAGCAGCGGGATCAGGCCAAACTGCCCCGCCTGATCCGGATCATTCGCGTTGGCAAAGCGCGGATCCCAGACCGTTCCGAAGAAGAAATCCTGCGGCGGCACGTAGGAGAAAAACCGCAGCGTTTCCGACAGCATCGAGGCGATAATGCCCACCGTTGTCAGAATGGCGATTGTGGATGAGAGGATCAGGCCGGCCAGGATAACCCCTTCAACCTGATTGCGCGCCCGCAATCTGATGCGAATGCGCAAAATCGACCAGATGGCGCCCGCGATCGACAAGCCTATGACGGCGACGGCCATCAACATCCGGCTCATGTCATTCAGATTGTTTAGCGCCTGCGCAGAAGCAACCATGTAGTCTTCGCCATTAGACGCCAGCGCGATGCCTTTTTCGGCAAGCAAAGGCCGCAGCGCGACAAAGCCAGCGCTCAGCTGGGTTCGCTCGGTCTCATCGAGAAGACGGATGCCTTCGCCGATGTTACGGACCATCCCGATGGTCAGGTTGGCAGCCGATTCCGGTCCTTCCAGAACCTCTTGGGGGAACGTCGCCCGTACCTGGTTCTCTACGTAGATCGGAGAGACAACGTTCCAGAATGCCAGCAGAATCAACGCGGGAATGGAGGCCCAGATCAGCGCATAGGTGCCGTAGTATCCCGGGCGCGAATGAAGCTGCTCGGTCTTGCCATCGACGAGTGAAACTGAGCGGCCGCGCGCGAAAATGAACGCTACAACGGCAATAACCAGCACAATCGAGATGATTGTAAAAACGCCCATCGAACCTGCACCCCGTTTTGGCCCCAAAGCATGGTCGGTCACGCGACCGTGCTCTTGACGGCGTCATCCTCCGGAACGGTTGTCTTCGCCTTCGCGCACTGCCGTTTCCGGGATGCTCTGTCTAGCAGCTGTCTGGTTTTCAGAGTGACAGCGCTCTGTTCAAGCGGCGGTTGAAACGCGGCGAATGAACCGCCGCGTTTCACTTTTGGACAGTGATTACATCGTTTCGCCGGCTGCAAAGGACGAACGCAGCCCATCGCGCTCGCCATCGGGTGCTGCCACGAGGCCATACTGAGCCAGCGGGCTATCCGGACCGGTCATGCCGTCAGAGATGAAGAACTCGACATACTCTTTCAGGCCGGGGATCACGCCGATATGCGCCTTCTTGACGTAGAAGAACAGCGGGCGGGAGACCGGATATTCACCGGCGGCGATCGAAGCGGTGGTCGGCACGATGTCATTTACGGTGGCGACTTTCAGCTTGTCGGTGTTGTTCTCGTAGAACGCGAGACCAAAAACACCCATGCCGGTTTTGTTGGAGTCGATGCGGGCCAGGGTCTCGGTGTAGTCACCGTCGATGTCCACGGCAGCGCCGTCCTTGCGGACTGCGTAGCAGCTCTCTTCAGCGGTGTCCTCGTCCATGCCGGCATCCAAGCGGGCCTGAAGGTCACCGGCGGCTTCACAGCCGACGAGCAGAACCTTTTCTTCGAAGACTTCACGCGTACCGTGCTTCTCACCAGGGATGTAAGCGGCGATATCCCAATCGGGAAAATCCGCGTTCACTTCGTTCCACTTGGTATAGGGATTGTCGACCAGCTTGCCGTCAACCACAACCTGTGTGGCGAGCGCTTTGTACATGTCGATCGGTGCGAACTTGAAGTCGGGGCCGTTGATGTCCGTGGCAAACACGATGCCATCATAGCCGATGCGGATTTCCTGGATCTCGGTCACGCCGTTTTCGGCGCAAGCCGCGACTTCCTTGTCACGAATCGCGCGCGATGCATTGTCGATGTCGATGAACCCCGGGCCGACACCGCGGCAGAATTCCTTGAGGCCAGCAGAGGAACCGCCCGATTCAACGACGGGGGTTTTGAAGTTCGGGAATGTCTCCCCAAAGTTCTCGGCCACGATCTTCGCGTAAGGAAGAACGGTGGATGACCCAGCAACCTGGACCTGATCGCGCGCGAGCGCGGGCGACGCAACGAGTGCGCCAGCGGCAATGACGGCCGCAGCAGTGGTAATGGCAGTTGTCTTCACGACGACTCTCCTCGGTCAGTGAATGTTCGTTCGAAAGAGGTTTGCTTCCGGGGCACTTCGCTCTGAATCAACACGTTCTCCGCGGCAGTCGAACCCGCGAGCAAGGCGCTCCCAAATCGTTGGTGTCGATCAATCAGCGGCATTTGGACAATCCCGAAGGAGAGTCTCTGCTGACCGTCCGACATCGCGACAATAGGAGCGAGCCGGCACGGTTCTATGACGGGTAAATGACAAACAGATGACAACCTAAACATCTGTTTTATATGGAGAATAATTGTATAGACGAATTTTACAGAAGACGCGCCAAAAGACGCCGTTGCCACATCACCTCAAGCCCTTGAAAAGGTTCGCAAAACAAATATCGGTCGTTAGGCGGCGGTTCCCTGAAAATCGCTCTTGGAACGTGCAACCGGCTCGACGTCGACTGCTCCGTCCACAGGTTCGTTGTTCTTGTCAGCGTCGAGCTGAGCGTCCTGGCGCAGCGGTCGACTTTGATCGCTGGCTGATATGTCATCTGTGGTTTCTTCGGAAACAGACTCCAGCCGCACTGTGAACGTCGCACCTTGACCAGCCGTGCTCTCGATCAACAGCGCGCCACGGTGCCGGTTAAGGATGTGCTTGACGATCGCCAACCCAAGCCCCGTGCCGCCCTTGCCGCGGCTTTCGGTAACATCAACGCGATAGAAGCGCTCCGTCAGCCGGGGCAGATGCTCGGACGGAATCCCGGGCCCAAAATCACGAACCGACAAAGCGATCCGGTCCGATCCACCCGGCGCCGCCTCGCGACGGCCCAATATCTCGATCTTTTCGCCGTTGTGGGCATACTTGACCGCATTCTCCACCAGGTTCTGAACGACCTGTGTCAGCTCTTCGCTGTCCCCCCGCACATGCAATTGCTGGTCTTCCAGCAGAAGCTGGAACTCTATGCCTGCCTCATCGGCCAGCGGTTTGAGCGCGTCCAGCGTCTGACGGACAACGACCGCCAGATCCACAGTTCCCTCCGGCCGCATGTGCGCACGCAACTCGATGCGGCCCAAAGACATCAGGTCCTCGATGAGGCGCGCCATGCGATTGGCTTGTGTGGACATGATCTCTAGGAAACGGTCCCGCGCTTTGGGGTCGTTTCTCGCCGGTCCCTGCAGTGTTTCAATAAAGCCCGACAACGACGCCAGCGGCGTTCGCAATTCGTGGCTCGCATTGGCCACAAAGTCCGCCCGCATCTGTTCGACACGCTGCACAGCAGTCAGGTCGCGCAGGAACAGGACGGCCAACTGAGGCGATGGAGTGGCTACTGGAACACGCGCCACCCGTGCCTCGAACCAACGGTCGACCGGCACCTTCTCATGGTAGGTTACTTCGGCGGGCTCACGGCCATTGAATGCATCGCGGATGGCTTCTGCGATCTGTGGCGCGCGTAAGACAAAGCTCACCGGTGCTCCCTGTTCGATGTCACCCAGTGCAGTGCCGGCGGCGCGGTTCGCATACAGGATGCGGTTCCTGCCATCAATCAGCAGCGCCGGTTCAGACAACAGCTCGAGCACGCTCTCAAGATTGCTCTGGCGCGTGTTTTCCAGTTCCTTGGCGCGGCGTGATTTCTTGATGCGGCCACGCCGTCGTTGTTCGGCATCCTCGGCTACCAGGATCGCCATGCAAGCCGCGCCAAGAAGGCTTGCTGCTGCAAGGGCAGCCAGTGCCGGAACGGTTCCGGTAATCGCCAACAGGGCACCGACGACAGCTGCAAGACCAAGCAGCCGCAGCATTGACGGCTGACCGCGCGCGATGCGGGCCAGAAGCGGCAGCTGGCTCTCAGAGCTTTGTGAACTCGCAGTGCCCTGCCCGTTAGCGTCCGGCGCGTCCATGTGTTGCCTTGCCGTTTCCCGTGCGTCGATGGTTCATTCCATACGTCTTCTTCGGCGTTCAAAATGAGCCGTTACACCAGAAGTTGCTCAAAACAAACCGAATCACCCGCACTATGGTTGCTGTCGAGCCTAGGGGCCGCACTTGAAAATGCCATGACAGTAGTCCTTCGAGACCGGCGAGCAACCGCCCGAGACTAGTGGGCAAACAAGAGGTTAGTGGCTAAGCTGCCGCCATGACTGCCAAGACACATGACGGCCCTGAGAAGCAGACCAAAAACGGTGAGCGCCGGCCCTACCATTTCGAACGCGGTGCCCCGGACGGTTTGCCGGACGGTTTCGACATCGACCAACCTCGGCTCGCCAAGACGATTGACGCCGCGGCTTTCACCTCAGGCAGCTATCCCTACCCGCAGCGCATGAAGCGCAAGGCCTATGATAAGGCCCTGCGGGAGCTCCAGATCGAACTACTCAAACTGCAGTATCACGCACGTGAAACCGGCTCACGCCAGGTCATTGTGTTCGAGGGCCGGGATGCCGCTGGCAAGGGCGGCACGATCACGCGGATCATGCAGCACCTGAATCCGCGCTATTCGCGTGTTGTCGCATTGGCCAAGCCGAATGAAGCCGAGCGCGGTCAGTGGTACTTCCAGCGTTACACCGATCATTTGCCGACCGCTGGGCACATGACGATCTTCGACCGGTCCTGGTACAATCGGGGCGGTGTCGAGCCGGTCATGGGCTTCACGCCGCTCACCGAGGTCGAGCGGTTTCTCGAGGAGGTCCCGCGCTTCGAGAAGATGCTGGTCGATGACGGGATCCGCATCACCAAACTCTGGCTTGAGGTCGGGCGGGAAATGCAGCTCAAGCGACTGCATGCCCGACGTCACGATCCGCTCAAGCAGTGGAAACTGTCAGATATCGATCTCATCGGCCTTGCCAAGTGGGATGACTATACCGAGGCACGCAACGCCATGCTGCGCCAGACGGATTCTCGCTATGCGCCTTGGACCGTTATCCGTTCCAACGATAAGCGCCGACTGAGGTTAAACGCATGCCGTGTTATCCTTGGCCATATTCGGTATTCCGAGCGCAATGAGGACCATGTCGGCAAGGTTGATCGTTCAATCGTCCATGGCGTGCCAGAATTCTTTTCAACAGCATCCGATGGCTGACTGATAGAGACCCCAAACTGGAGATGATGCGGAAGGTATGGCGGGCCCGGGCGGAATTCTCTTGAACACGCTCGCCGGTGCGGAGCGGACCACAGCGGCGCTTACACCCGGTCAGGTCGTGCGTGCTGTGGTCGCTGGCCAGTCCGGTGAGAGTGTATCCCTCAAGATTGCCGGCCAGGTTGTCGAAGCGAGGTTGGCCGCGCTGTCTGCGCAAAATCCGACTGCTCAGTTGGCGCCAGGTACCGTTCTCCGGTTCAGCGTCGAATCTGTAACGGATGGCCTGTTACTGCGGTTGCTGTCCACCGGTGCTCCGGGCGGCCAGTCAGTAAGTTCGCCAGCAGGCGGTGGGGTACCTGCAACCAACTCAACCCCTACCACACCAGCATTGACGCAAAGCGGTGCAGCCGCATCCAGCCAGGCAAATCCGGTACAGTCGCAGACCCCGGCCGCGCAACCGGCACCACCACGCGCAGTGGCAACAACCGCGTCACCTCCGGCGGTAAACCAAGCTGGCGCCGTTGCCTCGTCTCGCTCGGCGGCGCCTCCGTCACCCGGATCTTTGCCCGCATCGACGACCGCACCCACCGCGTCACCGTCGCCGGTTGCCCGCCCGGCCGTTCAACTCCCTGGGGTGCAGCCTCAACCAACCTCCGCTGCGGCACAGTCCACTCCGCAAAGCGCTGACCGGTCGGCTGTAATCCGCGATGCAACAGCGCAATCAGCGCCAAGGCAAAGTGCACCAGCACAACTCATGAGCCGGCTCAATTCCGTCGAGAGCCTGCCGAACCTGGTGGTGGCAAGCCAGAGTTCGGCCAGCGGCCGAAGTGGTGTCGTGGAAGGAACCGCCCCAACCGCTGTCGGCCAAACTGGCTCTGCTTCACTCACACCAGCAGCAACGCAAGCGGCCCCAATATCGGGCGCATCGCCCGGTCTCGACACGCTGGCAACGCGGTTGCTTGGCCTGCGTCTGTCACCCAATCCGCAAACCGGTGAAGTTTCGGCAGCCGCCCTGCGGGAGGCGGTTCAGCGTAATGGCCCGTTTCTCGAAGCCATGCTTGCGGCGGGGCGCCCTGAGGCTGCCGGTTCGGCAAAGGCTCAGTTCAGCGGTTTGACGGCCTTGCTGGGGCAATTGCTCGGCGGACGGGAGCGCGGCAACCTGCAACCGTTGCCCGCCGGGACACCGCAGGGCGCAACACCGCAGACGACCACGCAGCCCTCGGCGCCGCCGATGCCGCAGCCTGGCACAGCGCCGAAGCCACAAGCGCCGGTCCCGACCGCAGACTTCTCGGGCAACCCCATCGAGCTCCTGCAGCGACTGGCGCAAGACGCCGAGGGCGCCCTGCACAGAGCACGCCTCCTGCAGATCGCCAGTCTTCCCGAAGGCGAGTTTCGTGGTGGCGGCGCCGAAAAGCCCACCGAGTGGCAGCTCGACATTCCGCTGCGCCATGGCGATCGTGACGCGACCTTGGGGCTTACGATCAGTCGCGACGCTCCCCGGCGTGATGCGGATGCAGATCAAGATTCCACATGGCGGGTTAGGCTCGCCATCGAGCTGGAACATGCCGGCCCCATTCATGCCCTGATTCACCTTGTCGGCGGACGGGTCCAGGTTGGTCTCTGGGCGGAAAAGGACCACACGGCACAGCGCCTTAAGCGCGATGCGCCCGCATTGCGGGACCTGTTACAATCCAGCGCACTGGAAGTTGAGGAGATTAGTATTGATCAGGGTGTGCCACCACCGCCGGGCAAAGCTCAGTCCGCATCGGGTATGCTGATCGATCAAACGAGTTGAGCGATGCCTGACAAGAGACCCACCGCAGGACAGGACGACGCCTCACTCGCTATTGCGCTTGAATATGATCAGGCGAAGGGCGAGGCGCCAACTGTGACGGCGAAAGGACGCGGCGAAGTTGCTGCGAGAATCCTCGAGACTGCGCGCGAGCACGGTATTCATGTGGAAGAGAACCCGGTGCTCGCCGAAGCACTTGCACAGGTTGAACTCGAAGACTCGATTCCCGAGGAGCTCTACACCGCAGTCGCCACTGTCATTTCCTACGTGCTTTCGCGCGCGCAGCGCTGATCGTCGGACGGAGCCTGTTTGCCTCAGGCAGCCTTCCATTTGATCGAGCAGCCCATGGACGCGTTCTGCTCGGTTGGGCCTTTGCCCGTCTCCGCGACTTGCTTCATGGCGTCATAGAGCTCGCGCGGCGCATCAGCCGGGGCAGGGCTGGCGCGGGACTCATCCAGCCTCCCGCGATATTGCAATCCGCCTTGCCCATCGAAGCCGAAAAAGTCGGGGGTGCATATCGCATCATAAGCGCGGGCAACGGTCTGGCTCTCGTCATGCAGATAGGGAAATGTGAAACCAAGCTCGGCGCTGACCCGCTGCATGTTTTCAAACGAGTCGTCTGGATAGTTGTTGGCATCATTGGCGCAAATCGCTGCCACGCCTACCCCGAGTTCCTGAAGGTCTTTGGCGTCCCGGACGATACGATCAAAGATCGCCTTCACGTAGGGGCAGTGATTGCAGATGAACATCAGCAGCGTACCGTTCGGCCCCGCAATATCGGCCAGGCTGTAGGTCTTGCCATCAACGCCTGGCAGGCTGAACTCAGGTGCCTTCCAACCAAAATCACAGAGCGGTGGTGTTGCGGCCATGGCGTTCTCCTGGACTAAGTTCTAAACATCAAGCCTTGTTCAGGCGGCCTGTTTGGCGGCTTCACCAGCGGCCCGGATGGCGCGGATGTTGGCGCCATAGGGTGCCGGGTTTTGCACCGACCCACCCTTGAAAACCGCGGAGCCAGCCACCAGGACATCGGCACCCGCGGCGACGACGGATGGAGCGGTTTCCGGTGTAACCCCGCCGTCGATCTCGATGTGGATCGGGCGGTCGCCAACCATCTCCCTCAGTTGCGCGATCTTGCTGATCTGGCTGTGCAGAAAGCTCTGCCCGCCAAAACCTGGATTGACCGTCATCACGCAGATCAGGTCGACCCGGTCGAGCACATGCTGGATGGTTTCGGCAGGCGTAGCTGGATTGAGTGCAACACCGGCCTTGCAGCCATGGTCTCGGATGGCCTGAAGGGTTCGGTCGAGATGCGGACCGGCCTCGACATGGGCGGTTAAGATGTCGGCACCGGCGTCGGCGAATGCGGCGATATAGGGATCGACGGGCGCGATCATCAGATGGACGTCCATCACCGTGCTGACATGCGGACGTATGGCTTTGCAGGTTTCCGGACCGAAGGTGATGTTGGGTACGAAGTGCCCGTCCATCACATCGACATGTACCCAGTCCGCGCCCTCGGCCTCAACAGCACGGCATTCCGCACCGAAATTCGCAAAATCCGAGGCAAGGATTGAGGGTGCGATCTTGATCGATCGGTCGAGCACCATAGCCCGTTCTCCAGCTCAGCGGCTTTCAGTTGTTCGGACTATAGCCAATCGCGCGGTGAATGGCAGGCACCTTTGGCGCTTTCCACCTGTGCGACGCCGGCAACCAACTTATCAGACGAAGCATCCGCGCTCTCACGCACGATCAAACATTCCTGGCCGATACTTCGCCGCGTTGGTCAGCCGCCGCCATCTCCTCCGCCGTCGCCACCATCTTCGCCGGGGGCGGCTGCCGGCATCATCAGCGCATCGAGCCTTCGCTCCAACGCGGCCAGATCGTCTGGCACCGGCATACCCATGGCACGCAATTCGTTGAGCTTTTCGTGGGTCATCTCATACAGCTCGCGCAAATCCTGCGGCTGCGTTTCCATCTCCTGGAACAACAGCGAGAACTCGGCCTTGATCGCTTCAAATGCCATGGTGGCTCCGCAACATCTTTGATGGTCTTGCGGAAACTTGGCATGGATGCCACCAGGAATGGAACCCGGTACCGCTGTAAAGGACACGCCAGCTTGCGAACACCAAGTTTCAGTGTGGTCACAGCGTCAGGCTACGCGAATGTCGCCAGCCTCCGTGCCGAATGGGCGGAAACCTAACGAGCCTTCATGACCTCAATGACAGCTGCGCCGATCTCAGCCACTGCCGCGTTGCGCATCGCCCAATCGGCAGGCGTGTCGGATACATAGATGGCAACCAGATACGGCGCCTCGCCGGGCGGTGTGACCATCGCGACAACACTCCTTGTGTATTCCCTGCCACCACCGGATTTATCGACCACTTGCCAGTTGTTGGGCGCGCTGGCCCTGAGGAATGCGCCGGTAGTACCGCCGTGGCTCATCCACTCGGCCAGCTGTGCTTGCGACTCCGGTTCAAGTGCGTCGCCCAGAAGCATCGCATCCCATGTTGTGAGCATCGCGGCGGGGCTGGTCGTGTCGCGTGGGTCTCCGTGAGTAAATGTATTCAAGTCCGGTTCTCTTCGGTCGATCCGAGTGACGCTGTCTCCGACAATGCCGAGATTGGTCATGATCGAAGATGGACCGCCGAGTCGGTCGATCAGAAGATTTGCAGCGGTGTTGTCGCTCAAGTCCAGTGTTGCGAGACAGAGATCACCAATCGAGAGTGTTGCTCCCACATGCTCTTTTGTGACCGGTGCATACTGAAGGATGTCCTCGGCGCGGACTGGTATTGGTTCATCGAGTGTCAGCTTGCCCCTGTCGACTTGGCTGAGCACTGCTCCACAAAGTAGAGACTTGAACGTACTGTTCATTAGGAAGCGCTCATCTTCTCGATGACCCCACTGCCATCCTGACAAGCTGTCGCGGACGAGCACGCCAATCCGCGCGTCAAGCCCGGTTTCGAGTTCGTGGATGGTGGTCCCGAGTACCTCCTCAGCGCTCATATCCGCCAAGGATGGCGTGGTAGACAGGAGCAGGCCAAGGGTCATTGAGCGCAGAGTGCGGCACAGCCTTTGGATGAAGGAAAGATCGGATACGATGTTCATTGGTTGATGGCCTCGACCATGCTTCCTTTGTCTTTGCATGGTCGGATTCACTACCAGCTGGACGTTCACAAATGTGAGTGCTCCAGCGAATGCCAGCTATGTCTGAGTCACTGATGTAAATCGGAGCCCCGACTCTGATGCATGGCGCCCGGTGAACACCCGCATTCCGGCGTTGTGACGCCGTCAGACCACGCGAATGTACCCGCCCAATCCCGTTTTCTGGTGCTCGATCACATGGCAGTGGAACGCCCAATCTCCGGGATTGTCGGCCACCACCAACACATCCACGATTTCATTCTTGGCCAGGACAATTGTGTCGGTCCAATTCGAGATGACCTCGCGCTGGTTCGATTGGATCGGACGGAATACCAGCCCATGCAAGTGGATCGGGTGCATGTTGGGGCTTTCGTTGCGCATTCTCAGAACATAGCTCTTGCCAAGCCTGAGCTCAGCCAGAGGCCCTGTACCCTCTACTGCATCGCCCGGCCACGGTGTTCGGTTGATCGACCAGAAGGTGTAACCGAGCGTGCCGCAGATGCCGTTATCGGGTTTCAGACCATCCGGCGACCATCCGAAGACGAGCTCTACAACCTCTGACGATGCCGGGTCGGCATCGGGCACGTCGTTCGGCGGCAAATCGGGAATGTCTCCCGGCATCCGGCTCAGCGATGCGCCTTGTGTGCGCAGCGTTGCCAGTGGCCTGGCGCCTCTGGCCGACACATGAGACAGCACGACGTCCTGGTCTTCTTCCTTCGGCATCAAGACGGCGATGTCGAGCCTTTGGCCGGGCGCCAGGATGATGGGCTGGTCCGGTGTTGGCCAGGCAAGGGCTTGCCTCAAGGGATGTCCGTCGGCTGCAAGAATGCGGCCCTCGCCACCTTCAAGTGCCAGTCGATAGATGCGGGTGGTGTCAGTTGCCGCAACCCGAAGCCGAACAATGGCGCCGGGTGCGTGATTGTAGACCGGGTTCTGCTCCCAGTTTGCGGTCATCACGGTCCCCAGCGTGCCGGACCTTGCCGCGCGGCGGGCGGAGTAGAGCTGTAGGAACTGGCCATCATCGCCAATGCGGAAGTCACGCAGGTTCAATATCGTTTCCGCGTCGAAGCCCGGGTCGCGCCGTTCATCCACAACGAGCACGCCGGTCAGTCCCCGGGCGATTTGATCCATCGTCATGCAGTGGGGATGGTACCAGTAGGTTCCGGCATCCTCCGACGTGTAGGCATAGTGCCAGGTTTCGCCCTGCTCGATCGGCCATTGAGTCAGATAGGGGACCCCGTCCATTTCGTTGGGGACCCGGATGCCGTGCCAGTGCATAGCGGATGCGTCAGCAAGCGTGTTGGTGACATTGGCCCTGAACGGTTCGCCCTGCCGCATGCGAACGACCGGCGGCGGCGCATCCGGCGACAGGCTGACCATGTTCTCGGTCGCGGTGTCGCGGAATTTGTACCGCGCTTGCTGGATTTTCAGCTCAATTGGCTTCGGCGATGAGGCAGCCACCCAACCCGCTGTTCCGGCAATCGCAGCACTGGCGGCAGTCGCACCGGACAGTGTCAGGAACCCCCTTCGATTCATCATCCTGCTCCTGGTTGACCAATGGCTGGCCCAAGGTGGCAATCAGACGAAACGAGCGAACGCCGATTGCCCTCGCGGATAGTCTGTTTGATCTGCCATGTCTCAACGCGATTGCCTAGGGCGAGAATTGCGGCTGAATGTCCGGCTTCCAGTTCATCTGCCTGAAGCCGGTATCTGGCTCGGGCCGAAGGGCCGAAACCGACCGAAGGAAACTATGATCGAGACGGCCAACCCAAACGTCGATCTAGGCTCCGGGTTCGCAGTGAAGTGTCTTTGAAGTTAGCTACCGCACGCGCCTAATTTCTTGATCGCGCTGTGAGAGATGGCCGGCCCACTCCAACGAGAAGTCAGCAATGGACAAAAGGCGCGGATACAGGCGTTTGCCCAGATCTGTCGCCGCATAGCCACCTTCAGTTCTTTCCACCAATCCTGCAGCTCTAAGCTCTTTGACGCGTTTGTTCAGAGACGCAGGCGTGATGGATTCGCATTTCGTTTCCAGCGCCCGAAACGTCAATGGCCCTGCCTCACAGAGGTGCCAAAGGATCCCCATGGCCCAATGCCTACCGAGCAAGTCAAAAAGAGCCATGATCGGAGCGCCGCTGCGTGAGCCCCTGACTGGCTGTCCTGGTTTTGGAATTTCTATCATATGCTATGTTTTCTATAGCAAGTTACTATGCTATAGAAATTATAGTGACCATTGCCATGGATGGAAAGCAACATGGAAGAAACCGACGAGCAATTTGATCAGCGTCTGTGCAAGGTGATTGCCCAAGCCGATACCGCTGTTTTTGAGAAGGAATATGTTTGGCGACGCCTCGACGGAGGAGACCCGCCTTCTCGCGAGGCGGTTGCGTGTGTCTCTGATGCCGGCACATGGTTCGAGTTTGTCCCTGCTCAAACATCTGAGACTGAGGGCCGATTCTGCGTCGTTCTCTTCAGGTTCTCGGAAGCTGGCCCCAGTGCCATCGGCTTCGTCGCCTGGTTGCACTCTTACCTGAGAACAATGGGACGGACCGGCGCCATCGTTATTTGTGGAAAGGACCGCCGCGCCTCTGCCAAACTGTTTCAGACGTGTCAGGGAGCGCTGGACTATTGGGCATGTCCTGTCGGACCAGCCGGTGAACGGTTTCTGGACGTAATCGCAGCGCTAATTGACCGTGGCCGGGCTCTGGATAAACCGGACGACTGAGATTTGAGAACAGAAAGAGCGTGCGACATGGCAAAGAGCTTCGATCCGCCGACAGTCTGGAGCCCTTTCGGGGCTTTTTGCCAGGCAGTCATCGCAGGCAATGGACAGACGGTATTTCTCAAGGGACAGGTCGCCCTGGGACCAAACGGCCAGATCATTGGTGAAGGCGATATGGCGGCCCAGGTTTCGCAGGTCCTTCACAATATTTCTGCCGTGCTTGATCCGATGGGCGGAAGGATGAGCGATATCGTCTCGCTTCAGCAGTTCACGACCGATATCCAGGCTTTTATGGGCTGCGGCGAGATACGAACGAGCTTCTTCAAAGCGCCATATCCTGTAACCACCACTCTGGAAGTTTCATCGCTGTACGATCGCAGATTGCTGGTAGAGATCACCGCAATCGCCGAGATACCCCTGAGCCGGTTTGTCATGCCCGATACCGCGCAAGAAAAGCATCAGTAGATCGAAAGTGGCACGCGATCTTGCAAGTTAGGAGTTCCAGATGATGGACATTCAAACGGTGCTTCTGTTCAGCGCCGCCAGTTTTGTGCTCGCCGTCACGCCGGGCCCCGATATGATCCTGGTTGCAGCAAGAAGTGCGGCTCAAGGCCGAATGGCCGGATTGGTGACGCAGTTAGGGATATCTGCTGGATCGGTCTTCCACGCGGTCATTCTGGCACTCGGTCTGTCGCAACTCTTCCTGGCGGTTCCTTACGCCTATGACATTGTTCGATACCTTGGCGCCGCCTACTTGCTCTATCTCGCCTGGCAGGCGTTTACGGCGCGCGATGGCTTCACATCGCAGTCCACATCATCGAAGCGACTGTCATTGCTCGTTGTCTTCAGACAGGGCTTTTTCTCGAATCTGCTGAACCCGAAAGTGGCGCTGTTTTACCTGGCTCTTTTCCCGCAGTTCCTGGACCCCGAAAGCGGTTCTGTCGCCGCTCAGATCATGGTGCTTGCAGCCCTATTTGTGGCGATTGATCTGGCCGTGCATGCAGTCGTGATCTGGTTGTTCGGGGGTGTGCGGTCGCTGGCAGCAAACCGGTGGGCCTTTGCAAAGTGGTCGAGGTATGTTCTCGGCCTTGTTTTCGGTGGACTTGCCGCGAGGCTCGTTTTCGACAGCCAACGATGATTTCTTAGAAAGGCATCGGGTAGCTCCGAAACGCGCTTTCCAAGTCCGCCAGTATCTCGTCGCTAAGCGTAGTGTCGGCACCGGCGGCAATATGTTCCAACTGCGATACGGTGGTTGCTCCGAATATCGGAATGCAAGGGAAGGGGCGTTGAAGACAAAACGCCATCGCAAGATGCACAGGTTCGATCCCGTGTTTCGAAGACACCTCCAAAAAAGCGCGCACTGCTGCGTCTAGGCGCGGTGAGAGACGCGGAGATCCACCGGCAATTTCATGGCGAGAGCCTTTCGGCAGGGTTCCGTCCAGATATTTGCCCGTGACAAATCCGGTCGCCAATGGCGAAAACGCCAATAGCGTCACGTCTTCATTGTGCCCAAGCTCCGCCATGTCGGCATCGTAAGGCATGCGGCAGAACACTGAATACTCGTTTTGAATGGATGCGATCCGTGGGCCACCGGTTTTCTCTCCAGACGCAAGCCATTGCGCCGTGCCCCAAGCGCTTTCGTTTGATAGGCCGAACGCCCTGATCTTGCCCTCGGTAACCAAGTCATGCAGTGCACCCATCACATCTTCCATGTGCTGGATCGTCGACGCACGGTCCTGCTTGGAGGGGTCATAGTTCCAGATTTGTCGGAAGTGATAAGAGCCGCGATTTGGCCAGTGCAGTTGGTAGAGATCGATCACATCCGTTTGCAACCGTTTCAATGAGCCTTCGCAGGCAGCGCGAATAACGGCCCCGTCAACAAGTTGAGCTTCTCGCACAAAGGAGCGGTTTTCCCCGGCGCACTTGGTTGCAATCACATAGTCATCGCGCCGCCCGGTCTTTGCGATCCATCGCCCGATAATCTCTTCAGTGAGACCGACGGTTTCCTTTCGAACAGGGTTGACCGGATACATCTCGGCGGTGTCCAGGAAGTCGATCCCAAGATCGAGGCTCATATCCAGTTGGCGGTGACTCTCTCCTTCCGATGTATTGGTGCCAAAGGTCATAGTGCCCAGGCAGTACTCACTCACGTCAATTCCGGTTCGCCCAAGTGTCGTGCGTCGCATGTTTGTGCTCTTTCAGAAGGTGGAATGCTGAGGATGTTTGCGCTGGGGGGCAGTGCGGGCCTCGAGAAAGGCGACTCACTCCGCAGCGTGATCAGAAACACTGGATATCAGTGTAGGGTTGAGAACGGCAAACCACGCCAGTGTAGCTCGACCAGCGGTCGCCGGCGTACTGTTACGATCGCTCGAATGGCTGGGAAGAGATGCATGCGGATATCGCTTGAACTGGCGCTAAGAGCGAACTGCGGTGTCCTGTTGCCGCTTCAAGCTGTGAGCGGACTCTGCTTGCCGCATGTACTGAGTTATGATCAATGAGCTGATTTTCCCTTGTCTCCAATTAGCGGAACTGCCCCGAATGCCTCGCGATACAAACCTGATCCTGACCCCCATAAACCTCCGCCACGCGAACCTGGATTTCAGCGCGTATGAGGAAGCCGTGGCGATGACACGCCGTCGCGGCGCTAAGCTCCTGGTGGCAACCGTCGCGCCGGAAATGGAACGCAATCTGAACATCGTCGACTCAAAGGAATACTGGGGCAAGGCTCTGAAGAAGTTCATCGCGGCCTATCCAGCCGAGGGGATAGAACTGGAAACAGTCGTTCTCCTGGGGGCAGTCCACCGCCAGATCGTAAAGTTTGCCGACGAGCGCAATGTCGATGTGATCGTGATGGGATCGGCCAATCCCGGGATCAAGGATTACATCCTGGGAACGACTGCAAGCCACGTCGTCGCGCATGCAAAGTGCTCGGTCTACGTGGTCCGGTCGTAGTGCATCTTGCAGAATTTCGCTGAGACACACTTCTGAGGAGTTCGCACTTTTTTTGTCGAACTTTGGCGGTGTCGAACAGTCGACGCTCGGCACCCTGGTTCGAGCGAGCCCTGGTTACAGTGCTGCGACACGCACCCCGATCACCAACAGGGAGTTACGCATTTGGGTGACATAATGCCCGCCTTCGAACGCCACTGACGAAAATCCAGCGATGACTAATTTTGCGAAATTTGATTGGCGGAGAGAGAGGGATTCGAACCCTCGAGACGGTTGCCCGCCTACACGCGTTCCAGGCGTGCGCCTTCGACCACTCGGCCACCTCTCCATCACGAACTTCCACGGTAGCGGAAGTGGTCGAAGAAAAGCGCACGCTTCTCTCGATTTCAGCATTCGCGGCGCGAATGCTGGGTGGCGCCTTCGACCACTCGGCCACCTCTCCAACATCAGAGCGGCGATGCTTAGCGTCGTGGCGGAGCGAGCGCAAGACCGTCCTCAGATTGCTCCAGCAGTGATCAGGGCGGCGCGTGTTTCCTCCCAAGATGCGACAACCAACGTGCAAACAGTCGGGCACGTTCAAGACAGGCTTGTTTCGGCTGCGCTGGCGCAGTAGCGTCCGCCGCCATGTGGCATCGACGGACGGTTTGCAACGTTCTTATGCCGCCGTCTTTCTCCACCGAAACCGGTTGGCCATGTTTCGATTTCTCGCTCGTTCGTTGAGTTTCTGGCTGTTTGCTGCAGCGCTTGTTGCCTTCGTGCATGACGGGGCCAACTCTATCGCTGCCTCGGAACTGAAGATCGCCAGTATCGGAGAAGTGTGGTTCGGTCTGAGCCCACCAAGCCTCAACCTGACCCAGGCGGTGATCGAGCGTTACACACTGCCGTTTCTTTGGGATCCGGTGCTGGTGTCGTTTCTCAGCCTGCCCGCCGGCATTGCCCTGATGCTGATCTCGTTCCTGTTTGCGTTTCTTGGCCGGCGACGAAGGAGTGTGGCCATCGGGCTAGATATGCGCTGAGAGCCCACGCGGTTAGATCTTTGCACGGACATAGCGCTGCCAGCCTTTAGTCGCCCCTGTGCGCACCGCGACAAGATGACTATATTTGATCATGTCTTCCGTTTGCCGGCCGATTGCAGGCAGGCGCGGCGCGGGGTGCCGTCCCGTGCGCCCAACCAGCAGATAACCTGAGGGATGCGTCCGATGTTTTTTATGCGAAAGAACGCCGTAATGCCGTCCAAGGCCGATGCCCTGCCCGGGAGGTCCGAGGCGATCCCGACTGCTGCGACCCATTTCGTGTTCGGCACACCTCTTAAGGGGCCGTTTCCCGACAATGCCCGCGAAGTGATCTTTGGGCTTGGTTGCTTCTGGGGCGCCGAGCGAATTTTCTGGCAGCATCCTGGCGTGATCTCGACTGCGGTGGGCTATGCTGCTGGCCATACCGACAATCCGACCTATCAGGAGGTTTGCTCGGGCATGACCGGGCACAATGAGGTGGTGCGGGTCGTCTACGATCCGGCCGAGACAAACCTCGACGCGCTGCTCAAACTGTTCTGGGAATCGCATGACCCAACGCAAGGGATGCGACAGGGCAACGATGTTGGCACCCAATACCGGTCGGGCATCTATCTTTCAGACGCTCAGGAGCGGACGCAGGCTGAAGACTCCAAGCGGGTGTATGAGAATGCGCTAAGCACCCAGCGCTACGGCCCAATCACAACCGAAATTCTGCCAGCGCCAACGTTCTACTATGCCGAGGACTATCATCAGCAATATCTGGCCAAGAACCCCAGCGGCTATTGCGGATTGGGGGGTACCGGGGTCGCCTGCCCGGCGACGCAAGCGACGACTGCCGCTGAGTAAGCCCCAACTGGCCAGATGATACTGCTGCCAAGGTTACGATGGTTTTAGTAGCCCGATGGGCCCGTCTACTGATGCCTAACTAGCGCGGTTGGCGGGCTCTTTGGCATCACTGTGTCCGCCGGGGCGGTAGTGGTGCCTGGTTCGGCAGGATAATGGCGCCAGGGTCCTGCTGACTGCTGCGGCCGAAGGTCATGCGGCCACCTGCAGCCTGCAGCACCTGGGTGCACTCGCGAGGAAGATCGGCAAGTGTCAATTCGGGCCGGGGTGCGCGCCGGCGCCGCGGCTGGTTGGGGTCTGGCGGCTTGAACCAGGAATCGAGCTCAGCGCCGCAGCCATCACCAATAGGCGGTGGATCCTGGTTCTTGCATCCAACGGAGCCCGCCGGGCAAGAGATCCGGATATGGAAATGGTAGTGGTGTCCGCCCCAGGGGCGGACTTTTCGCAGCCATGCGCGATCGTCCCAATTCACATTGCATAGGGCCCGTTTGATGCCGGGATTGACGAAGATGCGCGCGGTCTGCGGGTAGGAGGCGGCCCTGCGGATGAGCCGCGCATGTGTCAGTGTCCAGATGCTCGGGTCCACCTCCATGGTGTTCTTTTTGAGAACCGATATGGCACTCCAGCCCCGCTCGCTGCGCTCTTCATAAGAGAGTCGGCGATTGGGCATGGGCCTAAGCCAGATGTCGGCGTCGAGCCCGATCTGATGGCTGTTGTGTCCGGTCAGCATCGGTCCGCCAGCCGGCTGGGCCAGATCGCCTACAAGAAGCCCCGGCCATCCATCAAGAGTCGCCGCATCGGTTGCGAGCCGCTGCAGCAACGCCAACAAATTCGGATGCCCCCAGTTGCGATTCCGCTCAAGCCGCATCGCCTGCCAGTACGGACCATCGACGGGCAACGCCTCGCCGCCGGCGAGGCAGCCGCGCGCATACGATCCCAGCGCCCGCGACTCAAGCGGTGCCGGTTGATCAACACCGCCGAACATTCGCTTCGCCGCCTGGGCCGCTGCTGGATTGGCGTCGACTGATACCAGTCCGGCGCCGCCGGTCACGACACAGGCAACGACAAGCGCAGAAGCAAGAATTCGATGTGGCATGACGGCACCCCGGCTGTGAATCAGCTTGACGTTCATCATAGCGTAAATCGTGACCGAATCGGCGCGCCAATTATGGGAATCACCTAGTTTACAAACGCTTCTTACTGCCAAACACTTGGTTTGCCTGTCATTTTCAAAGGCGGTGTGACGGGACGCGCCGGCGTTGCAGTCGGCTGCGGGTCGGTTCGGCGGGGGCCACCGGACCATGGCAGGATCGGCTTGGGCCAGCTCAGAAGAGAGGCCCTTTGCCGGCATAGTAAAAGGACTGACCCGATGCGCCTTTCAATTTCCCCAACCTTGCGCGGCACTGTTGTGCTGCTGATGGCTGGCCTGATCACGGGGTTTATGCTGGCTGCGCCAGCGCCGGTGGAAGCTGGCGTCGTGGCCAAAATTGACCTCTCACAGCAACGCATGCGCGTTTATGTCAACGGTCACCACAAGTATACCTGGGCCGTTTCGACCGGACGCGGTCGCTACCGCACGCCGACGGGATCTTATTCGGTCAAGCGGATGCATGCCCGGTACTTTTCGCGCAAATACAACAATTCACCGATGCCGCATTCGCTGTTCTTCCGTGGCGGCTACGCCGTTCACGGGACGAACCATATCAGCGCGCTGGGGCGACCGGCCAGCCATGGCTGCGTCAGGCTACATCCCTCAAATGCACGGACATTGTTCAATCTCGTCCGCCGGCACGGACCGCGTAGCTCACGGATCGTCATCAGACGCTAGGGCGACCTGATCCGACGCCGTTAGTGCTTGGTCGTTTCACTGAGCCAGCGGGTGCAGATGTCGTCGGCAAGGGCCTGGTAGCCCTCGCGTGTGTGCGGCTTAACGCAATAGTCGTTGGCGCCAAGTTCGCGGGCGCGGCGCATGTCTTCAGGGTCGTCGGATCCCGACAGCATCAACACCTGGAGTTCAGCGTAATGCTCGTCGGAGCGGATGCCCTCGAGCACCTCGAAACCGTCCATCCCTGGCATCCGAATATCGAGCAATGTGAGGATCGGCCAGAGCTCCTTGAGCTTGATGTGCGTCTCCTGACCACTTTGCGCCTCGTGGATGCGGATTGAGGGGTCCGCGCGCTTCAGCGCGCTGACGATCAGTTTTCGGTCGAGTTCGTCGTCGTCGACGATCAGCAGTCTCTTCATGTCGTGGCCTCTCTGCTCTCTTCAAGCGACAGCAGAAACCGGCTGCCATTTGCCGTGTCCGGATCGATGTTGATCGAGCCGCCATGCAAAACTGCAATCCGCCGGCATAGTGCGAGACCGATGCCACTACCGCTGTCGCCCTCCGTTCTTGCCGGTTTGCCGCGTGCAAAGAGGTCGAAGATGATATCCTGCTTGGTGGTCTCCACGCCGACGCCATTGTCCTGAACCGCAATAGTCCAAAAGCCGGCCTGGTTGCCTGCTTCGATAGTGATTTCCGGCGGCTCACCGGGACGGGCAAAGCGAATGGCATTCTCAAACAGGTTCTGAAACAGCTGGGTGAGAAGAGCTCGATCACCGCGAACCGGGATTGGACCATTGGGAACAATCATCCGGCAGCCCGTCTTCTCCATGTCCATCCTGACGGCCGCAGCCGCGTCCTTGATGGCGAGCGTGAGGTCGGTATCCACCAGTTCGACTTCCGTCGGCGAGGAGCGGGCAAACTGCAGGAATGTCTCGATGATGCGGCGCATGCGCTCGGCGCTTTCGCCAATCTGCTCGAGGAGTTCGGAGGCCTGAGCGGCAAGCTCGTCGGCAAAGTCGCTCCGGATGATCTCCGAGTAGACCATGATGTGGCGTAGCGGCGCTCTGAGGTCATGAGAGGCCAGTGAAGCGAAGTTCTCGAGGTTCTGATTGATCAGCTGAAGCTGCGCTTCGTGGCGCTTGAGTTCCGTGATGTCGGTAGCAACGACCAGCAGCCGCCGCTCGCCCGTTGTCGGATCCGCAAAAGGGATCTTGTCAGTTGTGACCCAGCCATCTTCACCAGATGCAGGCGTATAGCGTTCGATAATGCCGAGTTTAGCCTCGCCACTCTCTATCACCCGCAGATCGTCGTCATGGT
>JBCDCP010000044.1:0-20722 GCA_039181495.1 Pseudomonadota bacterium | reverse complement strand
CGAGGCCGACGATCTCGATGGCCTGATGGAGCGTTATCCGAAGACAGTCGCGCGCGATTTCGACGGCGACCCGAGCAGGGTCACCGAGATGGATGCGCTCGTCGCGTATCTGCAAATGCTCGGCACGTTGGTCGATTTCGACCTCTATGACGGCCAGGCAGAAATCAACCTGCGCTGAGGAGGGTTGAATGGAAACTTACAACACGCTGGCGCAATTCGCCCAAACCTGGGGGCTGCTTTACTTCGTGCTGCTCTTCGCAGGGATCGTCGCCTACGCACTTTGGCCGTCAAATGCCAAGCGCTTCAAAGATGCATCCCAAATTCCGTTGGACGAGGACTAATCGATGGCCAATCCAGAACGCGACGAGATTTCTGGCGTCGAAACCACAGGTCATGAGTGGGACGGCCTGAAAGAACTCAATAATCCTCTGCCTCGCTGGTGGGTGCTGACCTTTTATGCGACCTGCGTCTGGGCCGCGGTCTACTGGGTCTTGATGCCGTCATGGCCGCTGATTTCAGACTACACCAAGGGCATCCGCAACCACTCACAACGGGCGGTCGTGACCGAGCAGGTCAACGCGCTTCGTGAAGCGCGGGCTGCGCGCGGGCAAGTGCTGGTCGATGCGGAACTGACGGACATTCAGTCCAATCCCGACCTGCTGCAATTCGCCATGGCCAACGGCCGCTCTGCTTTTGGCGACAATTGTTCGCCCTGCCACGGACAGGGGGCACAGGGCTTCGTCGGTTTCCCGAACCTCAATGACGACGCGTGGCTTTGGGGCGGAACGCTGGACGATATTCAGCAGACAATTCAATACGGTATCCGCAATGATCATCCGGATGCCCGCTTTGGCGATATGCCTGCCTATGGCGTCGACCAGATCTTCTCAAGAGAGGAGATCCGCGATGTCGCCAGCTACACGCTGTCATTGTCTGGCGGCCAAGGTGCCGAAGGCGCCGACATGGCCAACGGCGAACAGCTTTGGGTTGACAATTGTGCCGCGTGTCACGGTGACGCAGGTATGGGCGAACCCGCACTCGGTGCTCCGAATCTAACCGATAGCATCTGGCTGTATGGCGGCTCGCTCGAGACTGTGACCGAGACCATCTACAATGGACGCGGCGGCGTAATGCCAGCCTTCGTCGAACGGCTCGACGAAGCGACGGTCAAGTCGCTTGCAGTCTACGTGCACAGTCTTGGCGGTGGTCAGTAGACCCGGCCAAGCAGCGACGAGCGGAACACACGACATCGTCAGTCCCGGACCGGCACTCTGTGGACCGGGGCTGGTGCTTCAAGGTTGGTGATTGAGGGCACCGGCCAAGAACCCAGTACGAACAGACGGCCTGTGGGGACTCTGGACCTTCTCAAGCAGGAGCCGGCAAGTTGGCGACACTCGACATCGACCACAAGCAGAGCGAGGAGAAGATCCAGCTCTACAAAAAGCGGGTCAAGATCTATCCGCAAGCCATTTCGGGCACCTTCCGCAACCTGAAATGGACGATCATGGCATTGACGCTGGGTGTCTATTACCTTTTGCCTTTCGTGCGCTGGGACCGGGGACCAAATGCGCCTGACCAGGCCGTTCTTGTCGATTTTCCGGAGCGCAAGTTCTACTTCTTCTTCATCGAGATCTGGCCGCAGGAATTCTATCACCTGACAGGCCTTCTGATCATTGCGGCCATGGTCCTGTTTCTGATGAACGCGGTCGCCGGTCGGGTCTGGTGTGGCTATATGTGCCCGCAGACGGTCTGGACGGACCTGTTCTATGCCGTTGAACGGCTGATCGAGGGCGACCGTCGCGAGCGCATGCGTGCCGACAAACAGGCCCTCACAGCCATGGTTGTCGGCGAAAGGATCGCAAAGCACACCATTTGGTTGCTGATCGCATGGTGGACCGGCGGTGCCTGGGTTCTCTATTTCGCCGACGCTCCGACACTGGTGCGAGATCTGGCCACCGGTAACGCGCCGCTGGTTGCGTATATGTGGATCGCCATTCTGACGGCGACGACATATGTCTTCGCCGGCCATATGCGTGAGCAGATCTGCGTCTATGCCTGCCCCTGGCCGCGCATCCAGGCTGCGTTGACCGATGAGTGGGCGCTCAATGTTGTTTACCGGCATGATCGCGGTGATCCGCGCATGTCGGTCAAACAAGCCAAGAAGGCCGAGCTGGCAGGCGAAGCGGTGGGTGATTGCATCGACTGCTTCCAATGCGTCGCGGTTTGCCCCACCGGCATCGATATCCGTGATGGCTCACAGCTCGAGTGCATTCAGTGTGGACTGTGCATCGACGCCTGCGACAACGTGATGGACAAGATCGATCGTCCGCGCGGTCTGATCGGCTATGACCATGACATCAATATCGAGCGGCATGCGCGCGGCGAAGCGCCGATCTACAAATTCTTCCGTGCTCGTACGATCATCTATTCGGCGATCATCTTGCTCACCGCTGGCTTGATGTCGTTCACGTTGCTGACCCGGAACGACACCAATATCAGTGTCATCCACGACCGGAATCCATTGTTCGTCACCCAGCAGGACGGCTCGATCCGTAACGGCTACACGGTCAGGCTGGTCAATCGCGATCTCGAAATACGCGAGTTCACGGTTGCGGTCGAAGGGGTGCCTGACGCGCGCATTGAAGTCATTGGCGTCAGCGCGACCCACGATGGATGGCCGCTTGTTGAGGTCAAACCCAGCGATACAAGAGAGATTCGCGTGCTGGTGTTCGCACCCAAGGATGCGGTTCTTGCGGAGTCGACTCCGCTCATGTTCCGGGTCGAGGATATTCTGAGCGGCCAAAGCGATGTCACGGCGGACCATTTCAAGGCTCCGCCGCCGCAATAGGCATTCAAACCGGTGAACCGGTCCGGAAAGGAGGGACTGATGTCGTCGCTAGATATGGAAGAGGGCCAAACCAAAGTCCGTCCCGTTACCGGGCGTACGGTGCTGCTGTACCTGATGGCGTTCTTCGGCGTGATGCTGATTGCCAACGGCTTCTTCGTCTATTTCGCTCTGTCGACGTTTTCGGGGCTGGACAATCCAAGCTCCTATAAGGCCGGCCGTAACTACACCTCGCAGATTGAGGCAGCGCAGGCTCAGGCCATCAGAGCCTGGACCGTAAAGGCGGACATCGCTCGTTCAGGCGCTGGAGCGAACATCGAACTGCTTGCTACCGACCACGCTGATGCCCCGGTGCGCGGCGTTGATTTTGCGGTTCATCTTGGCCACCCGGCCGATCGTCGCCACGACTTTTCCGTTCCGCTGGCAGTGTCCGATCTTGGCCATTTTCGCGGTCGCGCCGAAACACTAGCCGAGGGCTGGTGGACGGTGACCATCATCGGGACCCGGGACGGTGAGACTGTCTACAAATCGACCGAACGGTTGCGGATCCGGTAATCTGGATAAACCTCGCAAATCCCCATGACCGCTCACCCATCCCATACTGAGTTTGGCACCTCGCTCGACGATCTGAGCGGGTTTGTTACAACGTTGTCCGGCGGTATGAGACATATGGATCTTGCGGTCGAAGGCATGCGGTGTGCCGGCTGCATGGCCAAGGTCGAGCGCGAAATGGGCAAGCTCGACGGCGTCACCAAGGCGCGGGTCAATTTTGCAAGTCGTCGTCTGGCGCTTGAATGGGCCGCCGAAAGCCAATCGCCACAGGGGCTGGTGGCGTCGCTCGAAAAGCTCGGATTCCGTGCCTATCCGTTCGACCCGGCGTCGCTTGAAAAGTCGGCCGACAAGGAAGGGCGCGAGCTTCTGCGATGCCTTGCGGTAGCGGGTTTCGCAGCTGCCAACATCATGCTTCTGTCGGTTTCCGTGTGGTCCGGCAACGCAACCGATATCACTGGTGAGACACGCGATCTGTTTCATCTGATCTCGGCGCTGATTGCCATTCCCGCAGCCTATTTCGCCGGCCAGCCGTTCTTCCGTTCGGCGCTGTCGGCACTGCGTGCCCGAATGTTGAACATGGACGTGCCGATCTCACTGGCCGTGGTGCTGGCGATCTCCATGTCGCTCTACCAGACCTTCACCCATGCCAAGCACGCCTATTTCGATTCAGCGATCATGTTGCTCTTCTTCCTGCTGATCGGGCGCTACCTCGATCACATGATGCGTCGCAAGACGCGTGATTTTGCGCAGAACCTCGCCGCACTCAAAGCGGAGAAGGCGAGCCTGATCGATCCCGATGGCACGGTGCGCGATGTTCCGGTCTCGGCCGTTGATCCAGGTGATCTTGTTCTCGTCCGGGCCGGCGAACGGATCTCGGTGGATGGTGTCGTTGAGGACGGTCAGTCCGAAATTGACCAGGCAATGGTGACGGGCGAGACAGCCTTTGCCCCGGCAGGCCCCGGTACACAAGTGTATGCCGGTACCCTGAATATGGGCGGTGCGCTAACGATCCGCGTATCTGCCGCCTCTGCCGGTACGCTGCTCGACGAGGTCAACGCGCTACTCGAGAAAGCCGGTTCACATCGCCACAGATTTGTCGCGCTCGCAGATCGTGCGGCGCAGGTCTATGCCCCGTTCGTTCATGCCATCGCAGCGGTCACCTTTGTTGGCTGGATGGCGCTGGGGGCAGGGTGGGAGTTCTCCCTGCTGACGGCCATTGCGGTGCTGATCATCACCTGCCCCTGCGCGCTCGGGCTTGCAGTGCCGGCAGTCCAGGTGGTCGCCTCGGGAATGCTGTTCCGCAATGGCGTGCTGCTCAATGGTGGTGATGCGCTGGAACGGATCGCCGATGCCGACATGGTGGTTTTCGACAAGACCGGAACGCTCACCCTACCGGTCCACAGTCTGGACGAAGATCCTGGTCTCGGTGCCGATGCCATGACAGCCGCGCGCAGGCTGGCACTATCCAGTCGCCACCCCCTCGCGGCTGCGTTGGCCGCAGATGCGCAGGACCTTGCACCATTCGATACGGCGCAAGAAGAGGCCGGACGCGGTATTGCCGTGGAAGTCGACGGTGAGAGACTGGCGCTCGGTAGTGCCGATTTCTGCGACGTGCCTGCGCAGACCCTCAATGAAGCACTGCAGGCCTTTCCGTTGTCGTCGCTGATCTGGCTCCGCAAGGGCGATCAACCCGCTCAACCTATAGCTGTTCGCCAGACATTGCGCACCGATGCAGCCCAGACGCTTGCCACTTTGCGTGACAAGTTGAGCATGGATGTCGAGATCCTCTCCGGTGACCGGGAAGCGGCAGTCGCCGATGCGGCGCGCGCCCTTGGGGTCTCATCCTGGCAGGCCGGATTGAAGCCATCGGAAAAGATCGCCCATATCGAGTCTCTTCAGGCATCCGGCCGCAAGGTGCTGATGGTCGGAGACGGGCTCAACGATGCGCCCGCTTTGGCCGCAGCGCATGTGTCGCTTTCACCCATTACGGCTGTTCATCTCAGTCAGACGGCCGCAGATGCCGTCTTCATCGGCGATACACTTGCTCCGGTTGCCGCTGCCGTTCGGCTGTCACGTGGCGCGCGCAAGATCATGGCGGAGAATCTCTGGCTGTCGGCGGTCTACAACTTCATTGCCGTGCCGATCGCCGTTCTTGGCTTTGTGACCCCGCTAATTGCCGCACTCGCAATGTCCGGTTCATCTGTCATCGTCACCATGAATGCGCTTCGAATGCGACTGAGCCGTGCCTGACAGACTTCAACCTACGGAATGACGGCACATGGACGCGCTTATCTTTCTGATTCCTGCTGCCTTGTTTCTTGGTGCCTTGGGGCTGGCTGGCTTTCTCTGGTCCCTCAGGAGCGGACAGTTCGAGGACATGGAGGGCCCGGCCATGCGGGCGATTTCCGACGACGACCTGGTGACTGGCGAGGGCGGCGACCGACCAGACGATACAGCCGATCAGGGAAACAATCGCCCTTGATAGTTTCCATTGCGTAGACGCTAATTCTCGATCACTCTTAGGCTCTCAAGCGTGGAATATTGGCCCGCTTGCTCCCACAATCTGGCGACGGCCCGGGGTTCTGCACGTGCCATCCGGGAACGCCTTCCTGCTAACGGAGGAACGGCACGTGCTGCGCAATTTGGAATGGCCGACCGTGGGCCTGATCACGGTGTGTTATGCCCTGTGGCTCATCCTCGTCACCCTTGGTGACGGCCTGCCGGTGCTACTCATCATTCCACTGCTTGCGCTGACGCTGACGTTGCATTCCTCGCTCACCCATGAAGTTGTACACGGCCATCCGACGCCGTACCGGCTCATCAATCACGCCTTCGTCTTTCTGCCGATCACGCTGGTGATCCCCTTGCGCCGGTTTGAGGCGGTCCATCTGGCGCACCATCAGGATCACAATCTCACCGATCCTTACGACGATCCTGAGAGTTTCTATACCGACCCTGTCCGCTGGGCGCAGTTTCCGGTCTGGTTCAAACGCCTGCTGAAATTCAACAACACGCTGTTCGGCCGCATGCTGGTCGGGCCAACGCTGAGTTTCGGCCGGTACTGGTGGGAGGATATGCGGTCGATCGTTGCCGGCGACCGTGCCGTCCGCCGTGCCTGGAGCCACCACGTCATTGGTTTGGCAATGGTCGGTGCGTTTCTGTGGGTCTTCGGGACTGTGCCGGTCTGGGTCTATCTGGTGGCCGCCTACCTCGCCGTCTCGATCCTGATGATCCGGACGTTTCTCGAACATCAGGCCCATGAACTGTCACGTGGGCGCTCAGTCATCATCGAGGACCGCGGCCCGCTGTCACTTCTTTTCCTGAACAACAATCTTCACGCCGTGCACCACGCCTATCCGCGTCGCGCCTGGTATGAACTGCCAGAGGTATTCAGGCAGCGCAGGTCGCATTTTCTCAAGCTCAATCTCGGCTATGTCTTCCCTAGCTACTTGAATGTGATCCAACGTTTCGCATTCCGAGCCAAGGAACCAGTGCCGCACCCCTTCTATCCAGACCCGGACCGCCACCAGACAGAGGAATGAGTCCTTGATCGCGGCCCTTGAGGCCTATGACTGGCCGGAAGTTCAAGGCGAGCTTGATCGATTCTGGCATGACATGTCGAGACCGTTGAGGCGGCAGGGCATCAATGCGCCTGAGGCGCTGGAACGTGACGACGCTGCACGGGTGTTCTGGCAGCGCTCCGATGTGCTGATCGGGCAAACCTGCAGCCGGCCTTACCGGCTCGGACTGCACCGCCGGTTCTCCATTCTGGGGTCGCTTCGGTTTGCCATTCCGGGCTGTGAGAACGGGTTCTATTGCAGCCGTGTCATCACGCGGGCCGGCTTGGACGTCAATGAATTGGCGGGTGGTTTGCGGTTGGCGGTGAACAGCCGGTGTTCGCAATCCGGCTGGGCTGCTCTCCAACACTGGTTGGCAGCAAACGGTGCCGGACATCAGGAGACTGTGTTGACCGGCAGTCATCGCGCTTCTGTGGTGGCGGTTGCGCGGGGTCGGGCGGACGTTGCTGCCATCGATGCTGTGAGCTGGCATTTGGCAACACGCTTCGAGCCCGCCTCTCGTCACGTCGTTGCAGTAGGGGACACGCCGCTGTCACCGGGGCTTCCCTTGGTAACCGCCCGGCGGAACACGCCGCTACTACCGCATCTGCGCGATGCGGCAATGCGTGCTGCCAGGGCCGCTCGACGGAGGCCACATGCGGCGTTGCCAATCATCGGTTTTGCACCAGCTGCCGACCGGCTTTATCGTCTTCAACCTTACCGGCACGGCTAAGGCACGCCCGATTCAGATAGGCAAGTTTGAGAGTTTGAGCGATCCAAACCAAATCGCCTTCGTTGGCCTAGGCAATATGGGCACGCCTATGGTTGCCCAAATGGCCAGGGCGGGCCAAAGCCTGCGTGTCTTTGATCTGGATCCGGAGCGAGTCGATCAATGTGCCGCCGCAACTGGCGCCACACCAGCGACGAGTGCGTCCGAAGCCACAACGGATGCAGATGTCCTCATTCTGATGTTGCCGGACGGGCGCGCCGTGTCCGAGCTGCTCTTTGCTCAGGATGTCGCTAAGACCCTGTCGCCGGAGACGACCGTGGTCGACATGAGTTCGTCTTATCCTCCGACCACACGTGAAACTGGAGCCAGGCTGAAAGAACAGGGAGTTACTCTGCTGGATGCTCCGGTCTCCGGCGGCGTCCGCCGTGCCGAGGACGGAACGTTGGCGATCATGCTTGGCGGTGACGACACCGCGGCAATCGAACGTGTCATGCCGGTTCTCTCCAGCATGGGCACCGTCCACCTGGCAGGCGGTCTTGGCAGTGGCCATGCGCTGAAGGCGCTCAACAACTACGTCTCGGCGGCGGGGCTGACAGCTGCGGCCGAAGCGCTGCATGTTGGCCAGGCATTCGGCCTTGACCCCGACACCATGATCGAGGTGTTCAACCTGTCCTCGGGACGAAACAACTCGACCGAACTCAAGTTTCGCCAACACATCCTGTCCGGCACTTTCACCTCCGGCTTTTCGCTGGGGCTGATGGCCAAGGATATCAACGCCGCCGCGGACCTCGCCGAAGACATGAACATCGACGCGCCGAACCTTCGGTCCGAGGCTGATTTGTGGCGCACCGCGCGCGATAAGCTTGGCGCGGGTGTCGATCACACCGAGATCTACGATTATCTCGGTCCGCAGCAGGCCAAAGTGCCCGGGGAGGACGTCTCTTGAGTGCGCCCCAATACGATGTCTTCGCCATCCAGTATGCCCAGTCGATCCGGCCTTCGCGCGACTATTTCATGCTGCCCGATCCCCATGACGGGCCATTGCCGATCTTCTATTTCCTATGGGTGCTCCGCGGGTCTGACCGCGTCATTGTTGTTGATACCGGTTTCACCAGAGAACGCGCCGAGGCGCGCAAGCGCGATTTCCTCCGCTGTCCCTCCGATGGTTTGAGGCATCTGGGCATCGATCCGGATGCGGTCGAGACGGTCATCCTGACCCACATGCACTACGACCACGGCGGCAATATCGGGCTCTTTCCCAATGCTGAGTTCATCATACAGGACCGTGAGATGGCCTATGCGACCGGGCGCGATATGCGTTATCCGGCGATCCGCCAGCCGTTCGAGGCTGATGATGTTTGCGATGCCGTTCGGCGCAACTTCGAAGGCCGGCTACGTTTTGTTGATGGCGACGAGGAAGTGGCCCCCGGTGTCTCGGTGGTCCTCGTTGGCGGCCACTCGCGCGGGCTTCAGTCGGTGGTCGTCAACACGCGCCGCGGTCGTCTCATCATCGCATCCGACGCAGCGCATTTCTTCGACAACATGCTGCTCGGCAATCCGTTCCCGGTCGTGGTCGATGTGGCGCGCAACCTCGAGAGCCACGAGCGGCTGATGCGCATGGCGGAAACGCCAGACCATTTCATTCCAGGACATGATCCGCTTGTGATGCGGCTCTATCCGCAGGTTGACGGTGACCCGCTCTCGGTGGAGCTGTCCGCCGATCCGCTGGAACCTTCACCGCTTGTGGCATTCCCATAGTGATAACCCGGTCGAGCACCTCTTGATGATTCCGATGACATCCGATCCAAGCCCGACTGAGGCTGCGCCGCTTTGCGCCGCACCGCATCCTGAACCACGGGCCGCCACATTCGATGTTCCTCCAGGAGCGGTGGACACCCATGCCCATGTCATCGGCCTACCGCCGGACTATCCGTTGGCACAGAACAGAAGCTACACGCCGGTCGAGGCGACACCTGGAATGTACCTTGGCATGCTGGATGCACTCGGCATGACCTATGGCGTTCTGATTCAGGTCAGCGTGCACGGCACTGACAACCGGCGGATGGTGGAGACGCTTCGAGCCAACCCGGATCGGTTGCGTGGCATTGCCGTCGTCGATCCGGATGTGCCGGATGCAGAACTCGATGAACTTGCTGTGGCGGGGGTTCGTGGCTTGCGGCTGAACGTCTTGTTTGGTGGCGGTGTTGGGTTAGACGCCATGACCCGGCTTGGGCCGCGCTGTGCCGAACGCGGCTGGCATCTGCAACTGCTGATGGATGCCCGTACGTTGCCGGAGATGGAGAACACAATCCGCGCTCTACCGGTGCCGGTGGTCGTCGATCACATGGGCCACATGCCAGTTAGCGCGGGAGTGGGCGATCCGGGCTTTCAGTCTCTTCTCGGGCTGATGCGCGATGGTAGAGCGTGGGTGAAACTCTCCGGCGCATTTCGTGTTTCTGATGCAGGACCGCCCTATGCCGATACGGCATCCCTGGCGACGGCGCTGATCGAGGCCAATGCCGACCAGTGCGTCTGGGGCTCGGACTGGCCGCATGTCGGATTGAGCGACATGCCATTCAACACGGGCGATCTTCTTGATCTGCTCGGGCATTGGGTCCCCGATGCCGACCTGCGCCACCGCGTTCTCGTCGACAATCCAGGCCGGCTCTACGGGTTTCCGCCCGCTGCCTAGTTGGCCTGTCCTTCGATGAACACCGAAACGCTGTCGCTGCGGCCGATCGCGTCGATCACCGTGAGTGTGGCATAGCCAGGTCCCTCAGGTGCCCATTGATGTCGACGCGTGCGCGCCACCCCGGTCAGTGGAGCCCCGTTGGCCAGCCACCGGAAAGGCGGTCGCCCGCCTTGCAGCTTCAGGGGCAGAACTGTGCTGGCCGACATCTCGACGCTGCTGCCGCCCACCGGATACAGAATGGACGGCTGTTGTTCGGCGCTGCTTGGCGTCGAGACAGGCAGCCCGTCGCCGACAAACCGCCGCATCGTCGGCGGCAGATCGGCCCGGCTCAACCGCACCGTGCCCTTCGGTGGTGGCCGGATCGGCGCAATCTCCCGGCCGGAATGGGCGAAGGCCTCAAACAGGATTGGTGCTGCTGCGTTCAGCCCGGTCATCCCCGGCAGCGGAGCATTGTCGGCCCGTCCGGTCCAAACGCCGATCACTGTCGCCCCATCGAAGCCGATGGCCCACGCATCGCGAAAGCCGTAGCTCGTCCCCGTCTTGTAGGCGATGGTGGCACCCGTTGCAGCGTCTGCAGGTCTTGCCGCACCAGCCAAAATGTCGGCCACCAGCCACGCCGCGTTGGCCGACAGAACAGGATTTGCAGGTGCTTGCCTCTCAGCATCAGCACGCGAGTGTCGCAACGGCAGAAGTTGCCCATGGCGGGCCAGCATCGCATAGGCCGCAACGAGGTCGTCAAGCGTCACGCCCACGCCGCCAAGCCCCATGGCGAGGCCTGCGCCTTTGCCGTCTGGGAAGCGCGGCGACAGTCCCGAACGTTCCAAAAGTGTGGCCAATCGCTGTGGCCCGACCGCGTCGAGCAGTCTCACGGCAGGCACGTTCAGAGATAACTGGAGCGCCGACCGGACCGTCACATCGCCGCGATAGGCGCTATCAAAATTCTCAGGCCGGTATCCGGCAAAGTCTGCTGGCCGGTCCGAGATGATCGTCTCCGGCAGAGCAAGCCCTTCGGCGAATACCAGCCCGTAGATGAATGGTTTCAGCGCCGAGCCAGGCGAGCGCGGAACCTGCGTCATGTCGAGCCAGCCGGCACGGGCATGGTCGGTGAAATCCGCGGCGCCGATGTGAGCGATGACATCACCGGATGCAAGGTCGACGGCCATCATGGCGACGCCTTGTTTCGGCCCATGCCGACCAGCCGCGTTGACAGCTACGCGTTCCAGTCGTGCCTGCACGTCTCGATCAATCCGCAGCTGGTGATGCATTTTAACGGGGTGGGCGTTTCGCACGCGGTCCGAGAGATGGGCGGCAAGAGCGGGCAACGGCTGCCGTCGTTTCGGAACGGCTCGGGCGGTGAGAACACCCAGTGTCGATGCGGGTATGATGCCGTCATCAGTAAGGCGGACCAGAACCCGGTTTCGAGCAGCCATGGCATTGTCATGATAACGGTCCGGACGTCTGTGTTCGGGCCTTTGCGGCAATGCGACGAGGAGCGCTGCCTCTTCAGTCGACAGGCGCGAAGGTTCGCGGCCGAAATAGGCAAGGCTTGCCGCGCGCACGCCTTCGAGATTGCCCCCATAAGGGGCCAGCGTCAGGTAGTGCGATAGGATCTCTGTCTTGTTCAGCCGCCGCTCCAATTGCAGCGCTCGCATCATCTGTCGGAGCTTGGCGGGGATCGAGCGTTCCGCTCTTGGTTCCATCAGCCGGGCCAGCTGCATAGTCAGAGTTGAGCCTCCCGACACGATGCGGCCATGCCGGAGCCATTGCCAGCCGGCCCGGATCATCGCCAGCGGGTCGACGCCTGCGTGGCGGTGGAACCGTTTGTCCTCATAGGTGATGATCATCCGCGACAGCGTGGGATCGACTTCTCCCGCACGCGTGCGCAACCGCCAGCGGCCCTCCTCATTGGCAAACACGCGCAGCAGAGCGCCGTGGCGATCGCTGACCTCCACCGAATGCTGTGCAAGGCTCTGCATCGGAGGCGGGAACGCCTTGTCGGTCAGATCAAGCCCGATCGTTCCGGCTACAAGTACTGCCAGTCCGGCGGCCAGCCACTTTATTCGGTGGCGATTGGGTTGGGCCTGCGCTGGCACGGTTCAGTTTGCCTCGGCGATGCTCAGCCGGCCCGAGGCCGAACGCCCGTTGCGGGTCGGCCGGTACATGTCTTCCACGAAGGCTCCCGGCGCGGTGAAATCACCCGGCCGGACCGCCCGCACGACATAGGCTACCGAGATCGGGCCCTCCTGTTGCGCTGTCCGATCGAACGCAGCGACGAAACGGTCTGACCGGAACTCGGCATGGACCGGCAAGGTGTCGGGCAACCAGTCAAACGCTTCCAGTTGGGCACTTTCGACAATCCTTGGATTGTCGATCTCCAGGCCCGCCGGCAGCAGATCCGTCACGGCAAGCCGAGCAAAGGCAGGGTCTTGCGGGGTGATTGTGAGAACAACCACGGCACGGTCATTCTGGGCCATCGTCGACGGATCGATCGATTGACCCTGCAGGGTGTAGACCGCGCGCCGGATGCCGAGTCCATTGTTCTCGGCCGGCGGCAAAGTGGCCGGTGCGCCAGTCACAGTAACAGTGGCTGCAACCTGCTCGCCTGCGCGGTTGACGATGCGGACGGGGCTTGCCGAGAGGGCGCCCCCCGAAAAGCGTCGCGACAATTGGCCTTGATGCGCCTTGCCGTCCACATCGAACGACAGTCCGCCGGAGTCCTGTTGCAGTGCACGTGCGGCCAGCACGAGCCAGAGCTGCTCCTGCGTGCTCAGCGTCGTCGCGCTTGCATAGGCATCGGTCACATGGCGCGAGATGCGCGGCAGAACCGCGGGCGAGGGTCTTGTTTCGCCGGCCAGCGCCAGCAGGGCCGCACCATCGCGCAAGACAGATCCATAATCCTGCCGCTGGCGTGGATCGGGCGGTTCTGTGTTGTCGGCCACAGCCAGCGCATTCTCAAACAAGGCATTGGCGCGCTCGGCATCGCCATAGAGGGCGAGGCTGGCGGCAATCTGCGCCCGCTCCATGGGGGAGGCGAAGGCGTTGATCTTTGCATCTGCATAGAACCGCAGATCGCCGATCGAGATACGGCGGTTGCGTGCCAGCACATAGAGCGCATAGGCGACGCCGTTCTCGGCGCGCTGGTCTGGAGCCGCATAGGCGATTCGGTTGCGCAGATTGTCGATGACGAGCCGCATCGCAGTGTCGGGCACCGTGAAGCCTTGCTCGCGGGCGCGGGTCAGAAAGTCGCCGATATAGGCGTCGAGCCAAAGATCGCCGCTGCCATTCGGCCCCCACAGTCCAAAGCCGCCGGACCCGTTCTGATGTGCCAGCACGCGCCGGATAGCCTTGTCGATCCGTCCGCTGATCTTGGCGTCGTCGCCGAGCCCCGCATCGGTTTGCAGAGAACTCAGATAGAGAAGCGGTAGTGCGCGGCTTGCCGTCTGCTCGACGCAACCGAGCGGATAACGGTCAAGCTGCATCAGGAGTGAAGCCGTGTTGAAGCCGCGCACACGTGCAGCATCAATGGTCACGCTTGCACCCAGAAGTTCGATATCGTTCAGCAATTCGGGGCCGAGCGTCACCGCGCCGCCATCAGCGGCAAGATCGAGTTCATAGCGCCGTGTCACTGGCATCGCCCCGGAGCGGACTTGGATAGCCACCTCCTGCGTCACCTCGATCCCCGACGGGTGACTGAGGCTAACCGCGATCGTGCTGTCTCCCGGTTTCTTGGCCTCGAGCGGGATGGAAAGGGTTGCTCGTCCATCGGCAGGCAATGCGATCGAGGCAGGTCGATCGCCGACCCGAACCGCTGCGGCAAGTGCGGGTCCATTGTCGATGCGCATGGCATAGTCGCCACCGGGTCCCTCGGTATTGGCGATGTCGAGCCGCAAAGACGTGGAGTCACCGGGCGCCAGGAACCGCGGCACATTGGCCGTCAGCACCACCGGATCCCGGACAATGACATCCTGCGTGCCCTGTCCGACGGCATTGTCCGACCATGCCACCGCCATAAGCCGGACCGTGCCGTTGAAGGCCGGCATGTCAAACGAGATTTCCGTCCGTCCGTCACCGTCAAGCAGGACTGGGCCGGAAAAGAAGGCCACGAGTGGCCCGGTTGGCGGGTTACCTTCCGAGCGCATGCCCGGTCCATCACCGCCGGTCCGCAACCGGCCAAGCGCGCCTTGTGAGCCGTCGATCAACCGGCCATAGAGATCACGGTATTCGAGGCCGAGCCGCCGTTGTCCAAAATACCAGTCTGCCGGTTCGGGAGGCTGATAGTCGGTCAGCGACAGGATGCCGGCATCAACGGCAGCAACCGTCACGTAGGTCTCGCGGTTCGCACCACCCTCGACCGAAACCGGAACAACAAGAGGTCCGTTCGGCCGAGACAGAGCCGGTGCTCCGAGGTTCACCGACAGCGCGCGCGAACCAGGATCGACGGTAAGCCATTGGATGCCAATCGCACGCATTGGCATGCGGCTGTCCTGTGCATTGCCGGGGCGTATCAGCGTCGCCGTGACGTAGACGCCGGCGCCCCAGTCGGCGCTGACCGGGATCTCGAACTCGGTTCCGCCGGCGTCGACCACGGACTGGCTCAAAGTCGTGCTGCGCGTCTCGACCACGCCATCAGCGCCGAGCGTCAGGATCAGTTCTCCCGCAAAGCGCGGCGACACCTTCAGCCGTGCCTTGTCGCCGGGTCCGTAGCTGTCACGGTCGAGTGCGATCTCAAGCCCGTCCGGCGTGTCTGTTGCCGACGCTGCTACAAACCAGCCGGCATCGAACTGCACCGAAGTAACCGGATCGGTCGGACCGTCGCCACCGACCGTGAGCCGATAGCGTCCCCATGCCACCGGAAGATCAAGCTGTGCCGGACCGTCGCCGGCCAGCGACAATGTGCCATCGGCAATCTGTGTCGTGAAATCAGCGGGTTCATAGCGCCAACGGTCATCGGCGCGATACCATTGGTATTGCCGCTCGATGCGCTCGAGCTTCCAGGGTTGGGCACCCAGAGCGCTTGCGCTGCCATCTGGGGCAAAACCGGCAACCCGGAAGCCGGCCACGCTGTTCTCATTGACCGCATTGCCGTCAAACAACGGATCAATACCGATCACCGCGGTCTGTGGCGCGATCGCCCGGGTCAGGCTTTCCTCGACGGCCCGTCCACCAGGTTCCCGCAATCGCAGCGTGGCGCGGGCTTCGAGAAGCTGGGTCGTGGCCGGCAGGGGCGGTAACCCACTGACGATCTCAGCGGTGCCGTCATCAGACAAAACCGGCAGGTCGCTGAGATCAATAACGGTGCGTCCGGTGCCATCTTCCTCAACCAGCCCAAAGACATAGCCTTCTGCTGCCGACCACTCCCGTACTGGAATTGCGGAGACCGTGCCCTCCAAGGTTAGTCTAGCGGCCGGTGCGCCATAGAGGAAGCGGCCATTAGCGGTGATTTCGAACGCCGCGTCGGAATCGACCGGACCGTCATCCGCCGTCAGGTCGAGGGCCAACCGTTCGGGCAGAAAGTCCTCCACCAGAACGCGCATCTCCGCCAGCGCCGGTGCATCTGTGTCGACATGCACAGCAATGCGCCACGCGCCTTGCATGGCGTTCTCCGGCAATCCGATAGCGACGGTATGCCCACCGTGCAGCGGCGTGGTGCTGACCGTCCGGCCGTCTTCCATCCCGTCCGGCCGGGTGACGACGAAAGTCATCGGCAGGTCAACAGCCGTCACGTCCGCCGCCACGCGCGCAAGAGCAGACGCATGAATGGTCTCACCAGGCCGATAGATGCCGCGTTCGGTCCAGCCAAACACGTCGACCGGCCCGGGCGCATCCCGGCCTTCAACGCCGCGGTCAGAGAAATCGAATCCGGCGCGGTTGAGATCGAGGAAGACAAAGCCGCCCTGTGCATCGCGGGCCAGGAGCACCGTCGGTTCAGCACCTCCGGTCCCGCGGAGAAGACCTGATGCGAATATCGCAAATCCATTGCTATCGGTTTCAACGCTCCCGAGCACCGCATTGTCACGTGAAATCAGGTCTACAGTCAGCCCCTCCAACGGCTCTGCCGAACCCAGCGAACGGGTCATCACCGTCATGCCATGGGTGCCCTGGATACCCGACAGTCCGATGTCCGAGATGACCAGCCATTGCGTGGCCTGTGGGCCCCAACTATCGCCGCTGTCGTTCTTCGGCCGGGCCACCATCACGTATAGTCCAGGCTCGGCCAGGCCATCCATTCCTTCCACCGGAATGCCGGTGATCACTTCGCGATTGAGTTCGGTCTCCACGCTGAGTGTGCCCGACCAGATCGCGACACCAAGCTCCTCGCCGAGCTGTTGCCTTTCGTAGCCGTAGAGCTGGCCGCCAAAGTTGCCTGAGCGAATCCGTTCGGCGACCGCGCGCTCCGGCAGCCGATACAGCGACAGGTCCACGGTCGTTGTGTTGACACTGACCACGGGAATGGTCGGCCGCATGCCGGTTGGCAGAACGTAGCGATCGCCTGTGAAGCGCACGCTCGGACTGCGGTCGCGTACATAAAGATCAAGAGTCACGGTCGCCAGTAGTGGTTCGTTCACTGACGAGGGCAGACCTTCGTTGACCTGAACCCGATAGCGCTGGCCATGTGCGAGGCCACCGATGCAGACCTGCTGTCCCTCGGCGGTCAGATCTTCCGGTGCCGCGCCGTCGATGCGCAGATAGGGCCGGTAGTCATCGACGGTTTCATCGATCGCCTCGGAAAACTCGACGCATGCACGTGGTGTTTCGGTATCGGAATCGATCCGGTGATTGACGATCCGGAAGCCACTGGTCTCGCGCAAGGCTGCAAAACGGCGCGCCACATCGCGGTCATCGGTGAGAGCCAATGATCCCTTATAGGCTTCCAGTGCGGGGCGGCTTTGGTTGCTGGCTTCAAGTGCGCGCGCCAGGGCACCGAGCGCGCGGGCGCGTGCTTGTGTGCTGCGTGATTGTTGATAGCCGTTGAGCGCCGCGGAGATAGCCTGACGCTGCATGTCGTAGTCAACATTCTGACCAGCGCGGGAGGCGGCGAGGCTGGACTCAGACAAGGCAATCCATATCTCGGCGCGGTTGGCATCAAGCCCGGCTGCCTGTGCCAACAGAGAAGCCGCGAGCATCGGGTCGCCGCGCGACAGGGCATCCTGAGCCCCTCGGGTGAACTCGTCGAGCTGCGTTGGCGGCACATCGCGCGCCGCCCTTGCCAGGTTTCGCGACAGGGTCCGTGCTTCCTGCGCCTGATATCGTGGCACATAGGCGAGGGCCGGTGCCGGACCGAGAGCTGCGCCGCCAAGTTCGTCGAGCGAGCCACCGCCTGTCCGAACGACTAGTCCCGATATGGCGCCTTCAAAGGTCTTGCGCTCGACATCCGCTGATTTGAGGAAACACCATCTCGCGCGGACGTTGTAGGTGAACGCGCGACAAGCTTGGTCATCTGCGCAAGCTGTCTGGCAAGCTTGCAACGTGATTTCCTTGATCGTGCGCAGGTCGCCACCAAAGAAGTCCGTATCGTCAAACAACTCGAACTGAGATCGCGGCGCATTTTGCGCGACCGCTGACGCGCCAACAAAACTGACCAAGGCCAGGCCAAGAATGATGGCGTATCCGATACTGCCGACCACCTTCTGCAAGTTGTTTTGAACGCGGAACGGATTTGTGTGACGGGACATCGCCAACCTCCCTTGCAAGAGCGGGCAGGCTTGCGGCCGAGGGATCGTCATGGGGCCCCGGCGGTGGCCCATACCGCGATCGGCGACCCGTCCTTTGCAGTGACCAAGCCGCGCCCGCCCGACACCCGCAGGCCAACCTGGGTGGTGGTTTGCGTGGAGACCAGGCGTTGATCTCCTAATGTCTGCCCCCTGTCGTACCGGTGCAACCGTGCGCTCATGCGTGCCAATGCGTATCTGACAGTCTGACCAGCCAGCGACACATCAGCCTGATGGCGCTGAATGCGGTGGCGTGCATTCTCGGCTTAATGCGCAACTGAGCGTGTATTCGAACCCGTTGGTCTTGCCCCGGCAATGCTGTTCAGCGCGATACTGCTGGTGCTTGATGTTCTACTGTGTTGCTAACTGTGAGGTGTCGGTAGCAAGGGTGGCATCTGCCCCACTTTTCACTAGACTGCCTCTGCAGATTCGTTCCTGACACCGGTCTGCGTGGAGCTGACGCAGGCCGTAAAGCGGCATGCCACCAAATGAGTGGGGCGTAATGGCAAGTCTGACCGGCTGGCTGATTGCGGGTTCGATGGTCGTTATCGCGGCCTCGGTGTCCGCTGTTCTCTACTTTTCTGCAGGGCTCCCTCTCATGGAGGCTGGCTGGATCGGTGTTGCCGCTCTGGCGGTGATGCTGGTCGCGCAGGTGATCGGCTCGCGGCGGCGCGACATTCGGGAACTAACCACACGTCTCGATGACATCGGGTCGGCTTCCGGCAAGGTCTCACGCGAGATGAGCAACCTGTCGATGCGTATGGCAGACCTCGAAGTCGGTATCTCCAACCGGCTTGAAGACTCCGTAGATGAGCGTGTGCTGCCCTTGATGCATGAATTGCAGCGCATTGAAGAACGGTTGCGGGACATTGCCGAGCAAGGTCTGACTGTCGAAGCGGCGCCTCCACTGCAGGCCAATGTCGGACAGTTGGCCGCAGTCCCGGACCAGACGGCAAACGAGCCTGTGGGCGAAGAGACCGGTGAGAGCGCCGGTCAGCCCCATATGGAATCACCGAACGTGACGCCGCTCTATCGCGACGAAGCGGCAAGCACACCTGCGGACAAGCCGGCTGCACCTGCCCAGCGCGAGGGAAAGTTCGCCGACCTCGCCGATGAAGACATCCGCAACTTGGTCAAGTCGGCGCTCGATCAAGGTCGTCTGGAGCTCTTCCTTCAGCCCATGGTGACGCTGCCACAGCGCAAGGTGCGGTATTACGAGGCTCTGGCGCGGCTCCGTACCGAAGACGACGAACTCATGACGCCGCCCGAGTTTCTGCCGGCGCTTCGTGGCACCGCGTTGATGGCGGCGGTTGACGCGATGATCTTCGTCAATGCCATGCAGATCGCCCGGCGGCTGATGTCGCGCAATCGCGAAGTCGGGCTGTTCATCAATATTGCTGCCGATACCCTGCTTGATGAGAGGTTCTCGGGACAGTTTATTGAACTGGCTGAACACAACAGTGCTGTCGCCGGTTCAATCATGCTGGAGATGACCCAGGCCGATTTCGAGAATCTCGGTCCGCTTGAGCAAACTACTCTCGATCAACTGGCCGACTTTGGCTTCCGCTTCTCCATGGACCATGTTGCCAAACTGTCGTTCGACGCGGTGGCTCTTTCCGCGCGCCATGTCCGCTTCGTGAAGGTGCCGGCAGCCACGCTGCTGGTGGCCAACTCCGGCATAGCGCGTGACATCCATCCCGCTGACATAAGCGACCTGCTGGCGCGGTCAGGCATAGAACTCGTTGCCGAACGGATCGAGCGTGAGAGCGAGGTCATCGACCTGATTGACTACGATGTGAGACTGGCACAAGGCTATCTGTTCTCGCCGCCGCGGCCGGTGCGTGCCGACCTAGTCGCTGAGAGCACGTCCGGCCCCGCAAAGATTGCCGCCTCCGCCGAATAAGTCCGCAAACCGCACCCCATGATCCAACCTCTTGACGGCTTCGATGCCATTTCCGGGCAGTATGATGCGCTGATCTGCGACATCTGGGGCGTCGTCCATAATGGTGTCAGCCCTTGGCCGGATGCCGCCGAGGCGTTGATGGCATTTCGCCGCTCGGGCGGCGTCGTGGTGATGCTGAGCAACTCGCCGCGGCCGAGCGATGGCGTCCAGGCCCAGATGACGCAAATTGGTGTGCCGACCGAGGCTTACGACTCCACGGTGACCTCTGGGGACCTCACTCGAGCGCTGCTGAGCGATACGCCGGGCAAGAAGGTCCACCATCTCGGTCCGCCGCGTGACAATGGGATCTATGGCGGCCTGGACATCGTGTTGGCCGAACCGGAGCAGGCCGACATCGCCCTGGTTACCGGGTTGATCGATGACGACACCGAGACCCCTGAAGACTATGACGGTCTGCTGGCGCGGTATCGTGATCGCGGTCTCACAATGATCTGCGCCAATCCCGACCTCGTCGTCGAAAGAGGCGATCGGCTGGTCTACTGCGCTGGTGCGCTTGCCGAGCGCTACGAGCAACAGGGCGGGTCGGTAGTGTGGGCCGGTAAACCGCATGCGCCGGCCTATAGCCAGGCTTTGCGTCAGATCTCTGATGCCTCGCAACGCGATATCGCCTTAGAGCGCGTTCTGGCGATTGGCGACAGCCTGCGGACCGACATTGCCGGCGGTAATGGCGCAGG
>JBCDCP010000043.1:0-21453 GCA_039181495.1 Pseudomonadota bacterium | reverse complement strand
CTACATCCTGACCAAGGAAGAGGGTGGCCGTCACACTCCGTTCTTCAAGAACTACCGTCCGCAGTTCTATTTCCGGACGACTGACGTGACCGGTATCGTCGAGCTGCCTGAGGGCACCGAGATGGTGATGCCTGGCGACAACGTGAAAATGGTGGTTGAGCTGATTGTGCCGATCGCCATGGAAGAGAAGCTCCGTTTCGCGATCCGCGAAGGTGGCCGCACCGTTGGTGCCGGCGTCGTCGCCAAGATCATCGAGTAACGGACGAAGGACCACGCGGTGCGTCGGCAATGAAGCTGGCGCACCGCTTCTTTTTGGCAATCGCTTGGGACAAGACCAATGAACGGCCAGAACATTCGCATTCGCCTGAAGGCGTTCGATCACCGCGTGCTGGACACCTCCACCAAGGAGATCGTCAACACTGCACGCCGCACCGGCGCTGAAGTGCGTGGCCCGATCCCGCTTCCGACGCGGATCGAGCGGTTCACCGTCAACCGGTCGCCCCACATCGACAAAAAGAGCCGTGAGCAGTTCGAGATGCGCACTCACAAGCGCCTGCTCGACATCGTCGACCCGACACCCCAGACCGTGGACGCGCTGATGAAGCTCGACCTCGCTGCCGGTGTGGACGTCGAAATCAAGCTCTGAGGCTGGAAGGGAACGCATTGTCATGCGCTCTGGATTGATTGCGCAGAAGGTCGGCATGACCCGCATCTTCACCGAAACCGGGGAACATATCCCGGTCACGGTGCTGAAAGTGGATCAATGTCAGGTCGTGGCGCAGCGCACCGAAGACGGCAATGGCTATGCCGCGCTGCAACTCGGCGTCGGTCGCGCCAAGGCCAAGAACACGCCGCGCGCCCAGCGTGGGCACTTCGCTGTGGCTCATGTGGAACCGAAGCGGAAGCTCGTCGAATTTCGGGTTTCGCCGGACAACCTGATCGATGTGGGCGCCGAGATGACGGTTGGTCATTTCGTGCCTGGTCAGTTTGTCGACGCCACCGGTATCTCGATCGGTAAGGGCTTCGCAGGTGCCATGAAGCGGCATAATTTCGGCGGCCTGCGTGCGTCGCATGGTGTCTCCGTTTCACACCGCGCGCATGGGTCGACCGGCCAATGTCAGGACCCTGGCAAGGTTTTCAAGGGCAAGAAGATGGCCGGGCATATGGGCTCGGAACGCGTCACCACCCAGAACCTGAAAGTGGTTCAGGTCGATGAAGACCGCGGTCTGATCATGGTGCGTGGTGCTATTCCCGGTTCCAAAGGCGGTTACGTCACGCTGCGCGATGCCGTGAAGAAGAAACTGCCTGAGGGTGTGCCGTTCCCTGGTGCGTTCATCAAACCGGTTGATGGCAGTCCGGCTGCTGACACCAAGCCGGCCAATGACACGCCGGCTCCGGAAGCGGTTGCTGAAGCGACTGAGGCTGCGGAAGCAACGGCTGCTGAGACACCGGAAACCGGTGATCAGGGAGAAGCACAATGAAGCTCGACGTGATCTCCCTGGCAGGCAAGAAGTCCGGTTCTGTCGATCTCGACGACGGAATCTACGGCCTCGAACCACGTGCCGATATTCTGCACCGGATGGTGCGTTACCAGCTGGCCAAGCGCCAGGCGGGCACGCACAAGGTCAAAAACAGGGCCGAAATCTCGCGCACAGGCAAGAAGTTCGGCCGCCAGAAGGGTGGCGGTGGTGCGCGGCATGGTTCGCGTAGGGCCGGCATTTTTGTCGGTGGTGGACGCGCCTTCGGGCCGCATCCGCGCAGCCATGCGCACGACTTGCCGAAGAAACTGCGGGCTCTGGCTCTGAAGCATGCCCTGTCGGCAAAGGCCAAGGACGGCAAGTTGGTTGTGGTCGACTCGGTCGAGATGAAAGACGCCAAGACCAAGGCAGTCACCGATCATCTGGCCAAGATGAACATCTCGACGGCGCTCTTCATTGATGGCGCGACGGTCACCGAGGGCTTTGCACGGGCAACCCGGAACGTGCCAGGCGTCGATGTTCTGCCGGTGCAGGGCATCAATGTGTACGACATTCTCCGCCGTGACAGCTTAGTGCTTACCAAGGCGGCTGTGGAAGCGCTGGAGGCGCGGTTCAAATGAGCGCCCAGGCACACCACTACGACATCATCCGCTCGCCGGTGATCACCGAAAAGGCGACGATGGCGTCCGAGTACAACCAGGTGCAGTTCAACGTTTCTTCGACGGCCACCAAACCGGCGATCAAAGAGGCGGTTGAGGCGCTGTTCTCTGTGAAGGTGAAATCCGTCAATACGTTGGTACGCAAAGGCAAAACCAAGCGTTTCCGCGGGCGCGTTGGACGGCAGAGCGACGTCAAAAAGGCAATCGTGACCCTCGAAGAGGGCCACAGCATCGACGTGAGCACGGGACTCTGAGGCTGGAACCATGGCACTGAAGAAATTCAATCCGACGACGCCGGGCCAGCGCCAGCTTGTGATCGTTGATCGCGGCGGTCTGTGGAAGGGCGATCCGGAAAAGACGCTTGTTGAGGGTCTGACCAAGAAGGGCGGGCGCAACAACACCGGGCGTATTACGGCACGTCGTCGTGGCGGCGGCCATAAGCGGCTGTATCGCATGGTCGACTTCAAGCGCCGCAAGGCCGGTGTGAAGGCGACTGTTGAGCGTCTCGAATATGATCCCAACCGTTCGGCTTTCATCGCCCTGATCAACTATGAGGATGGCGAGAAGAGCTACATCCTGGCGCCACAGCGTTTGAGTGTCGGCGACAAGGTCGAGTCGGGTGAGCAGGTCGATGTGAAGCCGGGCAACGCAATGCCGCTGGCCAGCATTCCGATCGGCACGATCGTCCACAATGTCGAACTCAAGCCGCTCAAGGGCGGCCAGATTGCGCGTTCGGCTGGAGCCTATGTTCAGCTGGTTGGACGCGACCAGGGCCGCGCTATTTTGCGGTTGAAGTCGGGCGAGACACGTGTCGTGTCGGCGCGCTGCATGGCGAGCATCGGCGCCGTTTCGAACCCTGATCACATGAACACCAATATGGGCAAGGCCGGGCGCAAGCGCTGGGCCGGCAAGCGCCCCAGCGTGCGCGGCGTTGTGATGAACCCGGTCGATCACCCGCATGGTGGTGGTGAGGGCCGGACCTCGGGCGGTCGTCATCCGGTGACGCCATGGGGCAAGCCGACCAAGGGTAAGCGGACACGGTCGAACAAGGCGACGGACAAGTACATCCTCCGGAGCCGGCACGACTCCAAGAAGAAGAGAAGGGGCTAAGGCGCGATGTCACGCTCAGTCTGGAAAGGCCCGTTCGTCGACGGCTACCTGCTCAAGAAGGCAGAAGCTGCGCGCGAGTCAGGCCGCAATGATGTGATCAAGATCTGGAGCCGGCGCTCAACGATCCTACCGCAATTCGTCGGCCTCACCTTCGGCGTCCATAACGGCCAGAAGCATGTGCCGGTGGCAGTGTCCGAAGACATGGTCGGCCACAAGTTTGGCGAGTTTTCGCCGACCCGGACCTATTACGGCCATGCCGCCGATAAGAAGGCCAAGAGGAAGTAACGATGGGCAAGCCATCCAAACCCCGCAAGCTTGCGGACAACGAGGCAAAGGCTGTGTGCCGTAATCTGCGGATCAGCCCGCAGAAGCTCAACCTTGTTGCGCAACTCATCCGTGGCAAGAAGGTGGATACGGCACTGGCCGACCTGACCTTCTCGCGCAAGCGGATTGCACGGGATGTCAAAAAGACGCTCGAAAGTGCTGTGGCCAACGCCGAGAACAACCATGATCTCGACGTCGATGATCTGGTCATTGCCGAGGCCTATGTCGGCAAGTCGATTGTCATGAAGCGCTTCCGGCCGCGGGCACGTGGCCGCGTCGGCCGCATCATGAAGCCGTTTTCGAACCTCACCATTGTCGTGCGCCAGGTCGAGGAGGCCGCCTAATGGGACAGAAGATCAACCCGATTGGCTTTCGCCTGGGCATCAACAAGACATGGGATTCGCGCTGGTATGCGGATCGCCCTGAATATGGCGAGCTGCTGCATGAGGACATGCAGATCCGCGAATGGCTGAAGAAGCAGTTGAAGCAGGCTGCGGTGGCCAAAATCGTGATCGAGCGTCCGCACAAGAAGTGCCGCGTTACCATTCATTCGGCACGCCCGGGCATCGTTATCGGCAAGAAGGGTGCGGACATCGAGCGTCTGCGCCGCAAGCTGAGCGAGATGACCAATTCGGAAGTGCATCTCAACATCGTTGAAGTGCGCAAGCCCGAACTGGACGCAACGCTGGTTGCCGAGTCCATTGCCCAGCAGCTTGAGCGCCGCGTCTCGTTCCGGCGTGCCATGAAGCGGGCGGTGCAGTCGGCCATCCGGCTTGGCGCCGAAGGCATCCGGATCAACTGTGGCGGTCGTCTTGGCGGCGCAGAAATCGCGCGGACGGAATGGTATCGCGAGGGCCGTGTGCCGCTGCACACGCTGCGTGCGGACATCGATTATGGCACCGCGACCGCGCACACCGCTTACGGCACCAACGGCGTCAAGGTCTGGATCTTCAAGGGCGAAATCCTCGAGCACGACCCGCTGGCATCCGAGAAGCGGGCGCTTGAGGGCGGAGCTACGGCGGGTCGCCGCTAACAGGAATTGAGATTTGGCGCGAGGCCGCTGGGCGGGCTCGCGATCGAGAGGGTAGAGACGATGCTTCAGCCGAAGCGGACAAAATTCCGGAAGATGCACAAGGGGCGCATCAAGGGGATTTCCCACCGGGGATCGGCGCTGAATTTCGGTGCGTACGGCCTCAAGGCGCTTGAGCCCGAGCGGGTGACTGCGCGCCAGATCGAGGCTGCGCGTCGTGCCATCACGCGTCACATGAAGCGTGCGGGCCGCGTGTGGATCAGAATCTTCCCTGATCTGCCGGTGACCAAAAAGCCGACTGAAGTGCGTATGGGTAAGGGCAAGGGTTCGGTCGAATTCTGGGCCGCCGTGGTGAAGCCCGGGCGGATCATGTTCGAGATCGATGGTGTGCCGCCGGAAGTCGCCCACGAGGCGCTTCGTCTGGGCAGCGCGAAATTGCCGGTTCGCACCAAGATCGTCAGCCGGATGGGCGAATAGGAGTTCAGGCGATGAAGGCCGAAGACGTACGGGCGATGACGCCGGATCAGCTCTCCGAGGAGCTGCTGAAGCTGAAGAAGGAGCAGTTCAATCTGCGCTTCCAGCAGGCGTCGGGGCAGCTTGAGAACACTGTGCAGATGCGCAAGGTGCGCCGCGATATCGCGCGCATCAAGACCATCATGACTGAGAAACACCGCCAGGCGGCTGCGAGCTAAGGGTCGACGAGGATGCCAAAGAGAACACTGCAGGGCACTGTGGTCAGCGACACCAACGACAAGACCATTGTCGTTCAGGTTGAGCGCCGCTTCACCCATCCGCTGCTTAAGAAGACAGTGCGGCGGACGAAAAAATATCACGCTCATGATGCCGAGAACCAGTTCAAGGTCGGTGATCAGGTGCGGATTGAAGAATGTGCGCCGATCTCGCGTCAAAAGCGCTGGACGGTGGTGGCGGATAGCGCCGCGAGCTAACGGGATTTTCGCGCGACGCGGGTTCCCGATGGTCATCGGAACACGCGGCGGAGCAGGAAAAAGAGGTCAGTCATGATCCAGATGCAGAGCCAGCTCGACGTCGCTGACAACTCCGGTGCGCGTCGCGTCATGTGCATCAAGGTGCTGGGCGGGTCGAAGCGCAAATATGCCCGGGTTGGCGACATCATCGTGGTTTCGGTCAAGGAAGCTATTCCGCGCGGCCGCGTCAAAAAGGGTGATGTTCTGAAGGCAGTCGTTGTGCGCACCGCCAAGGACATCCGTCGCAACGATGGCAGCGTGATCCGGTTCGACCGGAATGCCGCTGTACTGGTGAACAACAACAAGGAGCCGATCGGCACACGTATCTTCGGCCCGGTTCCCCGCGAATTGCGTGGCAAGAACCACATGAAGATCGTGTCACTGGCACCAGAAGTGCTGTGATTGCCGAGACTGTTTGGATGGGACGAGGCTGAGATGGCTGCGAGGATCAAGAAGGGCGACCGCGTCGTCGTGCTGACCGGCAAAGACAAGGGCCGGACAGGCGAGGTGATCGAAGTGCGCCCGAAAGAGGACCGCGCCCTGGTGCGTGGCATCAACATGGTGCGTCGCCATCAACGGCAGACGGCGGCGAAGGAAGGCGGGATCATCGCCAAGGAAGCGTCGATCCATCTGTCCAACCTGGCGATCGAGGATCCCGAGGACGGCAAGCCGACCCGGGTCGGGTTCAAGATTTTGGAAGACGGGCGGAAGGTGCGTTTCGCCAAGCGTTCGGGAGAGACCATCGATGGCTGAGGCAGCTTACAAGCCCCGGCTGCAGGCACACTACGCCGATGTGGTGCGCCCGGCGATGCTGGAGCAGTTCGAATACGCCAATGTGATGCAGGTGCCGACGGTCGAGAAGATCGTCGTCAACATGGGTGTCGGTGAGGCAGTGGGTGACTCCAAGCGGGTCAAATCCGCAGTGGCCGACCTTGCGCTGATCACCGGTCAGCAGCCTGTGACCACTCAGGCGCGTAAGTCGATCGCCGGCTTCAAGGTGCGCGAAGGCATGGCACTGGGTGCGAAAGTCACCCTGCGCAAACACAAGATGTTTGAGTTCATGGATCGCCTCGTCACCATTGCGCTGCCGCGTGTACGTGACTTCCGCGGTCTGAACCCGAAGAGCTTCGATGGACGCGGCAACTTCGCCATGGGCATCAAAGAACACATCGTGTTTCCCGAGATCGACTACGACAAGGTCGACAACATCATCGGGATGGACGTGATCGTGTGTACCACCGCCAAGACCGATGAAGAGGCGCATGCGCTTCTGAAGAACTTCAATTTCCCATTTCGCGCCTGATCGACACGGCTGCGAGCGGGAACAAGGAGAGCAGACTGATGGCCAAGAAAGCGATGGTCGAAAAAGACAAGCGGCGGCGGAAGCTGGTCAAGCGCTATGCGGACAAACGCGCGGCGCTGAAAGCGATCACGACTGATGAGTCGCTGCCCATGGAAGAACGCTTCAAGGCACAGCTTAAGCTGGCCGAGATGCCGCGCAATGGTTCTGCGACACGGATGCGCAACCGGTGCGAGGTGTCGGGGCGTCCGCGCGGCTATTACCGCAAGCTGAAAATGTCACGTATCGCGCTGCGCGAACTGGCGTCGCAGGGCCTCGTGCCCGGCATTGTGAAGTCGAGCTGGTAGGGGAGCCCGGACAATGGCGATCAATGATCCTCTCGGCGATATGCTGACACGCATCCGCAATGCTCAGATGCGCGGCAGGTCGATTGTGACTTCACCGGCTTCCCGGCTGCGGGAGCGGGTGCTGAAGGTGCTGCAGGATGAGGGCTACATTCGTGGTTTCTCACGCACCGACTACGACAACGGCAAGGCGGAGTTCGATATCGAGCTCAAGTATTTCGATGGCTCACCGGTAATCCGTTCAATCCAGCGGGTGTCGACGCCGGGCCGTCGTGTGTACAGCTCGGTTGGCAGCCTGCCATCGGTGAACAATGGTCTGGGCGTTTCCATCGTCTCGACGCCGAAGGGCGTGATGGCGGATTGGAAGGCGCGTGAAGAGAATGTCGGCGGCGAGGTGTTGTGTCAGGTCTTCTGACCGAAGGCACAAGCGCGTATCGCGGCAAGCAACAGGACACGGGAACAGGGTTATGTCTCGTATCGGCAAGAAACCGGTTGAAATCCCCTCGGGCGTCACAGTCGATGTGAATGGCCAGACGGTTTCGGCCAAGGGCCCCAAGGGTGAACTCGACGTCACCCTGGTCGATCAGGTGCTGATCTCGATGGAAGAGGGCGCACTCAAGGTCGATCCGATCGACAAGTCCAAGCAGGCGCGGTCTGCCTGGGGTATGTCGCGGACCCTGGTCTCGAACCTGATTGAGGGCGTCGAAAAGGGTTTCGAGCGCAAGCTTGAGATCAATGGCGTCGGCTATCGTGCCGCCGTGCAGGGCAAGAACCTGCAACTGGCGCTGGGCCTTAGCCACGATGTCAACTTCGAGATTCCGGACGATGTGAAGATCGAATGTCCAAAACCCACCGAGGTGATTGTTTCGGGCATCGACAAGCAGCGTGTCGGCCAGGTTGCGGCAAACATCCGCAAATGGCGTGAGCCGGAACCCTATAAGGGCAAGGGCATCAAATATTCCGACGAGTACATCGCTCGTAAGGAAGGCAAGAAGAAATAACGGCGCGCCACAGCGCGAGCTATACGGGATTTGAGGATCAGGGCCATGGCTGGCAATCAGCTTCTGCGGCAGAAACGGGCACAACGGGTGCGTCGTTCGATCAAGCAGACGGTGAAGCGCAACGCGTCAAACCGTCCGCGGCTTTCGGTGTTCCGTTCGTCCAAGAACATCCACGCACAAGTCATCGACGACGTGCAGGGTGTGACCCTTGCGGCGGCCTCGTCGCTTGAGAAGGACCTCAAGGGCAAGCTCAAGGCCGGCGGCAACACCGATGCTGCTGCTGCGGTGGGCAAGCTGGTCGGCGAGCGGGCGGCTAAGGCAGGCGTCACCGAGGTGGTGTTCGACCGCGGCGCGTACCTCTATCACGGACGGGTCAAGGCGCTGGCCGATGGCGCGCGTGAAGCTGGATTGAAATTCTGATCGCCCTTGGGTGAACCGGGGCCAGGGAGCAGGCGCTCCCGCAACAGACTGGAACGACTGGAACAGGCAAGATGGCAAACAATCCTCGATCCAATCAGCGGCAAAACCAGCGCCGTGACCGCGAAGAGGCCGATAACGAGTTCGTCGACCGTCTGGTGCACATCAACCGTGTTGCCAAGGTGGTGAAGGGCGGGCGCCGATTCGGGTTTGCTGCGCTTGTCGTGGTTGGAGACCAGAGCGGTCGCGTTGGCTTTGGTCACGGCAAGGCCCGCGAGGTGCCTGAGGCGATCCGCAAGGCAACCGATTCGGCAAAACGCCAGATGATCCGCGTACCCTTGCGCGAAGGACGTACGCTGCATCATGACGTTTATGGCCGTCACGGCGCGGGCAAGGTGATCCTGCGGGCGGCGCCTCCAGGTCCCGGTATCATCGCTGGCGGTCCGATGCGTGCTGTGTTTGAGACGCTCGGCGTGCAGGATGTCGTCGCCAAGTCGGTTGGCTCGTCCAACCCCTACAACATGGTGCGTGCCACCTTCGAAGCGCTCCGGTCGGAAGACAGCCCGCGCTCGGTTGCCGCAAGGCGTGGCATGAAGGTATCCACCCTGCAGGCGCGCCGTCGCGACGCTGGCGCTGAAGCGGACGCGTCGTAAGGGCGCGTAGCGTAAGGATCACGGAGCAAAGCCATGGCTGGCAAGACCATTACAATCGAACAGACCGGCAGCCCGATGCGCCGTCCCGGTGACCAGCGCGCGACACTGGTCGGGCTGGGTCTGAACAAGATGCATCGTCGCCGCACGCTGTAAGACACACCGGCAGTGCGCGGCATGATCCGCAAGGTGCAGCACCTTGTGCGGGTCGTTGAGGAAAGCTGAGCGAAGAGCCAGATTCAGGGCAATCTGGTTGCCCGACGATATTGGAGAAAAGCCATGAAGCTCAATGAGTTGAGCGACAATGAGGGCGCCACCCGGCCGCGCAAGCGTGTTGGTCGCGGTATCGGCTCCGGGCTGGGCAAGCAGGGTGGCCGCGGCAACAAGGGTCAGAAGTCCCGTTCAGGCGTCGCCATCAAGGGATTCGAGGGTGGGCAGATGCCGATCCATCGGCGTCTGCCCAAGCGCGGTTTCAACGTGCCGTTCCCGACCCGCTACAATGCCGTCAATCTCGATCGCCTGCAGGCTGCCGTGGATGCCGGCAAGCTCAAGGACGGTTCGGTTGTTGATACCGATACCCTCATTGCAGCGGGTGTGATTCGGCGGGCCAAGGATGGTACGCGTCTGCTCGGACGCGGCGAACTCAAGGCAAAGCTGACACTGAAGGTCGCGGGCGCGTCGAAGTCGGCAGTTGCCGCGGTTGAGAAGGCCGGAGGAACGGTCGAAATTGTCACCGCCGAGCCGGCACCAAAGGAAAAAGCCGAAGCAGACGAAAAGAACACGGGCTGAGCGCGAATGCGTGAAGCCGGGTGGCGGGCTGTTACGGTAGCGCGGCCGGGCTGAACCGACTACATAACGTCGGACATAAAGAACTGACCCTGGTTGTGCTGGTGCCTGCACCATTGAGCCACCGCCGACCCGGGACCTGATCCGGAGCATAGAATGGCATCAGCAGCCGAACAGCTTGCAGCCAATATCAACTTCGGGGCCTTGGCCAAGGCCGAGGAACTCAAGAAGCGCATCTGGTTCACGCTGGGTGCGCTCATCGTCTATCGTATCGGCACATATATTCCGCTGCCTGGCATCAATCCTGATGCGGTCGCTGACCTTTTCAGCCGCCAGTCTTCCGGCATTCTGGGCATGTTCAACATGTTTGCCGGCGGTGCAGTCGAGCGTATGGCGATCTTTGCGCTCAACATCATGCCCTACATTTCCGCAGCGATCATCGTGCAGCTGCTGACCACCGTGTCGCCGCATCTTGAGCAGCTCAAGAAAGAAGGCGAGCAGGGGCGCAAGCAGATCAACCAGTACACCCGCTACGGCACGGTGTTTCTTGCTGCCATCCAGGCCTATGGAATCGCGCTGGGGCTTGAGGGTGCCGGCAATGTGGTGATCGATCCGGGCTGGTTCTTCCGAATCACAACGGTCATCACGCTTGTCGGCGGTACCGTGTTTCTGATGTGGCTTGGCGAACAGGTCACGCAACGCGGCGTCGGTAACGGCATCTCGCTGATCATTTTTGCCGGCATTGTGGCGACGATTCCCAGTGCACTGGCAGGCATGCTTGAGCTCGGCCGGCAGGGTGCTCTGGCGACCCCGCTGATTCTCGGCATTTTCGTCATGCTGGTCGCGGTTGTTGTGGTCATTGTGTATGTCGAGCGTGCTCAACGGCGGCTGATTATTCAGTATCCCAAGCGCCAAGTCGGCAATCGGATGTTCCAGGGCGATCAGTCGCACTTGCCGCTGAAGCTGAACACGGCCGGCGTTATTCCGCCGATTTTTGCCTCATCGCTGTTGTTGCTGCCGGTCACGGTGGCAAATTTCTCCGCCGGGCAGGGTCCTGAGTGGCTCGTCACGGTGACCGCGCTACTGGGTCACGGCCAGCCGCTCTATCTCACGCTCTACGCTGTCGGGATCATCTTCTTTGCCTTCTTCTATACAGCCATCGTGTTCAATCCATCCGACACGGCGGACAATCTGAAGAAGCATGGTGGCTTCATTCCGGGGATTCGCCCTGGTGAGAAGACCGCTGAGTACATCGACTATGTGCTGACGCGGATCACCGTCTTCGGTGCAGGGTATTTGGCTATCGTCTGTCTGTTGCCCGAGTTTCTCATCGGCTATTCAGGAATTCCGTTCTATCTGGGCGGAACCTCGCTTCTCATCGTGGTGGCGGTGACCATGGACACGGTTTCGCAAGTTCAGGGTCACCTTCTGGCCCACCAGTATGAGGGGCTCATCAAAAAATCGAAGTTACGTGGGGGACGACGCCGATGAAACTGATCCTGCTGGGGCCGCCGGGGGCCGGCAAGGGGACGCAGGCAAAACGCATCGAGGAGCATTACGGAGCAACACAACTCTCAACCGGCGATATGCTGCGTGCCGCTGTGGCCGCATCGACGCCGGTCGGACTCAAGGCCAAACCGATCATGGAATCGGGCGGACTGGTGCCGGATGAGATTGTCGTTGCGATCATTGCTGACCGACTCGACGATGCAGACACTCAAAACGGATTCGTGCTCGATGGTTTTCCACGCACGGTGGGGCAGGCAGAAGCCCTCGACGCCATGCTCGGCGACAAGGGAATCGAACTGAACGGCGTCATCGAACTCACTGTCGATGAAGATGCGCTTGTGGCCCGGATGGAAACCCGTGTGCAGGAGACGTTGGCTGCCGGAGGGCAGGTGCGTGCCGATGACAATCCGGAGTCCTTCCGAAAGCGACTGCACGCCTATCGCGAACAGACCGCTCCGGTTTCCGCACACTATGCCGACTCAGGCAAACTCAAGAGCATCGACGGCATGCAGTCGATCGATGATGTAACAAGTTCCATCCAGAATTCACTGGGTGGATGAAGGCCACCCTCAGACCTGTCTGATGTGCCAAAAAAGGTTGGCAGAGCAGCTATCTGGGCGGTTGACGGCAGGCGGCGGAGCGCTTAGACAACCGCTTCCTGTCGCATTGACAATCAGGCGGGCTGGTACATCTGTGCCAGACCGCCTTTGCTATGGGGATTGCAGCCTTCCTGATACTGGGCGCGGTCGCCAAAACACGTTCTCGTGGAGTTGAGAGCATGGCTCGAATTGCCGGGGTAAATATCCCCACCAACAAGCGCGTGCCGATCGCGCTGCAATATATCCATGGCATCGGATCGCAGAAAGCAACCGAGATCTGCGAGAAGGTCGCTATCCCGGTGACCCGGCGCATCAACGAGTTGACCGATGCCGAGGTGCTGCAGATCCGCGAAGTGATCGACCGCGACTACATGGTTGAGGGTGATCTGCGCCGCGAGACTGCAATGAACATCAAGCGGCTTATGGATCTGGGCTGTTATCGGGGCCTGCGCCATCGTCGCGGTCTGCCGGTGCGCGGCCAACGTACACATACCAATGCGCGGACCCGCAAGGGACCGGCAAAACCGATTGCAGGCAAGAAGAAGTAAGCGGCGCGCTCAGACAGCGCCTCACATCAAGGTTCTATAGACATGGCCAAGGATGCCGCACGCAGCGTCAAACGGCGCGAGCGCAAGAACATCTCTTCGGGCGTCGCGCATGTGAATGCGACGTTCAACAACACCATGATCACCATCACGGATGCGCAAGGAAACGCAATTTCCTGGGCATCTGCAGGTGGCATGGGTTTCAAGGGGTCGCGTAAATCAACCCCGTTCGCTGCGCAGATGGCCGCCGAAGAAGCAGCCCGCAAGGCGCAGGACCACGGCATGCGTACGCTGGAAGTGGAAGTTAAGGGGCCTGGCTCAGGCCGCGAGAGTGCGCTTCGTGCACTGCAAGCTGCCGGGTTCGCGATCACCTCGATTCGCGATGTCTCCCCGATCCCGCACAATGGATGCCGGCCGCGCAAGAAGCGCCGGGTCTGAATGACCGGCCCCGGTTTCCGATCGGGGCAACCATCGACCGGACTGAAGGGTCCGGAAGCCGTTTCGCCCAATATTGAGGGCTCTTGGGCGCGGAAGGCGGACCGCGCACTCTGAAACGGCCAGGCAACCGTCCGAACAGGAAGGGACGCGCACTGTGATTGAGAAGAATTGGCAAGAGCTGATCAAGCCGAACAAGCTTGAGGTATCTCCGGGTTTCGATCCGCAGCGTGAGGCGACCATTGTCGCCGAACCACTTGAGCGCGGTTTCGGGATGACGCTGGGCAACAGCCTGCGTCGTATCCTCTTGTCGTCGTTGCAGGGTGCAGCGGTCACTTCGGTTCAGATCGACGGCGTATTGCACGAATTCTCTTCGATCCCCGGTGTGCGCGAAGACGTCACCGATATCGTCATCAACATCAAGGACATCGCCATCCGGATGGAAGGCGACGGCCCGAAGCGTATGGTGTTGCGCAAGCAGGGTCCTGGTGTGGTGACTGCAGCGGATATCCAGACTGTTGGCGACGTCGAGATCCTTAATCCGGATCTGCAGCTCTGCACGCTGGATGACAACGCCGAGATCCGGATCGAGTTCACGGTCAACACCGGCAAGGGCTATGTGCCGGCGGACCGCAATCGCCCCGATGATGCACCGATCGGCCTGATCCCGGTCGACAGCCTGTACAGTCCCGTGCGGCGGGTCTCCTACAAGGTGGAAGCCACCCGTGAGGGCCAGATCCTCGACTATGACAAGCTGACCCTTCAGCTTGAAACCGATGGCTCGCTGACCCCGGAAGATGCCGTGGCCTATGCTGCACGCATCCTGCAGGACCAGCTTCAGATCTTCGTCAATTTCGAGGAGCCGAAGGCCGAAACCGCGCAGCCGGAAGTGCCCGATCTGGCATTCAATCCGGCACTTCTGAAGAAGGTCGACGAACTCGAGCTCTCGGTGCGTTCGGCCAACTGCCTGAAGAACGACAACATTGTCTATATCGGCGATCTGATCCAGAAGACGGAATCCGAGATGCTGCGCACGCCGAACTTTGGCCGCAAGTCTCTCAACGAAATCAAGGAAGTGCTGGCCCAGATGGGTCTGCATCTTGGCATGGAAGTCACCGGCTGGCCGCCGGAGAACATCGAAGACCTCGCCAAGCGCTACGAAGAACACTACTAAGTCCACAGGATGGGACGGGGCAGGGCCGCCGGGAGGCTCCTCTGACCCCTCAATGCGCCACCGAGAGGCGCGCCCGAGAACGGAGTGAGACCCATGCGTCACGGGAAATCTGGACGCCGCCTGAACCGCAGCGTATCGCACCGCAAGGCGATGTTCGCCAATATGGCGGCTTCACTGATCACCCATGAGCAGATCGTGACGACGCTGCCCAAGGCCAAAGACCTGAAGCCGATCGCCGACAAGCTGATTACGCTAGCTAAACGCGGTGATCTGCATGCGCGCCGTCAGGCGATCAGCCAGATCCGTGATCAGGATGCCGTCCGCAAGCTGTTCGGAACGCTTGGCCCCCGTTATCAGGATCGCAAGGGTGGCTATACCCGTGTGCTGCGTGCTGGCTTCCGCTATGGGGACAATGCGCCCGTAGCGGTTATCGAGCTGGTTGACCGCGATGCGGACGCCAAGGGCGCAGAGGATCGGGCACGCAACGAGGCCATGGAAGCGTTCGAAGAGGCCGCTGCGCCGGCATAGGCCAGCTTTCCGGGTTTATTGAATGGGGCTCGTGCGTGCCCCAACCTCGTGCTAGCCACTAGGTCGATTGATCCCTATCTCCTGGCCATGCGCTGTTTGATGATTCGGTATTCCTCTGTGCCCGGCATCGCCATGCTGGTGGCGGTGCTTTTGAGCCTTCCGACATACGTGAATGCACAGGCATTGCGTATAGCACCGGAGGATGACCAGCAAATCCAACTCAGCTATGCGCCCGTTGTCCGAACCGTCGCCCCGGCTGTGGTCAATGTGTACGCCAGCCGCACTGTTCAGCAGCGGCGTCCGGCGATGTTCGACGACCCCTTCTTTCAGCGGTTCTTCGGCTCGCCGAATTTCGGCATGCCGCGCGAGCGTGTGGTCAATTCGCTCGGGTCCGGCGTCATTGTTGGTGCCGATGGTCTGGTCGTGACCAACAACCATGTCATCGATGGTGCCACGGAAATTCGCGTTGCGTTGAACGACCGACGCGAATTCGAGGCCGAGGTGTTGCTCAAGGATGAGCGCAGCGATCTTGCTGTCATGCGGCTGCGCGGCGTCGATGACCTCCTGCCTTCGGTAGCGTTTGGCGGGTCCGATACGCTGGAAGTCGGCGATCTTGTCCTTGCCATTGGCAACCCGTTCGGTGTCGGCCAGACGGTGACCAGCGGCATTGTATCGGCGCGGCCGAGGACGCAGGCCAGCATCAACGATATGGGCTTCTTCCTGCAGACCGATGCAGCGATCAACCGGGGCAATTCCGGAGGTGCGCTGGTTGACATGTCAGGTCGGCTGTTGGGCATCAATCCAGCCATCTTTTCCCGTGACGGCGGATCGATCGGCATTGGCTTTGCGATTCCAGCCGAGATGGTCCAACTGGTGGTCACATCAGCCATTGAGGGGACCCCGGTTCAGCGGCCCTGGGTCGGTGCGCAGTTGCAGCCTGTGACATCGGAAATCGCCCGTTCGCTTGGTTTGTCTCGCCCGGTTGGCGTCATCGTGTCCGAGGTACGGCGCGGCAGCCCGGCCGAAGATGCCGGCCTCCGGCCTGGCGACATCATTCTCAGCGTCGATGGCCGGGAAGTGGCCGACGAGCAGTCACTGCGCTACCGGCTGTCTATCCGTGGTCTTGGCGACCGAGCCGAATTGGCGGTGCTGAGAGACCGCCAGCAACGGACCCTGTCAATGCCACTGGGGTCTGCGCCTGAGACGCCGCCGCGCGATGTCCGACTGATTGACGGGCCATCCCCTTTTGCTGGTGCGTCTGTTGCCAATCTCTCTCCGGCACTGGTCGAGGAAATCGGCATGTCGCTGCCTGAAACGGGCGTCGTCGTGCTTGACGTGGCACGCCGTTCGCCGGCCCGTGCCATCAATCTTGCCCGCGGCGACATTGTGCTGTCCGTCAATGACCGCTCCGTTTCCGATACATCTGACCTCGCTGCGCTGACAGCGCAACCCTCGCGGCTTTGGCGCGTTGAAATCAATCGGGGCGGGCGCCGGATCTCAAGCGTTTTCGGTGGCTAGGCCATGCCGGCGGAATCGCTCTTCGAGGCAGGCGGTCTCGACGAGGCCGTGCCTGCTCCTCTGGCCGATCGTTTGCGACCGAAGACTCTTGCCGATGTGGCCGGTCAGCAGCATCTGATCGGCCCGGATGGCACTCTGACCCGTATGCTGGAAGGCGGCAGTCTCGGTTCCCTGATCCTGTGGGGGCCGCCGGGCACCGGCAAGACCACACTGGCCCGTCTCATTGCCCAAACCGGGAACCAGCAATTCGAGCAGGTCTCGGCGATCTTCTCAGGCGTCAACGATCTGAAGAAGCTGTTCGCTGAGGGGCGCGACCGCCGGGCGGTCGGGCAGGGCACGATCCTGTTCGTCGATGAAATTCACAGGTTCAACCGGGCACAGCTCGATGCTTTTCTTCCCGTGATGGAAGACGGCACGATTACCCTGATCGGGGCGACAACCGAGAATCCGTCCTTCGAGCTAACCTCGGCACTGCTCAGCCGGGCGCATGTATTGGTGCTCACCGCGCTCGATCACGACGCTCTGTATTCGATCCTCTCCCGCGCCGAAAATGAAATGGGCAAAGGCCTGCCACTCACCGATGACGCCCGCGACGCGCTGATCGGTATGGTCGATGGCGATGGCCGGGCCGCTCTGACACTGGCCGAGGATGTGTGGCGCGCCGCGCGCGAGGGCGACGATTTTGACACCGCTGCGCTGACGGAGCTGATCCAGCGGCGTGCACCGATCTACGACAAGTCGAAGGATGGGCACTACAATCTCATCTCGGCGCTGCACAAGTCGATCCGGGGCTCCGACCCGGATGCTGCGCTATACTATCTGTGTCGCATGTTCGCGGGCGGAGAAGACCCACTCTATGTTGCACGCAGGCTTGTGCGTATGGCATCCGAGGACATAGGTCTCGCTGATCCGCAGGCGCTGCCGATGACGATTGCAGCGCGGGACTCCTTTCAGTTCCTGGGTTCACCGGAAGGCGAGCTGGCGCTCGCGCAGGCTGCCGTCTACCTCGCGGTCGCTCCCAAATCGAACGGCGTCTATGTCGCTTACAAGTCGGCCAGCCGGTCGGCGAGGGAGCACGGATCTCTGCCGCCGCCCAAGACGATCCTCAATGCGCCGACCCGGCTGATGAAAGAGCAGGGTTACGGAGCGGACTACGCCTACGACCACAATATGGCGGATGGCATGTCCGGACAGAGCTACTTCCCCGATGACATGGGCCGGGAGACCTACTACGAACCGCCGGATCGCGGCTTCGAGCGGGATATCCGCAAGCGGCTTGAGTGGTTCGCCAGAAAGCGGGCTGAATGGGCTGCGTCCAATGACGGAGAACAGGCGCCTTGATCTCGATTCTCGCATCGGTTGCCGCTGGCGGTGCTCTGGGGGCAATGGGCCGCTACTTGGTCGGACACTGGGCCACCACGAGCTTCGGAACGGCGTTTCCGTGGGGCACTCTGATCGTCAACGTTGTTGGATCGTTCCTTATTGCCGTTTTCGCCTTCGCCATGATCGAGCGCGGCGACAGCGGACCGGCTATGCGCGCTTTCGCGATCACCGGCGTCCTCGGTGGGTTCACGACCTTTTCTGCATTCTCGCTCGATGCGCTGAGTCTGTTTGAGCGCGGGGAAACCGGACTCGCTGCGGCTTATGTTCTGGCCTCGGTGCTGTTGTCTGTTGGCGGCTGCATGCTGGGCTTTCTGATTGTCCGCGCGGTCGCCTGATGGCCGAAACACTTTCAACTGGTCCCGATGAAGCGGGCATGCGGCTCGATCGGTGGCTGCGCACCCGGTTTCCCGCGCTCACGCAAGGTGCGTTGCAGAAGCTGCTGCGCACCGGTCAGGTGCGGGTTGATGGCGCACGGGCGAAAGCACAGGACCGGCTTAAAGCGGGCCAGAAAGTCCGTATCCCGCCGCAGCTTGTTCATTCCGGTGAGGAGGGGCCGCCGAGATCGCAGCCTGATCCGCGCCAGCGCAGGTCCGATGCGTCTGAGCTGGCTGACATGACGCTTTATGAGGACAAGGATATCCTGATACTCAACAAGCCGGCGGGGCTTGCTGTGCAAGGCGGATCAAAGACCCGGCGACACATCGACGGCATGCTGGCGGCACTGGAGAAACATGGCGAGCGGCCACGGCTGGTGCATCGGCTGGACCGGGATACGTCAGGCGTGCTGGTCTGTGCCAAGAAACGTTCAGGTGCGGCGGCTCTCGGCAAGGCGCTGGCCGGACGGCAGGTGGACAAGATCTACTGGGCCGTTGTTGCCGGTGTGCCGCAACCTGATCGTGGGACGATCGATCTGCCTCTGGTGAAATCGCCCATGCGCGGACAGGACAAGGTTCGGCCGGCGAGCCGTGGCGAGGAGGGCGCCCAGACTGCACTGACACACTATGCTGTTGCCGACCATGCCGCAGCGACAGCGGCTCTGGTTGTTCTCAGGCCGGTAACGGGCCGTCAGCACCAGTTGCGGGTTCATATGGCCGAGATTGGTTGTCCGATCCTCGGTGATATCAAGTACGGAGCGCCAGAAGCGATGCCGGGCCTGCTTGCAAAGCAATTGCACCTCCACGCGCGCATGATCCGTTTCCGGCACCCAAAAACCGCGGCGCCGATGGAGGTGACGGCTCCCTTGCCGCCGCATCTGGACGCGGCAAACGCGTTCTTCGGATTCTCGGCGGCGGATCAGGATTCGGCCATGCTGGAGGTTCTCGACCAGTGACGACGGGACGGAAGACGCAGTGAAGCTGGTCGTTTTCGATGTTGATGGTACGCTGGTCGATAGCCAGCACATGATCGTCGCGGCCATGGACTGTGCCTTTGCGGCAATCGGCGCACAGCCGCCGTCCCGCCAGGAAACGCTCTCAATTGTCGGGTTGTCACTGCGCGAGGCCATGCAGGCTCTCACTGGCGCTGATCAGTCCACAATCGATAGTCTGACCGAGAGCTACAAGGCTGCGTTCTTCGAACTACGGTCTGATCCTGCACATAATGAACCCCTTTATCCGGGCGCGGATCATGTGTTGGACCAGCTGTCAGCACGTGATGACGTCTTGCTCGGCATCGCCACCGGCAAGTCGCGCCGGGGCGTCGACAGGGTGCTCGAACGCTTTGACCTGCAAGGCCGCTTCGTGACCATACAGACCGCTGACAATCACCCCTCAAAGCCGCATCCCGCAATGCTGTTTGAGGCGTTGTCGGAAAGCGGGATCGACGCCGCTCGCGCTGTCATGATCGGCGACACCGTTTTCGATATGGAGATGGCGTCAGCCGCCAAGATTCCGGCCATTGGAGTCGCCTGGGGCTATCATGATGCAGCACATCTCAGACCAGCGGGCGCTTTGCATGTTGCTGATGACTACCCCCATCTGCTGCGGTTGTTGGACGCCCAGTTCAACGATGCGCCGGGCGAAGACCGAACATGACCAATTCACCAAATGATCCCGGGAGCGCCTCCCAGCGTGCAAGCGATCCTTATGCGCTTGCACGAAAGCAGGCGGAGGCCGAACGGCCAAAGCGGTTCTACAAGACAGTTTCGATCGAGGCGGTGCCGCATGGTTTCGAACTGCAGCTTGATGGTCGACCTCTGCGCAGCCCGGCCAAAGCACCCATCATCGTTCCTCGCAGCCAGATTGCGGACACGCTCGCAGCCGAGTGGGGCAGCCAGGGTGACTACATCGTGCCCGGCGCGATGCCGGTGACACGGATCGTCAACACCGCGCTTGATGGCGTATCCCAGGAAAGAGATGCGGTGGCGGCCCAGACCGCCTCCTTCATCCTGAGCGATCTTGTCTGTTATCGCGCTGAACATCCGACTGCGCTTGTCGCTTTGCAGGCAAAGGCTTGGGATCCGGTGATTGCGCATATCGAGCAGGCGACCGGTTCCGTGATGAAGACTGCAACCGGCATTATCGCAGTGGAACAAGACACTGGCCTTCAGCAGATAGTGCGAGAGCGCCTTCTGCCGCTGGATGATTTTGCATTGGCGGGCGCGGCCAGCATCGTCACGCTGACCGGTTCTGCGGGATTGCTGATCGCCCTGCTGGATGGGGCACTCGACGGTGACGCGGTCTGGGCTGCAGCCCATGTCGATGAAGATTGGAACATCGCGCAGTGGGGCGAAGATGCCGAGGCTACTGAGCGGCGTGTTCAGCGGCGGCGCGAGTTCGATGCAGCGATATTGCTGCTTGATCGGTGACACTTCACCGAATGGACGGTGGAAATTCGTTGCCGGGGCGGCTAGGACTGCCCGACTTTAGGTGACGCGTGAGACGCAGGGGCCGGGCGGCATGAAAGAGATTCTCGAAAAACTCGATGAGCGGCGTGTAGCGGCGCGTCTTGGTGGCGGTCAGCGCCGGATTGATGCGCAACACAAACGTGGCAAGCTGACGGCTCGGGAACGGCTTGAATTGCTGCTCGACGAAGGGTCGTTCGACGAATTCGACATGTTCGTGCAGCATCGCTGCACCGATTTCGGCATGCAGGAGACAACCATTCCCGGCGATGGTGTGGTCACCGGGTGGGGCACCATCAACGGTCGGCCGATCTATGTCTTTGCCAAGGATTTCACCGTTCTTGGCGGTTCCCTGTCCGAGGCTCATGCCGAAAAAATCCAGAAGGTTCAGGATCTCGCCCTGCGCAACCGGGCTCCGATCATCGGATTGTTCGATGCAGGCGGCGCGCGCATTCAAGAGGGTGTGGCGGCGCTGGCTGGGTATGGCGAGGTGTTCCACCGCAACGTGATCGCGTCGGGTGTCATTCCACAGATCTCGCTCATCATGGGGCCGTGCGCTGGCGGCGATGTCTATTCACCGGCAATGACCGACTTCATCTTCATGGTACGTGATACGAGCTACATGTTTGTCACCGGCCCCGACGTGGTGAAGACCGTGACCAACGAAACCGTCACGGCGGAAGAGCTCGGCGGTGCATCTGTTCACACCACCAAGTCTTCGATTGCCGACGGGGCCTGGGACAATGATGTCGACGCGGTTCTGCAGATACGGCGGTTGATGGATTTTCTGCCGGCCAACAACCAGTCTGGCGCGCCGGAACTGAAGAGCTTTGAT
>JBCDCP010000042.1:0-21651 GCA_039181495.1 Pseudomonadota bacterium | reverse complement strand
GTCGGCCCTTTCGCCAATTTGGTCGCCAAAGTCCCGGCCGCATCGGCCAGCGCATCATCGTCATGTACCGACCACACCATGCCCCAGGCTTTCGCTGTTTCAGCATCGACAGGATCGCCGGTCAGCATCATGGCCAGAGCGCGTTGCCTGCCGACGATCCGCGGCAACATCCATGTGCCGCCAACATCGGGGACAAGAGCAATGCGGCAAAACGCTTCGATGAACACGGCCGAACGTGCAGCCAGCACGATATCGCAGGCAAGCGCAAGATTGGCGCCCGCACCAGCCGCTGTGCCGTTCACTGCTGCGATGACGGGCTTTGGCAGTTCCGTCAGACGGCGGATCAACGGGTTGTAATCCTGGTCGAGTGCCGGTGCGAGATCAGGTACGCCCCCTGCCCCAGGATCGAGTTCTTCGGTGAGGTCCTGTCCTGAACAAAATGCGCGTCCTGTCCCTGTCAGGACCATGCAGCGAATGGCCGGATCAGTTTCAATGCGGTCAAGACAGCTGCGCAGATCGGCGTGAACCTGACGGTTGATCGCATTCATTTTGTCGGGGCGATCAAGCGTGATCGTGGCTACACCCTCGGCGTAAGTCACATTGAGCGTATCAAGTGCTTGGTTTTCGGAGTTCATCGCCTGCCCCCTGCAAGTGATATTCTGGTTTGTTTCTTTGCAGTGTCGGCCAGTACTGCCGAACCGATGAATGGGTCAGTCAAACTGGCTGCCAGCAAATATACAAACATGAAAGAGTTTTCTGCCTAGACTTTGCGTTGAACTCAATCTTCGCAGAATGCGTGACCATGCTCCAAGCCAATGCCGTAACCGATCTGATTGCGCTTGCCCAGGAACCATCCAGCGACAAGCGTCGTGAGTTGTTGCATTCGATCACCGATCTGTTCCTGACCAGTGACAGCCACCCTGAGGAAACTCAGGAGCTGTTTGGATCGGTGCTCGAAAAGGTGTCTGAAACGGTCGAAGTCGAGGACCGCACGGTACTGGCCGAACGACTGGCACCTGTCGGGTTCGCACCGCATGGCCTTATGTCCAAGCTGGCACACGACGAGGCCACCGAGGTCGCCACGCCGGTGCTGCAGAACTCCGAGGTTCTGACGGACAGGGATCTTGTTTCGGTAGCCAACAAGCGCGGCGACAGCCACATGCTCGCCATGGCAAGTCGTCCTTCGCTCGGCCCGCAGGTGACCGATGTCCTTGTGGAGCGCGGCAGTCAGAACGTGCTGCATGCAGTCTCGGCAAATGAAGGGGCCAAGTTCTCGGATGATGGCGCCACTGTCCTGGCGACACGGGCTGCGGACGACGAGGTACTGCAGGACTCCCTGTCGCGCCGGACGGACCTGCCAAGCGCGGCGCAGAATATCGTTGGCCAACAGATCAAACAGCGCAGCGCGTTCGGAAAGCGCGGACAAGACTCTGGTGATGTCGAACCCGATGGTCCGATGAAGTCGCTGCTATCGGCGATCACCAAGGAATTCTCTGCCGTCAGCGGGATTGAGCCTGAGCGTATCCGGAAGATGATCCTGCAGGACCGGATGGATCTGCTAGTTATCATCTGCCGGGCTCTGGATGTCAGCGAGAGCGTTTTCGAGCGTCTGGTCCGCTATCGGGTCAAGCTCAGTGGCGGCGTGCAACCGTCCATGGACGGTCTGTTGTCGCAGTTTCGTACCCTGCCGCCGCACGCCGCGCAGCGCATGGCGCGTTTTCTCAAGGTGCGGGCGAGCGCAAGTTCCTGATTTCGGCCTTGAGTGCCGGCAAGGCTTCGTCTTCGAACCACGGGTGCTTCTTGAGCCAGGCGGTATTGCGCCAACTCGGGTGCGGTACCGGCCAGACGCGGATCCCGAGGCGTCCAGGAACAGCCGATAAAACACGCCAATTGGCGACTGTCTCGGTCACAGACGTGCACCGACGCTTGCCCAGATGATAGTCTTGCGCATAGGCACCGATCGCCACGATCAGACCGAGCTGAGGCATTTGCGCAAACACCTCATCATGCCACTGACGAGCGCATTCCCGGCGCGGCGGCAGATCGCTGCCCTTGGCATCGAGCCCGGGAAAACAGAACCCCATGGGCACGATCGCCAGTTGCCGTGCATCGTAGAAAGCCGCCTCTTCCATCCCCAACCACGCGCGCAACCGGTCGCCGGACGGATCGGTGAAGGGCCGGCCGGATGCGTTGACGCGCGCGCCTGGTGCCTGTCCGGCAAGACAGATGCGCGCGGTTGACGAGAGCTGCGCGACGGGTCTTGGTTCGTGCGGCAGTGCCTTGCGCAAGGGTGTGTTCACGCAGATTCGGCAGACGTTCATTTCGGTCGCAAGACCGGCGAGGCTGTCATTGCCTTCGTAATGACCAACGACCGGCATTCAGAGTGAGTCTCCCATTGCGCTTCCGCCAAACCAGCGGCGCATGCTGCCCCATACAAGTCCAGGTACGTTTGAGACGCGCGGGTTGTCCCGCCGATACCCAGAAGGCCGCTGAAACGTGCCGCGCCAGAGCCCCTTTTGGTCCTGTTCGGCCTGTCGTTCCTCGGACCGGAATTCGCCGAAGGACAGGGCCCAACCTTCTGCCACGAGCGTGCGGTTGATCGACAGGTCGCCAAGATAACACTCGGCGAGTACCCGCTGGAACCGATCGGTGCCTTCCGGCCTGCAGATGACCTCCCGCCCCGAGATCATCCGCCTCAAGAAGCGGGTTGCCTCACGACCGCAAGGCCAGGCCCGTCCATCCGCCTGACACTGCTGGTTGAATTCGGGCGCATCAATGCCGACCAGACGGATTCGCTCTCCGGACACCTCGATCGTATCGCCATCAGCTACAGATGCGCGGCCCTGAAAGGGGGGCGGCTGGGTCAGCCACAAGACCACGACACTGGCGGCGATGACCAGTCCGAGTACGGCAAATCGCATGGCCTGTCGGCCCAGCCGTGCCCAGAAGCCGGTTCTGCCTCTTGCCATGCGATGAACTTCCTGTCGGATGAGGGCGTTAACCACGCTTCTGAAGACGACGTTAACCACGCCGCTGTCAATGTGGGACAGCGCTTAATCGGTCGCCCGTGAGCAGCCGCATGCTCGGGCGTATCGCTTGTCCGGACAGACCGACACAACAATGACGGCTTCGACCGACATTTCGAAGGAACTGCGCCAGCGCGGCGGTCGACGCAACGCCAACACGGCGGTGCGCGATGCGCGGGAGCGGCTGACGTCCGATATTGGTATCCGTCCCGAGTTCGATCACGAACTGCTGTCGATCTACTGCAAGAACCAGCTTTCGATCGTTCCTGTGTCGTTCTTGCTGGCGCTTGCCATGGCGGCAACGGCCGCCACCTATGCACCGCCGACCAGCGCGTTGACCTGGCTGGTTGCGGCATTTTTTGCAAATGGCGTGCTTATTCTGGCGTGCCAAAAGTTCGAGAAAGTCTCACCGGAGCAGTTCCGGCCTCGTCTGTGGCGGGCACGATTTGTCTCGGTCGAGTTCTTCACGGGGACGCTCTGGGCCGTGGTCGTTCTGCTGCCGATGCAGCAGTACAACGAGCTTGTCATGGTATTCCCGTTGGCGGCAGGGCTGATCCTGCTGGCGATGCGGACCGTTGTGGCGAGTTACCTGCCATTGGCCGTGCTCGCCGGCACGGCACCAATCACGATGGCGATCCTGCTGCGCTATTGGCAGATGGGTGGCGAGATCGCGTCTGCCATGGCCGTCATAACCCTTGGCGCCCAGATTCTGTTCGCCCTGATCGCGCAGCGGCTGTACCGCGGTGTGGTCAGCATGCTGGCCTTGCGGGCTGAGAAAGACGCGTTGTTCGGCGAACTGGAGAAAGAAAAATCGATCTCCGATGAAAGCCGCCGCAGGGCGGAACAGAGCAATCTCGCCAAGTCGCGCTTTCTTGCCACCATGAGCCATGAATTGCGCACACCATTGAACGCTATCCTGGGGTTTTCCGAGGTCCTCAAGGACGAGATCCTCGGAAAGCACGAGGTCGAAGCCTACAAGACCTATGGCAACGACATCCACAAGTCAGGGCAGCATCTGCTCAATCTGATCAACGAGATCCTCGACCTGTCACGGATCGAGGCCGGGCGGCACGAACTCAATGAAGAGGCCGTGTCACTGGTCGATACCGCATCCGATTGCCGCCATCTGCTGGCATTGCGGGTCAAGGAAAAGCGGATGATCATCAACGAGCATTATGAAGACGATCTGCCGCGGCTCTGGGCCGATGAACGCTCGGTGCGTCAGGTGATCCTCAATCTGCTCACCAATGCCATCAAGTTCACACCGCCTGGTGGCGTGATTGACGTTACCGTGGGCTGGACGGCAGGTGGCGGGCAATATGTCTCAGTACGAGACAACGGCCCGGGCATCCCGGAAGACGAGATCCCAACTGTGCTCGAAGCCTTCGGACGATCCTCAGCGGCGATGTATTCGGCTGAAGAAGGATCAGGTCTCGGCCTGCCCATCGTGATGGGTCTCGTGGAGCGGCACGGCGGCCGGTTCAGCATCAATTCCAAGTTGCGGGAGGGCACCGAGGTGATCGCAACCTTCCCGCGCGAACGGGTCATGAAGACGCTGAACAAGATCAATCCGGCGCCGGTCGAACCGGAACTCGGTGAAACCAACGACCCCATGTACCGCAAGACCGGCTGAGCGATCGAAGTCCCGGTCTTTGCTCCTCAGCCCCGCTGCGCGAGGATGATCTGGCCGGCTACCGGCACACCCATTTCCTGGCGAATTGTTGCCGGCTCCGCCCGTGTCACAGTGAATCCGGCGTTGGCCAGTTCGCGACTCAGATAGTCGGAGCGATGCTGGAACCTGTGACTTTCGCACACCCGATAGCTGCCTTCCCCTTCCAGAAGCTCCGTTGAGAATATCAGCGCGCCGGCGGGTGTCAGACAGGGGGCCGCACCGCGAAACAGTCCGTCGACATCACCGAGATAGGGCAGAACATCGGCAGCGAGGATCAAGTCCCAGGGCGGCTCATCGATCTCTTCCAGAAAACCCAGCACATCACCAACATAGAGATCGTCGTAGACGCCACGTGCGGCAGCCAGCTCGACCATGTTCTCCGATAGATCGATGCCCGTCAGGTGTCCCGCCCTGTCTCCGAGATGAACGCCGATCAATCCGGTGCCGCAACCGAGATCAAGCGCACGGGCGTAGGGGCCTGGTGCGTGCTGGTCGATCACCGCCGCCATTTCCTCGGGGATGTGATAGTCAAGCTGATCCACCAGAATGTGGTCGAAGGCCTCGGCCTGCTGGTCGAACAGCGTCATCACATAGGCCGGTGAAGCACGATCCGGTGTTTCGCCTTGTCCGATGGCGGCCAGCCTTACGCCGGCGCCTGCGCAGTCATCGGGGTCGATCTCCAGCATCTGGCGGTACAGCGACGCGGCTTCTGCATGGGCGTCAGCCTTCTCGGCTTCGAGCGCCCGGGCATAAAGCGCTTCCAGCGCGTCGACATCGATGTCGGATTCAGGGGCAGCCAAAGGGTTAGAAGCAATAGCGAAAAGCGGTCACCATAAGCGCCATGGCCGGGGTCTGCCAAGCGGCGAAAACCGCCGCGAGCAAACCGGCACCAAGAATGAGAGCGACTGATTTGGCTGCGATGCTCATCGTTCGTCGTCAGGCTTTCGGGTCTTGTTCAGGCTCGTGCCGCGGCGCGGCGTTCGGCCATCGGTGTTTCCTGGATCGGCCAATTGACCACAGCTGAAAGGATACTGGCCGCTATCATCAACGCCCAGGCCATATCATACGAGCCGGTGCGGTCATAGAGCCAGCCGCCCATCCAGGCTCCGGCAAAGGACCCCAGTTGGTGGGCAAAGAACACAAACCCGCCGAGCATCGCCATATGCCGGACGCCCCAGACCGAGGCGACAGTACCATTGGTGAGCGGGACCGTGGACAGCCAGAACAGCCCCATGACAATGCCAAAAGCGTAGGTCGACCAGGCTGAAAGCGGCAACAGGACAAAGGCCGCAATCACCAAGGCCCGGCCCAGATAGATCCAGGACAGCAACATCGGCTTGCGGTAAATGCCGCCCCAAAGACCGGCATAGTAGGTGCCGGCCACGTTGACGAGCCCGACCAGGGCCAGCGTGGTGGTCGCGACACCCGCCGAAATACCACCATCGGTAAGATAGGCCGGCAGGTGGATGGCGATGAACACCACCTGAAAGCCGCACGCGAAGAAGCCGATAAACAGCAGCCAGAAATCGCGCGTCCCAAGCGCCTCGACCAGCGCGGCCCATGCCGAGGTTTCGGCCTGATTGGCCATCGCGGCGGTGTTGTCCGGCGCCCGCATGCCGAATGTCAGAGGGATCGCCACCACCATGATTGCCGACAAGGCAATCAGAGCGCCCTGCCAATCGAGCCAGCTGATGAAACCGAGGCTGATCGGCATCATCGCGAACTGGCCGAAAGAGCCGATGGCCATGGCGATGCCCATGGCGACCGAGCGCTTCTCGGGCGCGACAAAACGGCTGATGGCCGAAAAGATGACTGGGAAGGTCGTGCCGGACAGCCCCACGCCGATCAGAATGCCGGCGGCGAAAACGAACACCGCTTCACCCTGAACTGAGGACATAAGATAGAGGCCCGCAACATAGAGCACGGCGCCAATAGGGGTGACGATCTTCCCGCCATAGCGATCCGCCAGCATGCCGGCAAAGGGCTGCGTTGCGCCCCAGACCAGGTTTTGAACCGCCATGGCAAAGGCAAAGGTCTCACGCCCCCAACCCTGATCGGCGCTGATCGGCTGCAAGAACAGCCCGAACCCGTGCCGAATGCCGAGCGAAAGGAACATGATCATGGAACCGCAGATCAGCGCGATCAGAGCCGCTCCGGCGATTGTGTTGCTTTTTTCTGCTGTCGCGGAATGCGTGGTCGGGTTGCTCATGTCCTGCCGCCTTGCCAAACGATATCGTTGTCTTGCATCTCGGGGTTTCCCAGCCGTGCCAATACGGCCAGGATCTTTTCAGGCTCCGGGCCGAGCAGTTCGGACATCTCCGCCTGCGCTTTCGCCCATAATGGATGCGCCTTCTCGAGCGTCTCGCGGCCCGCTTCGGTCAAGCGCGCGACGGCCATCCGGCTGTCCTTGCCGGCCTCCATGCGGATGAGCCCCTGCTTCTCCAGCACACGCACATTGCGGCCGAGCGTTGAGCGATCGAGTCCCATCGAAGCGGCCATGTTGGTCAGGCTCGGGGTTTCAAGCGCATCAACCCGTTTCAGCAGACGGTACATGGTGACCGTGATCCCGGCCTCTCCCAGCGCGTTGTCATAGTGGAGCGTTGCCCGATGCGCGGCATTGCGCAAGGACACGCATAAGCATGGCAGACCTGTCCTATCCTTATGAATCATATTACGGGCATATACCCGCATATGACTGACGGCAAGTGCTTTCGTATTGGCGGCAAATTTCAGGCTGGTCCGGAAATACCGGCTTCCTCGAAGGTGGCCATACCGTTGTGGACGTCGACTGCCGCGCGCAGGACCCCGGCAGCCAGAGCCGCGCCGGTGCCCTCACCCAACCGCATGCCGAGGCTGAGAATGGGCTCAAGCCCCATGGCGTCCGCCAGTTTTTGATGACCGCGCTCGGACGAGACATGGCCCAGAACGCAGTGGTCAATTGCGCCTGGGTTCATCTTGAACAGCACTGCGGCAGCTGCGGTCACCGGGAAGCCGTCCAGCACCACCGGAACACGTTCGTAGCGCGCGGCGATGATTGCGCCAGCGAGCCCGGCAAACTCCCGTCCGCCCAATCGCGCCAAAACCTCGAGCGGATCGTCGAGGCGGTCTTGATGCAGCGCCAGACCCTGATCGATCACCTCGCATTTACGCTTCAGACCGGCATCGTCGACCCCCGTGCCCCGGCCGGCCCAGTCCGATCCTGTTCCACCAAAAAGGCCGGCGGCAATGGCTGCTGCAACCGTCGTGTTGCCGATCCCCATTTCGCCCAGGCACAACAGATCCGAGCCACCGGCGACGGCTTCCATGCCATAGGCAATCGTCGCTGCGCAGTCCTTCTCTTCCAAAGCCGGCCCAGCTGTGAAGTCGCCAGTCGGCATATCGAGCGCCAGATCAAACACCTTGAGGCCGAGACTCTGACTGGCGCAAAGCTGGCTGATGGCGGCACCGCCGGACGCAAACGCCTCAACCATCTGTCGGTTGACCGCGCTCGGATAGGCCGACACACCTTGTTCGGCGACGCCGTGGGCGCCGGCAAAGATCGTAACCACAGGCCGGGTGATCTTCGGCCTCGGATCGCCTTTCCATTCAGCCAGCCAGACGGCAAGATCCTCAAGGCGTGCGAGCGCGCCTGGGGGTTTGATCAGCTGGCTTTGCCGGTCCCGCGCGGTTGCTGCGGCTTTAGCGTCGCCGGCCGGAAGCGCTTCGACGAGATTGCGTATGTCATCAAAGGGACGTTGTTGCGATTGGTCGTTCATTGATCATTTCGCCAATGGCCGGGCCGGGTTCACCATTTGAAGCGCCGGACGATGCGGAAGCTGCGAAACGCGGCTATACCGGCACCGTGCGGCACCCGCAAAGGAAATGCGCATTGGCAGGCGACGACACACATCAGATCAAGCCTGTCGGAAACGGCATCGACGACGATCCCGCTCGCAATGAAGCCATGGGGAACGGCAAGATCACGACACTGACAACTTTGCTGGCGGATTGGCTCGCCGATCTGCGGGGCACTCTGTCGTTCTTCACTCGTCTGCCTATGCCGGGGACCACAGATCATGGACCGCCCGACTTTGGCAGGGCCGCGCGGACAGCACCGCTCGCCGGCGCCGTTGTCGGTTTGGTCGGCGGCGCAGTCTTTGCCAGCGTGGCGATGATGGGCCTCACACCCTTCGTTGCCGCCTTCGCGGCCATTGGCGCCACGATCATTGTAACCGGCGGTCTGCACGAGGACGGGCTTGCTGACACCGCCGACGGTCTGGGTGCCTTTGATCGGGAACGGCGGCTCGACATCATGCGCGACAGCCGCATCGGCAGCTATGGCGTCTTGGCACTGATCGTGACGATCGGGGCAAAGGCAGCACTGTTGGCGCAAATCACTGGCGAGTCAGGAATTCTTGGCGTCGTTGCCGCAATGGTGGCGATCGAAGGGACGTCGCGCCTCGCGGCGCTCTATCCGCTCCATGCTCTAAGTCCTGCACGGTCAGACGGCCTGGCTCACAGCGCGAATGCACCGGACCGCGGCGCCATGATACAGGGTATGATCATGGCGATCGTGCTGGTGATTGTCTGCATTGTACCGACGATCGGCATCGTCGCTACGGTTCTGGCTGTAGTTGCTGCCATCGCAATTGCCCTTGCCGGAACTCGATGGGCTGATCATATGCTCGGCGGGCATACGGGTGACATTGCCGGCGCTATACAGCAGACCACCGTATTGGTGATGCTGGCCGCCATTGCAGCAGCCGGTTGAACAGTGAAAAACCTTCGTGCCAGCACGGAATGAATGAAATCCATGAGCGACAAGGGCCACATGTGAACACCCGATTCACCGATCCTGACGGCAATCTGGTCGAGAGCCCCTGTATAGGGGTGTGCACGATTGACCCTGTCCGCGATATCTGCAGTGGATGCGGGCGGACTGTGCCGGAAATCGCTGGCTGGCGACGATTCAGCGTGCAGGAACGGCGCGCCGTGATGGCTGAACTGCCCGACCGGCTTTCCAAGGGACGTGGCCGCAGGGGTGGACGACGCGCCCGTGTTGCTGGTGAGAGCGAAGTCTGATGCGCCCTGTATCGGCCTATATCGGCATTGGCGTTATCGTTGTCGGCATCGCCCTGCTGATGCTGTTTCATGACAGCCGGGTTGTGTCAGGCATCTCCAATGAAGCCTTTGCAGGCATCATCGCGTCAGTTGCGCTGCTGATCTGGATCGGCGGCGGCATGATACGGCGCGGCGGGCTGTCCGAGGCCGTGCGCAACGCCTTTCTCTGGGTCATCGTGTTTGCAGCATTGATGGGCGGATACGCCTATCGCGATGACATCTCGCGCATCTTTGCCGGGCTCGATCCGTCCCGGCCAATGGCCACCGCAACCGGCGAAGATGTCACCATCCGTCGTGATGTGCGCGGGCATTTCATGGTGCGTGGTCTGGTCAACAATGAGCCCGTGACCTTCTTGATCGATACCGGTGCGACCCGCGTGACCTTGCCGGTCGGAGAAGCCGAACGGATCGGCATCGACCCTGGAGGCTTGCGCTATTCCGCAACGGTCAACACCGCCAACGGTGCGGTACAGGTGGCCCCGGTCAGGCTCTCGCGCATTGACATCGGCGGCATTGTCCTGAGCGATGTCCGAGCCTTTGTTGCCCCGGAGGGCGCGCTCGATGGCAGCCTACTCGGCATGAGCTTTCTCTCCCGATTGCCCGGCTACACGGTTCGGGGCGAGGAAATGACGTTGCTTGCTCCCGGACAAGGCTAACAGTCTGCAAACGCAGTTGGCGCAATTGCGCAGCTGATCCCAAACGGATCGCAACAGTGTCTTGCTAGTTTCCGGTTCCTACTGTGTCGGGGGAGCCGATCGACGATGAACCGCCTCATTTTCAGTGCCTTGCTGATGGTCGCCACGGCGATCCTTGCCGCGCCCTATCTGCAGGCGAAAATCGACCATGAGGATCGCACGCCAGTCAAGGCTGCCAACGCCCCGGCACAGGAGCCAAAGGCCGAGCCGGAACGCCATGGCCGTTTCCGCGTACTGGCGGACCGGTCGGGACATTTCATGATGACAGCGGTGATCAAAGGTCGCCGGATTGAGGTCATGGCCGATACCGGTGCATCGACTCTCGCCTTACGGCACGAAGATGCGGCCAAACTCGGCATTCGTCCAAGAGACAGCGACTACACCGTGCGTGTCCGCACCGCGAACGGCATCAAACATGCTGCCGAGGTCACATTGCGGGAAGTGCGAATTGGCTCGGTCCGCGTGCGCAATGTGCGCACCCTTGTCAGTCCCCCTGGCGCGATGTCCGTCAACCTTCTTGGCATGAGCTTTCTGGGACAGCTTTCGCATTTCAACATGCGTGGCGGCGAACTCGTGATGGTGCAGTAGGCCACCTTGAGAGTCGGGGAGCGTCAGCCAGACCTTCCCTTCAGCGCCATGATCGGCTAGCCCGGTCCACCAAACAAAAAGCCCAAAGCCCGCCATGGAGGCTCGATGGCCTACCCTCCGCCGCGTTCCGATCTGCAACCCAACACCGCCGACTACGAGCGCCTGCCGCTAGTGAAGCCGACCGGCTTTCGCGAATACGATGCGCGCTGGCTGTTTGGCTCGGAACTGAACCTGATGGGCGCGCAGGCGCTCGGCATGGGTTTGGGCACGCTGCTCGGCGAACTGGGTGTCAAACGCGAGATTGTCGTCGCCCATGACTTCCGCAGCTATTCGGCCTCGATCAAGCTCGCACTGATCACCGGTCTAATGCATGCCGGTTGCAAGATCCACGATCTCGGGCTGGCCATGACTCCGATGGCCTATTACGCGCAGTTCGAGCTTGATGTGCCGGCTGTTGCCATGGTCACGGCCTCGCACAACGACAATGGCTGGACCGGCGTCAAGATGGGCGCAAACCGTCCTCTCACGTTCGGCCCCGACGAGATGAGCCGGCTGAAGGAGATTACGCTCTCGGCAGCATTCGACGCTCCAGGGGGCGGCAGCCTGCATATCGTTGAGGGGTTCGCCGACCATTACATCGCCGACCTCGTGAACAGCACAAAGATCAGCCGCAAGATCAAGGCGGTCTGCGCCTGTGGTAACGGCACGGCCGGAGCTTTTGCACCTGAGGTGCTGGAGCGGATCGGTGTCGATGTTGTCCGGCTTGATTGCGATCTCGACCACACCTTCCCGCGCTACAACCCCAACCCCGAAGACATGGAAATGCTGCATGCCATCTCGGCTGCTGTGAAGGAAAATGGCGCGGATGTGGGGCTGGGATTTGACGGCGATGGCGACCGTTGCGGCATCGTCGACGATGAGGGCGAGGAAATCTTCGCCGACAAGGTGGGCGTCATGCTGGCCCGCGATCTGTCAGCAGTTCACAAGGATGCAGTGTTTGTCGTCGACGTGAAGTCGACCGGCCTGTTCCTGACCGACCCGGTGCTGAACGAAAACGGCGCCAAGGCCGATTTCTGGAAGACTGGCCACAGCCACATGAAGCGCCGCGTCACCGAGATCGGCGCACTGGCGGGCTTCGAGAAATCCGGCCACTATTTCTTCAATCCGCCGATTGGGCGTGGCTATGATGACGGGCTTGTCTCGGCGATTGCCGTGCTCGAGATGCTCGATCGCAACGGCGACAAAAGCGTGTCCGACCTCAAGCGCGCCCTGCCCCGCACCTGGCAGTCGCCGACCATGTCGCCCTACTGCCCGGACGAGGTGAAGTATGACGTCGTCGAGCGCGCGGTGACGCATTTCCAGTCGATCGTCGACAAGGGCGAGACGCTTGCCGGTCAGGCGGTTCGCGACGTGATCACGGTCAATGGCATCCGTCTGGTGCTGGAAGACGGCACATGGGGCCTGCTGCGCGCCTCATCCAACAAGCCCGAACTTGTCGTGGTGGTCGAAAGCCCGGTCTCGGAGGCCAACATGCGGGCGATCTTTGCCGAGATCGACGGATTCCTGTCGGCCCAGGACGAAGTCGGCGAGTACAATCAGAAGATCTGAGGACGCTCGCGACGACAAACGGCGCGGACGATCGACCTCAATAACCCCAGATCATGCCGGTAACGAACCGGGCGGCTACCGCAAGCAAGAACAGCCCGAAGGCGATTTCCAGCCGCCGCTTGGGCAGCGCATGGGCCAGCCGCACGCCCCACGGTGTGGTCAGCAATGACATCGGCACCAGAGCCAGAACCCCAATCAGCGAGACGAACCCAAGCGACAAGGGCGGTAGATCGGCCATCTGCGGCCAGCCCGCGGCGATGTAGCCCAGCGCACCGGGGATCGAGATGATCACGCCGAGGCCGGACGAGGTGGCGATCGCCTGATGGATCGGCCGGCCATGCAGCGTCATCATCAGCGTGTAGAGCGCACCGCCGCCAATCCCCATCAGCGACGACAGGAGGCCGATCACAGCACCATAGGTCTGGCGCAGGAAACCGGTTGGCAGGTCGGTGGCGATTTGCCAGTTGGCTGCTGCCGGCACCAACAAGCGGACCGCATTGACCCCGGCAACGCCGATGAACACCAACTTGAACACCCAAGGCTCGGCAAAACGTGCAATCGCAGCACCGGCCAGCACACCGATCAGTACCGGAAATACCCAGCTCTTCAGCGCTGCAGTGTCGGCAACTCCCTGCTTCAGATGACCGCGAAAGGAGCGCAATGAGGTGGGAATGATCACCGCGAGCGACGTGCCGACGCTGAGCGGCATGATCAGGTGGTCGGGCACGTCGAGCATGCGAAACAGCTCGTAGAGCACCGGAACGATGATCGCGCCGCCGCCAACGCCGAACAGACCCGCCAGAACGCCTGTCAGCGCGCCTGCAACAGCAAGAGCAGGAATCAGAACGACAAGATCAGCGCTCAGGGATGCCTCCTTGGAGGGGCCGGTGACGCGGGTGGGTGGGCGTGGCGTCCGTGCTCCACTGGCGGCGGTGCTAGGCAGGCGACCGCATGCTGTCCAGAAACTACCGCGCGAAGCTGCCATGCGGCAGGCTGTACGCGGTCAGTCCTGGGTCGCCATCAACGAACTCCGGCTCCATGTCTCCGGCCGTTTGAGAAAGTCCTGAAGTGTCTTGCCGCGCTCGGCCGCAAAGCGCTCCTCAACCGCCTCGAAATCACAGATCCGGTCAACGCGGAAGGTCCGGAAATCCTCACGCAACTCGCACCAGGCCGCGAGAATCCATACCGGCCCGAAATAGGCTAGTGACAGGGGTCGCACGGTGCGTTCGGTGCCTTGCTGCAGCACATCGGTGTAGCAGAAGCGAACCTTCTGGCGGTTTCGAATGGAGCGCCGCAGGCTGGCAAGGTCGCATTGGATTGGCTCCATTCCGAACGACTTGGGCGCGAGTAGCGCGGTGTTGGCCATGTAACTGCGCAAAGCGTCGGGGATGACGGCCTCGATCTTGGCGATGGCATCGGTTGCCGCCAGCGCCAGTTCAGAGTCCGCCCACACCTCCACCATGCGCGCACCAAGCACCAACGCCTCGATCTCCTGCTCCTTGAACATGAGCGGCGGCAGGTCGAAGCCCGGCCTGAGCACATACCCCACCCCGGCCTCGCCCTCGATGGGCACCCCTGATGAAATCAGATCGCGGATATCGCGATAGATCGTGCGCTCGGAGACTTCCAGCCACTCGGAGAGCTCGCGCGCGCGCACCGTCGGCTTGCGCCGCAGGTGCTGGATGATCTCGAAAAGGCGGTCGGCGCGGCGCATTGAACCCTCTTGCAGGCTGACCCAGCGTCCATAACGCAAGTCTCCTGACTCCATGGTGTCAGGAAGTTCTCGGAGGGCACGATTCCTCCTGACAGAACGCTGTCAGTCCACCTGAATCATAATCAGCAAATGCCGGCACGCAAACCGCGTTGCCGAGCTCAAGACCCCAACTGATGAGGATTGCGACCATGAGCACGACGACATTGCACTGCACCGAGATCACCCAAAGCCGTTCCATGCACAGCACCCTCAACCGCATCGTTGCGGCCGTTGTCAGGCCTGTCGTGCAATGGCTGCGTAAGACGAGAACGGAACAGACGCTGTCCAGCCTGAGCGACCGGGAATTGCTGGACATCGGTGTCGATCGCAGCGAGATCACCGCGGTTTCCGAGCGACTGGCGCGGGAGCAGCGGGAGCGCGACATCCGCAAGCTCGGGCGGTAAGTGATCTTTCGGACACTGCCTACAGCGTGATCAAACGCGGCCGACATCGCCTCGAGGTCGGAACCGTCAGGTTTCGGGTCCGGCCTCGGTGATGCTGACCGCGTCGGGATAAAAGGCGATATGGCCGCTCAGAGCATCGGCAAAGGACTTCGACCGATCATACGTCCACGCGATGGGTGATGCGATGCTGCCCGCATCCATTGCGAAGTAGGACGCATCGCCCTTGAGCGGGCAATGGGTTGAACGATCGGGAACAGGCGTCAGTTCGGTCCTCACATCGTCAATCGGCAGATAGAACACAGGATCATAGAGGTCCTTTCCGACCTCCATGATCCGCAAGGCGCGATCGGACCGGGCCAGCACGATGCCCTTCCTGGTGACAGTTACCTCGCGCGATACCGGCTTGATGCGCATGAAGTGGTCGGGATTGTCGGGGTTTCGAATGACGTCCGTCAGCATGCGTCTGGATCCAACTCTTGGCCTTTCAAGCCGCCTTAGAAACCGCACGACGGGCGTTGTCCACAGCTTCGATAGCCTGCCCGAGAACCTCGGTTCCAGCACCTTCGCGCACCGCTTCGGTCGACAGGATGCGCCGGTACAGTCGGGCGCCCGGCACCGCCTGGAAAAGACCCACCATATGGCGCGTGATCGGGCTGAGGCGCGCGCCGGTGGCGAGCCAGTCTTCCGCGTAGGCCATCATCGCATGGACCGCGTCCTCGCGCGTTTGCACCGGTGCTGGCGCATCGAAGAACAGCGGGTCGACCCCGGACAGCATCCAGGGGTTCTGATAGGCGGCGCGACCCAGCATCACACCATCCACATGGGCAAGGTGTCGCTTCGCCTCTTCAAGGGTCTGGATGCCGCCATTGATCACAATCGGGGTTGTCGGATGGCGCTGCTTGAGCCGGTAGACACGGTCATAGTCAAGCGGAGGAACATCGCGGTTCTCGCGCGGGCTGAGCCCCTGCAGCCACGCCTTTCGGGCATGGACAATCAGCCTGTCGCTACCAGCCGAAATGACAGCCTCGGCAAAGGCGTCGAGCGCCTCTTCGCAGTCCTGGTTATCGATCCCGATGCGGCATTTCACCGTGACGGGGAGATCTACCGCGTTCTTCATAGCGGCTACGCAATCGCCGACAAGCAATGGCTCGGCCATCAGGCACGCGCCGAAACGACCAGACTGCACGCGGTCGGACGGGCAGCCACAATTGAGATTGATCTCGCCATAGCCGAAATCCGCGCCGATCCTCGCGGCTTCGGCAAGCGCTTGCGGGTCGCTGCCACCAAGCTGCAGCGCGACCGGATGCTCTTCTGTCCTGAAGCCGATCAGGCGATCGCGATCGCCGAACCGGACCGCATCTGCCGTCACCATTTCGGTGTAGAGCAGCGCATGCTGCGTCAATTGCCGGTGGAACATCCGGCAATGACGGTCGGTCCAATCCATCATGGGGGCGATGGAAAAGCGGGCAGCGCGCCCGACGATATCGGTCGTCTCAGATTGCATGGGCGGAGATATAGCGGAGCATGCCGGTCGCCGCTACGGACTTCATGCTGGCGGCTCGCAAAATCGGGTGGCATCGCAAAGCTGCTCTGATAAGAGGCAAGCCATGAGCGCCCTGCCCCAGATCGACAATCGAACCGCGCGCGCGATCTTCCTCGATCGGCATGGACTGGCGGAAACTCCGGCAGGCCGCGGAAAAGGGTCCGACTTGCAGGCCCTGATCGATACGCTCGGGTTTGTCCAGATCGACTCCATCAACACGGTGGCGCGGGCGCATCACATGATCCTGCATGCCCGGCGTCCGGCCTATCGCCCGCGCAATCTCGAGCTGCTGCATGATCGTGATCGCGGCGTCTTCGAGCACTGGACCCATGATGCCAGCATGATCTCGATGCGCCACTTCCCGCACTGGCGGCTCAAGTTCCGCCGCTATGATGCGGACCTGGCCAAGCGCTGGAAGAGCTGGGGAAGGGATGGTTTCGAGGACAAGTTCGACGACGTTCTGCGGCGGATCGCCGATCATGGCCCGTGCTGTTCTGCCGATGTCGGTGAAGATGAAGAGCGGTCTTCCGGTGGCTGGTGGGAGTGGCACCCGTCCAAGACCGCGCTCGAATATCTCTGGCGGACCGGACATCTGGCCGTCACCCGGCGCCAGGGCTTCCGCAAGATCTATGACCTGACCGAGAACGTCATCCCGCCGGAACATCTGAATGCGCGGCCCGAGGTGGACGCAACCATCGACTGGGCCTGCAACGCCGCTCTCGACAAACTCGGCTTTGCGACTTCAGGCGAACTTGCAGCATTCTGGGACCTGATCACGCCCGACGAAGCAAAGGCATGGTGCAGGGCAGCGCAGAACCGCGGCGAAATCATCGAGGTTGAGATTACCCAGGCTGATGGCCGGCCGCGAAAGTCGTTCGTCCGTCCAACGACATTAGATATTGAAGTGGCGGCGCCAACTGGCCGATTGCGCATTCTCAGCCCCTTCGACCCTGCCCTGCGTGACCGCAAGCGGGCGGAGCGTTTGTTCGATTTTTCATACCGGATCGAGATCTTCGTCCCCGAGCACAAGCGAGAGTTTGGCTATTATGTCTTCCCGATCCTCGAAAGGGACAAGCTGGTCGGCCGGATCGACATGAAGGCCGATCGGGACCGGGGTCGTCTGCACATCAAGGCGCTTTGGCCCGAACGCGGTGTCCGTTTCGGCTCGGGCCGAATGGCAAAGCTCGAGTCCGCGCTCGAACGGACGGCGCGTCTCGCCGATGTTTCACAGGTAACCTTCGAGACCGGCTGGCTTCAGCAAAGCCGCTAGAGCATACCGCCTGCGCCGTATGTCCTCGCGGATGGACATGCGCGGTGGCCGATGATGTTTGCGGAATGCGACGCAGCAAGGGCATCATGTCGGCTCCGTTGCAAACGAGCGCCGGGGGGCGTCGATTGGAAGAACAGGTGACAGTTGAACCGGATCTGGCGGACTGGGTCGGGCGGACGCAAGAACGGACGGGCGTGCTGACACCCGATCTCGCCGGCATGCTTGGGGCCGCCGTTTCGCATGCCGCCAGCGCCGAAGTGGATCTGTCGATCGACGCACCGATGCCGGTGCTCTGGCATTGGGTGGCTTTCCCGGAGTTCTTTCCATTGAGCGAGTTGGGCCGCGACGGCCATCCCAAGCTTGGCGGCTTCCTGCCTCCGGTGCCGCTTGAGCGGCGCATGTGGGCCGGCGGCAAACTGTCCTTCTCAGGCCGGCTGCATATCGGCGAGACGTTGCACAAGACCTCCAAGATCGAGGCTGTTGATGAGAAGACCGGTGGTGCCGGCACCATGGTCTTTGTACGCGTCCGGCACCGCATCAGCGGCAGCCGCGGCGGTTCGATCGAGGAACAGCAGGACATCGTCTATCTGGCGATCCCGGATCGCTTCCAGCCGCCGAAACCTGTTCCAGCAATCGCCGATCCCGACTTCGCCGAGGATGTGCCGATGAACGAAGCGCGGCTGTTTCGCTATTCGGCTGCGACCTACAATGCGCATCGGATCCACTATGACTGGCCCTATACGCGCGATGTCGAGAAATACCCTGGGCTGGTGGTGCATGGGCCGATGCAGGCGACGCTGCTGATGGAGGCCGGCATCCGGCATCGCCGCGCTTTGCCGTCCCATTTCCGGTTTCGCGGCGTCCATCCGGTATTCCATCAGGACGATGTCCGGCTTCTCGGCAAGGTGATTGACGACGGCGCTGCCACGGATCTCTGCACCGCGGTGTCGGCCGGACATCAGGGCATGCAAGCGCGTATCGACTGGAACTGATTTCTGATGTCAAACATCCTCAAAGGCATGCGCGTCGTCGAAGGCTCAGCATTCGTTGCCGTTCCATTGGCCGGGATGACGCTCGCCCAGTTGGGCGCTGATGTGATCCGCTTTGACCGGCTGGAGGGCGGACTTGACGCCAAACGCTGGCCGGTCACCGACACGGGCCAGAGCCTGTTCTGGGCCGGGCTGAACAAGGGCAAACGCTCGATTGCGATTGATATGAAATCGGATCGCGGTCGCGAACTGGTCAGCGAGATCATTGCCGCGCCGGGCGAGAACGCCGGGATGTTCCTCACCAATCTGCGCGTGCGCGGCTGGATGGACTACGAGACACTGGTCAAACACCGTGCCGATCTCATCATGGTCACCCTGCTCGGTGACCGGCATGGCCGCCCGCAGGTCGATTATACGGTCAATCCTGCGGTCGGATTTCCCATGGCCACGGGACCGGCGGACCTTGATGAACCGGTCGGCCACGCGCTGCCGGCCTGGGACTGTATTGCCGGGCACCTGGCTGTCATCGGTCTGCTGGCCGCCGAGCGGCAGCGCCTCCAGACAGGCAAGGGTGACTCTGTCGAGATCACGCTCAAGGACGTGGCCGCGGCAATGCTCGGCAATCTCGGGATTATCGGCGAAGTCATGGTCAACGGCACCGACCGGGCCAAATGTGGCAACAGCCTGTATGGCGCCTATGCGCAGGACTTCGTCTGCCGTGGCGGACAGCGCGTCATGGTCATCGGGCTGACAGACCGGCAATGGCGCGGGCTGGTCAAGATGACCGGAACCGAGGATCAGGTCACGGCTCTCGAGGAGGCGCTGGGGCACTCACTCAAGGACGAAGGCGCGCGCTGGCATGCCCGTGATGCCATCACGGCGATCCTGGCGCCGTGGTTCGCCGCGCGCACGATCAGTGAGTTCGGCACCGACTTCGACGCAGCCGGGATTACCTGGTCGGTGTATCGGACTTTCAAGGACGCGGTGGAGAGTGACCCCGATCTGTCGGCTAGCAATCCCATGTTCGCCGATATCAACCAGCCGGGTATCGGATCTTACCGGGTGCCCGGGTCGCCGCTGACCTTCGGACATCATCCGCGAACACCGCCCGATCCGGCTCCTGTGCTGGGTGCGAACACCGAGGAAATCCTCGCCGACGTTGCCGGACTGCCCGTCCATGAGATTGCCCGGCTGTTCGATGACGGCGTCGTTGCGGGCCCCTGATCCGCCACGCCTCCGCAGCGGCACAGACCAGCCATGCATTGTGGCGCATTGACGCAGCGGCACCACTGGCGCAAAGCTCTGTCATCGCGCGGGAGAGATCTCGTTTCAGCGAGGCGCCGAAGGAGCAACCGCCCCGGAAACTCTCAGGCACCCAAGACCGCGCGACACGGAAACACTCTGGAAAGTGAAGCAGCACGCTGCTTCCGCCGACGGTGTAAGCGCTTTTGGCCAATTCCGGCCGCTGCGCGATGCTCTCAGGCCAATAACAGAGGGGGCGCAACAGCTTCGGGCACAGGACCCGGAGAGTGGAGCGCGCCGTGACACATTCTTCATCCCTAAAGACCGCCCCGCATCGCATTGCCGTCATTGGCGGCGGCATTGCTGGCATCACCACCGCCTACAAGCTGATCCGCGCCGGCCATGAGGTGACAGTCTTCGACCGCAACCGCTATGCCGCCATGGAAACGAGCTTTGCCAATGGCGGGCAGTTGTCTGCGTCAAATGCCGAGGTGTGGAATTCCTGGCCGACGATCCTCAAGGGTCTGAAGTGGATGTTCAGCGCGGATGCACCGCTGCTGGTGAGCCCGAAACCGAGCTGGCACAAGCTGAGCTGGATGGCCGAATTCCTCGCAGCTATCCCTCGCCATGACGACAATACCGTCACCACCGCACGCATGGCCATTGCCGCGCGCCAGCATCTGCGCGACATGGCAGAGGATGAAGGCATCGCGTTTGATTGCGAGAACCGCGGCATCCTGCATTTCTACAGCAACCGTAAGGACTTCGAGGCCGGTGAACGGACCACCGCGCTGCTGGCCAAGGCCGGGCTCAGCCGTAAGGCCGTGACCGCTGAGGAGGTTCGCTCGATCGAACCGAGCCTTCAGGGCGACATCTATGGTGGGTTCTACACCGAGAGCGATTTTTCGGGCGACATCCATCGCTTCACGGTGGGTCTGGCAGATGCGTGCGCACGGCGCGGCGCGTCCATGCGGTTCGGCTATACGGTCAGCGACGTGCGTCCCGATGCATCGGGCGTTACGGTGGTTAGCCGCAAGGTCGATGGCGGAGAAGCGGGTGCCGAACACTTTGATCGGATCGTGGTGTGCAGCGGCGTCGGCTCGCGCGGGCTGGCCGCCAAGCTCGGCGATCGGCTGAACATCTATCCGGTGAAGGGCTACTCGGTAACGATCAAGCTCGACAGCGAGGAAGACCGGGCGGCGGCGCCTTGGGTCAGCCTTCTGGATGACGAAGCCAAGATCGTTGCCAGCCGGCTGGGCGCTGACCGCTACCGGATCGCCGGCACGGCGGAGTTCGTCGGCTACAACACCGATATTCGGGCTGCCCGGATCAAGCCGCTGACGGACTGGTGCCAGCGCTGGATGCCAAACATGTCCACCCGCGACGTGACGCCATGGGCAGGCCTGCGGCCGATGATGCCCGACATGATGCCACGCGTTGCGCGGGGCCGGAGCCCCCATGTGTTCTACAACACCGGCCATGGCCATCTGGGCTGGACACTGTCGGCCATGACGGCGGAGATGGTGACCGGGCTGATCGCAGAGGGTGATCAGCCGGCCACCGAAAAGAAGCGGCGGTTCTCCGGCATGGCGATCAAGCCTGCTGTGGGTCGGGCAGTCGGGCCAACCGCACAGGCCTGATCGTTCGTCACCCGCATTACCTATGCTTCTGCGTCGCCCCGGACGAAAACGCTCGCGTTTGGGACCCGGCGTCTTTATGCAAGGCTCGGCTTTGGGGACTCAAGCTTTGTAGATCTCGGTG
>JBCDCP010000041.1:0-22570 GCA_039181495.1 Pseudomonadota bacterium | reverse complement strand
TTTTATGTTTCTGGTAATCGAAGCGGTCATTCCAGGTGGTATATTGATTCTTCCAATGCCGGAAATATTGAAAAATACGATTGAAGATGCTGGGAGAGTGGCGGTTGTTGCGCTTTGTCTGGCGGCTGCAGGCTTATGTTGGGTTTGGGACTGAAGACGGCCTCGCGTCGCTCAGGCATCACAAATCAACGGCGTCGAGGCGCCGGAACGCCTCAATGTCCCAACCTGCCGCAGTTGCGCCGGCAGTGTAGGCGCTTGTGAGAAACGCGGTCAGTGCCGCGCTCGGATCGCTGGCCGAGCGCATGGCCTCATAGGGCATCAGCCCCATTAGCCCGCCAGGTTCACCGGTCCAGGACGCAGCGTCAGGTTTCAGCGGCGATACGCCTAGCCCGTCCGGTTCGGGATAGGTGTAGGTGTAGAACATCGGTTCCCTGACATTGGCATCGCCCGGCCAGAAACCGTAGCTGATGACCTCATGGCTATAGGCCTCCTTGTCGGAGTTGGTGCCGTCGCGCGGTGGTGCCCGCCGGCCGGAAAACTGCGTCAGCACCAGGTCGAAGGAATGCCAGTAGAGCTGAACCGGGGTCTGCTTACCGCAGAATTTGCCACGGAATGCCTCAAACACGCCCGCAATCGATAAGATGGCCTCGTGGAACCGCGCGACAGCTTCGGCATCCCACGGAGCCGGATCGGTCAGTTCACCGAAGGGAGTGTCGAACGGCATGTCATAGGGGCGGGCAATAATCTTCGGTGTGATGCCCAAACCAGCAAGCGTCGCGAACACCTCGCGGTAGAAACTGGCGACCGACTGACCGGCGAGAGGCACGGTTTTACGTTCGCCCTCCGGGCCTCGCACGACGAGGTCTCCGTTTCGCAGATCGAGCGTTAGCGAGAAAGGCATCTCATTGTTCGGAACAAGCCCGGTCGTCAGCCCATCTATGTTTGGATAGAGCGTGACGTGCCACCAGTGATTGAGCTTGGGATGGCACGCCATCCGGATTTTCCCAACGATCTGGGCAAACAGATGCAGGCTCGTCTTGGTGTCTTCCCATGCGGGATAAGGCAGAGAGGGCAGGGTCATGGACGGGAACTTTCAATTCTCCGGTGGGATCGTCGACGCCCCTATTCGTTTGGTGCGTCCTTCGGTGTCAGTGCGTCATCAATTTCCTTGGCGCGGATCGCTGCCGGTCGGCTGACCACTTTCTCAGCATAGGCAGCCAGCGCCTCGGTCTTTTCGATGGTCCCGAATTCGATACCCCAACTGATATGCGACCCGAGATAGACATCGGCCGCTGTGAAGCTGTCTCCAGCGACATACTGGTGGGCACTGAGATGCTGGTCGAGAACGCGATTGACCAAATCGAGTGAACCGTACCCAGCCATCTGGGTCTTGTCCTCGGGCACCTTGAACTCAAGCGCATGGTTGACCGTTGCCTGTTCCACTGGCCCGGCGCCGAACAGCATCCAACGATAATAGCGGCCACGGTCGGGACTGGAGGGCGTAGGTGCAAGACCAGCGTCCGGAAAAGCATCGGCCATGTAGAGGCAGATGGCCGCCACCTCGGTGATGACGGTGTCACCATGCTTCAGCGCCGGCACTTTGCCCATTGGGTTGATGGCGAGATAGTCCGCGCCCTTCATCTCCGGACCGTATGCGACAATCTCGGTCCGGTACGGCGCGCCGACTTCTTCCATCATCCAGCGGGCGATGCGTCCGCGCGACCATGGGTTGGTATACAGAACAAGCTCGTCTTCCACGCTGGCCTCCTTCGCGATCAGTTCAAGCTAGGCCGCAACCGTGACGGTTTCCAGACAGCATCATCGCCCAACGAAGGGCTGGTGCGTTCGATCCACCTCGTTAGGATCGATTCTGCCAAGAACAAATGGGGGCGCGGTAATGGACTGGCTGACCGACAACAAGCTGCCCATCGGGCCGTGGGCAAAATCCGGCGTCGACTGGGTGACGCTGAACGGCCGATGGTTCTTCGACGGACTATCGGCGGGCCTCGAGGGATTCATCGAGGCGCTGTTGTGGTTGTTGCAACTGCCCCATCCCTTGCTGATGGCCGTCCTTGTCGGCGCACTGGCGTGGTGGGTCCGGCGGTCTGCATTGTTCACGCTGTTCACCGTCGGCGGCATCCTGCTGATCATCAATCAGGGCTATTGGGAGGAAACCACTGAGACACTGGCGCTGGTGCTGGCCTCGACACTGGTCTGCATGTCGATCGGCGTACCATTGGGGATCGCGGCTGCACGCAGACCTTGGCTCTATGCAGCGATGCGGCCGGTGCTCGATCTGATGCAAACCATCCCAACCTTCGTCTATCTGATCCCGGCGCTGATCCTGTTCGGGCTCGGCATGGTTCCCGGGCTGGTGGCAACCGTCATTTTTGCCTTGCCGGCCTCGATCAGGCTGACCCATCTTGGCATTTCGACGACGCCCAAGGTTCTGGTCGAGGCCGGCCAGGCGTTTGGCGCAACGCCCTGGCAGTTGTTGTGGAAGGTCGAGTTGCCCTATGCGATGCCACAAATCATGGCCGGCCTTACCCAAACGATTATGCTGTCTTTGTCCATGGTGGTGATCGCAGCACTCGTTGGGGCCGATGGTCTCGGCGTGCCAACGCTACGGGCGCTCAATCAAGTCAATATCGCGCGTGGCTTTGAGGTCGGTCTCGCCATCGTGCTCATCGCCATCATTCTTGACCGGCTGTTCCGCGCAGAACGGAAAGGTGCCACCTGATGTCGCCGTCCAACGCAAGTCCGGCGGTCTCTTTCGACAACGTATCGATCGTGTTCGGTGAGCACCCCGACCGCGCTCTGCCATTGATGGATCAGGGTCAGAGCCGCGAGGAGATCCAGTCAGCCACGGGGCAGGTGCTCGGCGTACATAACTGCAGCCTTGATGTGGGTGAGGGTGAGATCGTCGTGCTGATGGGCCTGTCGGGGTCCGGCAAGTCGACACTTCTCCGCGCTGTCAACGGTCTCAATCCGGTCGCCCGTGGATCCGTCACGGTCAGACAGGACGAGTGGAGTTGCGATCCCGCAGGCTGTTCCGCAGCCGATCTGCGCAGGCTCAGGCGTGAATGCGTCTCCATGGTGTTCCAGCAGTTTGGCCTGCTTCCCTGGCGTACCGTGGCCGATAATGTCGGCTTCGGACTGGAGCTTGCGGGGCTCACCCGGGCCGATCGGGACCAGCGCATTGCCGGGCAACTCGAACTGGTCGGTTTGTCGGACTGGGGAAGCCGCAAGGTGCATGAGCTCTCGGGCGGCATGCAACAGCGTGTCGGGCTGGCTCGTGCTTTTGCCACAGAAGCTCCGATCCTGTTGATGGACGAACCGTTCTCGGCGCTTGATCCGCTGATCCGGGCGCACCTTCAGGATGAACTCCTTGAACTGCAGGATCGGCTCAAGCGCACGATCGTCTTCGTCAGTCATGATCTTGATGAGGCGATCAAGCTCGGCACGCGAATCTCGATCATGGAGGGCGGCCGGATTATTCAGACCGGTACGCCTCAAGACATCGTGATAAATCCGGTCAATCAGTATGTCTCTGACTTCGTGGCGCACATGAATCCGCTCAACGTGCTGCGAGCTGTGGAGTTGATGCGGCCGCCCGGAAAAGGTGAAAAACGCCTACCTGCCGCAGATGATCCCGACAGCCCGCTCAAGCCCGGCACGACGCTGTCGGTTGAGGAGAACACACCGCTGCGTGATCTGATCGCCATTCACCGCGTCACCGGTGAAAAGATTTTTGTTGCACAAGATCGCAAATGTGTCGGAATTGTCGACGCGGACTGCATCTATGCCGGTCTGCTGAGAGAACATCAGAACTCCTCCAGATGAGAGAGGGGTCATTGCGGGAGAACGGCGATGCAGTTTGGTCTGGACGCCGAGCACGAGCTGATCGCAGAGACGGTCCGCACCTTCGTTGAAAACGAAATCTATCCACACGAAGAAGCGGTTGAACGCAGCGGCCATGTACCGCCCGAAATTGCCGACGAGATCAAGCAAAAGACCATCGATCTGGGATTTTATGCCTGCAACTTCCCCGAAGAAGTCGGTGGCGCCGGGCTAAGCCATCTGCAGTTCGCGATTGTCGAGCGTGAACTCGGACGTGGGTCGATGGCGCTGACCCATTTTTTCGGTCGGCCGCAAAATATCCTGATGGCTTGCACCGATGAGCAGCGCGAACGCTATCTGTTTCCCGCCATTCGAGGGGAAAAGATGGACGCGCTTGCCATGACTGAGCCGGATGCCGGCTCAGACGTGCGCGGCATGAAGGCCAGCGCCAGGAGAAACGGCGGAGACTGGGTGCTCAATGGCACCAAGCATTTCATCTCTGGTGCGGAACACGCTGATTTCATGATTGTTTTCATGGCCACCGGTGAAGACGAGACTGCGTCCGGCCCCAAGAAGCGGATCACCACTTTTCTGGTCGACCGGGGAACACCGGGCTTCACCGTTCGCCATGGCTATGACTCTGTAAGCCATCGTGGCTACCACAACATGGTGCTGGATTTCGACGATTGCCGGTTGCCGGATGAACAGGTGCTCGGTTCGGTCGATGGCGGCTTCGACGTCATGAACACCTGGCTCTATGCGACGCGCATCACCGTTGCTGCCATGTGCGTGGGCCGCGCACGACGGGCCTTCGACTACGCCGTTGACTATGCCGCCCAGCGCAAGCAGTTCGGTCAGACCATCGGTCGGTTTCAGGGCGTCGGCTTCCAGCTTGCCGATATGGTCACCGAGATTGATGCCGCTGATTACCTGACGCTGGCCGCCGCCGATCGCCTTGACCGCCAGCTGCCAGCCAATCGCGAGATCGCGTCTGCCAAGCTCTTCGCTTCCGAGATGCTGGCGCGGGTGACCGATGCAGCGATCCAGGTTCATGGTGGTATGGGGTTGATGGCAGACTTGCCGCTCGAGCGGTTCTGGCGCGATGCGCGTGTTGAGCGCATCTGGGACGGCACCTCCGAAATACAGCGCCATATCATCGCGCGTGATCTTCTTCGCCCTCTCGGCAGCTGACATCCGGCACGTCGCATGAGCGTCCCCAGGAAAAGTGGCAACCGGTTTTCCGTCCGGGATCGCGTCAGAACATGAAAATGTGCTCCCGACTGCAGCGGCTGCTCAATCCGCGCTCGATCGCCTTCGTCGGCGGATCGCAAATGGCTGGCGCAATCCGGTCATGCCGGCGCGGCGGTTTTGAAGGCGACATCCATGTGGTCAACCCGCGCGCAGCCAAAATCGAAGGTGTGCGGTGCATGTCTTCGATCGATGCCCTGCCGGCTCCGCCTGATGCAGCACTGATCGGGGTCGGAGCGGATCTCAGCATCGAGACGGTACGGGCTTTGGCCGAGGCCGGCGCTGGCGGTGCGGTGGTGATCGCAGCCGGCTTTCGCGAACAGGGCGGCGTTGGAGATGACCGGCAGGCCGCGCTTGTCGATGCCGCTGGCGATATGCCAGTGCTTGGCCCCAATTGCATGGGGCTGATCAATCAGTTTTCCGGCGCCGCTGTTTGGGGCGATGAAACCCACATAGCGAAGGTTCAAGGTCCAGCCTGCGCGATCATCTCCCAGAGCGGTGCGATGCTGATCGGCATGACCGGTGTCGAGCAGGCCTTGCCATTGGGGCTTGCCATTTCGACCGGCAACCAGGCGGTGACGGGCATGTCAGCCCTGATCGAGGCGGTGCTGGAGAAACCTGATATTCGGGCCATCGGTCTTTATCTTGAAGGGATGGATGACGGCCGAACGCTGGGCGATGCCTGTCTGGAGGCTGCGCGCCGCGGAGTGCCGGTTGTGGCGTTGAAGGGGGGTGACAACGCTGCTGGCGAAGCTGTTGCCCTGAGCCACACCGCGGCCATGGTGGTGGAGCGTGACCTATGGGAGGCCTTCTGCCGCCGTTTCGGGTTGGTCGAGGTATCGTCGCCAAAGGCACTGGTTGAGACTCTCAAGCTTCTCACCATCGCCGGCATCCCGGCCGGCAACAGGGTCAGTGTGATCTCCTATTCCGGTGGGGTAAACGGGCTGATCGCCTCGCGCGCTGGCGGACTTGGACTGTCGCTGCCGATGCCGACCGACGACAACAGGCAGGCAATGCGCGAAGTCTTGCCGGCCACAGTGGCGCTTGCCAATCCGCTCGATCTCAACATCCCGTTCACAACCAAGCATGGCATTTCGCTGGAAGACCGCGAAGCTGTTGCCGGTGTTCTCGTTCAGTATTGCGAAGGCGTGTCTGACCAGGCTGTGTTCATCATCGATGTCCCGCGCGAAGGGCCGGAGAACCTCGACAAGGTGTGGAGCCATTCGGTCGAGGGGATGATCGATGTGCGCCAGCGCCTTGGCATTCCGTGTACGGTGGCGGGTATTTTGCCGGAAGGTCTGCCGGTGACGTTCCGCAATCAGTTACAGGCCAATGGCGTCGCCGCGCTTTTGGGCCTGTCGGAGACGCTGGAGGCCCTCTCGGCCAGCGCGCAGATCAGCCGGATCCATACCTCTCTTGTTGGCGTCAAGCCGCAGCCGCTGCTCTCTGATCTGACGCCGGTTTTTGCCTCGGAAATGCTTGACGAGGCAGAGTCCAAGACAGAGCTTGCATCCGTCGGACTGGTGGTTCCCGGTTGTGCCGTTGCCCAGATTGCCGATGCGGAATCAGCCAGCGAGAATCTTTCCTTTCCAGTTGCCGTGAAGGTGCTGAGTTCGGCTATCGCGCACAAGCTTGCCGTGGGCGGAGTGCATCTCTGGCTGGAAACGCCCGCAGCGGTGCAGGAAGCCGCCGAGGCCATTGCCTGCGACGTGAAGTCGGCGACGGGCGAGACCGTCGACCGGGTGCTGATCGAAGAGATGATCCCCGATGCGTTGGCGGAGTACATCATCGGCGTCAAACGCCATCCTGGACTGGGTCTCGCATTGATGGTCGGGTTCGGCGGCAGCGCGGTAGAACAGATGCACCGCTATGAAACCATCCTTCTGCCGCTCGAAGTCGACGCCGTTGAGAGTGCCTTTGAACGGCTGGGCGCAGTTAAGACGCCGGGACTTATCGCGACAGCCATGGCCGTTGCTGAATACGCCACGACCAACGCCGACACTCTGGTCACCGTCGACGTCAATCCGGTCATCGTGACGCGGGATGGCCGCGCCATGGCGGCCGATGCGCTGATTGTCCGCACCAAACACTGACCCCTGAGGGAGGAAGCCATGACGCAAGCGTCCCACATCTTGCCGGACGGCCCGATCCGCAGCCGTAAGGAGGGCCATATTCTCGAAGTGATCATTGACCGCCCCAAAGCGAATGCCATTGATCTCGCCACAAGCCGCATCATGGGACAGGTCTTCGCTGGCTTTCGCGACGATGACGACCTGCGCGTCGTGCTGCTCAGGGCAGAGGGCGAGAAGTTCTTCTGCCCCGGCTGGGACCTCAAAGCCGCTGCGGACGGCGATGCAGTGGATGGCGATTACGGCGTCGGTGGCTTTGGTGGCATGCAGGAGCTGCGCGATCTCAACAAGCCGGTGATCTGCGCGGTGAATGGTATTGCCTGCGGCGGCGGGCTCGAGATCGCGCTGTCTACCGACATCATCATCGCCTCCGAACACGCGACATTCGCATTGCCAGAAATCCGTTCCGGCACGGTGGCGGACTCGGCTTCATGCCGTCTCCCCAAGCGGATTCCCTATCATATCGCCATGGAGATGCTGCTGACCGGTCGCTGGCTAGATGCTGAAGAAGCGCATCGCTGGGGCATGATCAATCAGGTGCACCCCCACGACCAGTTTCTCGACAAGGCCTGGGAGATGGCGCGGCTGATCGAGACAGGCCCGCCGCTGGTCTATGCCGCAATCAAGGAGATTGTCCGCGATGCCGAGGACTCCAAGTTCCAGGACACCATGAACCGGATCACCAAGCGGCAGCTCAAGACGGTCGATGTTCTGTATGGCTCGGAAGACAATCTCGAAGGTGCCCGCGCCTTTGCCGAAAAGCGCGAGCCGGTCTGGAAGGGGCGGTGAAGCGGTATTTGCTGAGAGCCCTTTGGCGATTCAATTTTGCCAAGTTGGCCATCGAGACAACGATGTAGTGATCGCCAGTACCTATTCGTGGACGAGGACCCTGGAGTTCTCTGAAGGAAGCCAATTTGGGACATGACATCACTTTTGTCCGGCTGTCAGAGGTAGAGCCAACCGAAATTCTGGCTCACATGTCTGACCCTCGGGTTGCGGAGCACATGCCGCTGTTGGATTTCGAATGGGATGCCGCCGCTGTGGAGGACTTTGTAGCTCAAAAGGAAGAGCGTTGGCATCGTGATGGATTGGGGCACTGGGCCATCCTGTCGAACGGCCGATATGTGGGGTGGGGCGGTTTTCAGAAGGAAGGTGACGATTGGGACTTCGGACTGGTCTTGCGGCCCGACGCTTTTGGTCTTGGGGTGCGTATCTCGAGAAAGGCAATCGACTTTGCCATTGCCGATGAACGCATCCCATACGTGACTTTTCTTTTGCCGCCCTCTCGAAAGAACGTTGGCGCGCTCGAGAGAATGGGCGCGAGGCATGTTGGTGAGATTCATTTTGAAGGGGCAAACTTTCTCAAGTTTCGACTTGAGACGTCATGACGTCCTTGTCCGCGCTGCCAACCAGCGATGAGACCATCGAACTGGTCCTGTCTCCCGCACACCACTACCAACTCCACTCCGCGCTTACGTCTTCTTGTAGCTCCAGAGCGAGTCCGGTGTTCCAAGCATGGTCCCGTCAAATTTCGGCAAGTCATCATCGATCTGTAGCCACGACAGCTTGCTTTGGTAGTTGACGTGAAAGGTGGGCTCGAAGTCTTCAGGATCTTCCAGCGACGCAGCGTAGAGGTGCATGCCACCAGGGTAATGGTCCGCCTCGAATCCCATGGGCGAACCGCAGGTCGCGCAGAAGTGCCTTCTCACGCCCTTGGAGCTTTCGAGCGTCTTCGGCGCGTCCCCCAGCCATGTGAAATTCTCGATCGGGACACCGAGCCAGGCGACGACCGGCGCAGCACAGTTGCGCCTGCAGTCATCGCAGTGACAATAGCAGGCCCATATTGGCTCTCCCTCGAACGCCCATCGCGTTCTGCCGCACAGGCATCGGCCCCGCTTTGTCATCAAACCCCCAAGAGGTGTCGCGCCACGCGAAAGGCGCAGCTGACGGCTGAATCAGCCTGAATGTTGGTATCTCGCAGAGTTGCCAGTAGCTCATTTTCGACATCCCGGCCGTAGTGCCACGCGCAAAAGCTGGCTGAGATGCGACTCCCCAGCCGCAAAAGCCGCAGCTCGATCTTCTTCAATTCGTCCAGGATGTTCAGAAGGTTGGATCGCTACTCGCGCCAACGCTCGAACGCGGTTCAGACTATCAGGTCCGGCTGGCTGCCACGGCCAAATTCACCAAACCATCGAGCATCGCTTCGAGATGCGCCTGATCGGTGGCCTGGTACTTGAAAGCACCGGCCGCCCGTTGGACGATCTCAGCCAGACGCACCGGCTCGAGGCCCTTACTGGACAAACTGTCGGCATGAGGTGTCAGGATTCGGATCAGCTGATCGCGAAACGCAACTGATGATTTTTCCAGTTCCTCGCGGCCTGTTTCATTGAAGCCATCGATAAGGTCCTGCGCATTGGGTGAGCTGTGCAGGATTGTGTAGGGCTTCAGGGTGCTCTCGCGCAGCACCAATGCGATCTGCGCTTCGAGAGTATTGAGGTATGGAAGTTCAGACTCGATCGCGGCGATGGCGTCCTCGCAGTACTTCCGGATCGCGCCGCGCAGGATGTCGTCTTTGTTCGAATAGACATTGTAGAGCGTCTGCCTGGCAACGCCCGCTTCCTCGGCAATGTCGTTCATGCTGGCGCGTTTCACGCCGTAGCGGTGAAACACTCTCACAGCGGCGTCGACGATATTTTTTTCACGTTGTTCCATAGGTGACATATTGACATTTGGACGCTGAATGTCAATTTAGACAAATCGACATTAAATGTCGTACTGCACATCCATCAAGGACAACCACCATGACCGACCGCAATGCATTCAACAAAGATTCGACCACCGATGACGTACTCGACGGCATTGATCTCGCCGGTAAGACGGTTCTGATCACTGGCGGCACCAGCGGACTTGGCGCCGAGAGCGCCCGCGCCATTTCAGCCAAGGGCGCGCACGTCATCATTACCGGCCGCACACGCGCAAAGGCGCAAAAGGCGGCTGACAGTATTGCCGGTGAGACAGGCGGCAGCGTCACTGCGGAAGAGCTCGAGCTCGGCGATCTTGGTAGTATCCGAGCCTTTGCCGACCGCATTCTGGCAGCACACTCCCGGATTGATATCCTGATAAACAATGCCGGTGTCATGGCGTGTCCCTACGCTCAGACCAATGATGGATTTGAGCTTCAGTTCGGCTCGAACCATCTGGGTCATTTTCTGATGACCAAACTTCTCATGCCGGCACTGGGGCAGGGCAGCCGTGTGGTGTCGCTCAGTTCAGCCGCACACCAGTTCGCCCCGGTGTTTTTCAACGATATCGGGTTCAAGCACACCGACTATGAAAAGTGGGCAGCATACGGCCAATCCAAGACGGCGAACGCGTTGTTCGCGGTTGGTCTCAATACCCGCCTTAAAGCCAAGGGCGCAGAGGCCTTTGCCGTACATCCCGGCGTTATTCAGACCGAACTCGCCCGGCACATGGATGAAGACGACATGGCGCGGTTTGCTGAGGGAATTGAATCCGGCGCCATTCCGATGAAGTCCGTCCCGCAGGGTGCGGCCACACAAGTTTATGCCGCAACAGCACCGGAACTGTCGGGCAAGGGTGGAGCCTACCTTGCCGATGTGCAGATCGCACCGGTGGAGGATGACACTGAGGATTTCTCCAAGGTCCGGCCCTACGCCATCGATCCCGATGCTGCCGAACGCCTCTGGACGCTTTCGGAAGACATGGTCGCTGCGGCTTAGACGGTCTGCACAGCTAGAGGACAACACCAAGGTGCCAGAGGTTGGGTTGAACGCCCGCTGACCTCTGGCACCCCATCATGCCGGACGGACACCAACCGTGCAGTGGAACGTGTCATGTTCTTCGTCGGATGAAGTGCGCGAGGAGACATCGTCGAATCCGGCTTCTCCAAGCAACGTCTCGATCTTCGATGGAGGAAAACGCGTGACTTCGTCGGGCGATCTTTCCGAATAGCTGACGGTATACCGTCCGCCGGGGCGCAGAACCCGGAAAACCTCGCGCGTTTGTCTGGCCAGATCGGCGACGAAATACACCACATTGACAGAGATCACCGTCCCGAAGACGCGATCTCCAAAAGGCAGAGCGTCGTCCTCAAGCAAATGGAATTCCGCGCGTCCTTCTGCGATGCGGCTGGCAAACTTCTCGGTTGCCTCCTCGACAGCCAGCGGAGAGACATCCACACCAACAAAGGCTGTACTGCCAAATTGCTGGAGCGCAGCCGCCATCAGTGCACCGCCGCCGAAGCCAATCTCGAGCACTTTCTCGCTCGGATCCCGGCCAATCGCCTCAAGGGTGAACTGGTTGATCGTAGCGTTCACTTCGTTCAACCGCGAAAGGACCTTTCGGCCGACTTCACCCTCCGGCCGACCAAGCTGTCGGAAGATGTCTTTGGAATAGCTCATGGCCGTGCGCCTCCGACCTGCAGGTCCCTACCGCTCTTCCAGGCGCACAAGCCGCAGCTCGATCTTCTTGAGCTCGCGCAGCACATTCAGCATGTTGATCCGCTCCCACAGCCATTGCTTGAGCGCGATCTGGACCGTCCAGGCGGCCCAGCCGCCAGCGGCCCACAGGATCAGGCTGCGCGTCGTGTCGGCCTGGAACATCTGCCAGATACAGTAGAAGCCCAGCCCGGTCACGATCAGCACCACCACATTCACGACCCAGGTCCAGTAGCGCATCGGACCGTGGAATGCGGCGCCAAGCTGTTCGAACATGCCGCGCTGATCCTCCAGATCACGCAGGAAGGCTTCATCCTCCTGGCTCAGGCTCTCACGCAGCTGTTTGTCGAAATCCGTCATGGTTTGTCTCCCTCCAAAGCCGCCTTAAGGTGTTGACGGGCGTGGAAAATCCGCGATTTGGCCGTGCCAAGCGGCACATCAGTCGCGGTCGCAATCTCGGCAAGGCTGAGACCTTCGCCGAAGAAAAGAATGGCGGCGGCGCGGTGCTCCTGGCTGAGCAGCGCAAATGCCTGGTCGAGTGCGGTTCGTGTTTCGCCGCTTGCGTCGATGCTTGCCTCCGCCCCGACCGCGGATGGTCTGAACTGCTCACGGTCGCGCACGGCACGCTTGATGGCATCGGCGCATTTGCGGTGCAGGATCGAAAAGGCCCAGGCCGGAAATCGAGCAGGATCAAGGAGGCGCGGCAAGCCACGGATAATGGCGATCCAGCACTCCTGAACGGTCTCCTGTGCCAGATCCGCATCACCCAGGAGCCGCCGCGCTGTGCGAAGCAATCTTGGATACCAGCGCGCAGCAAGCCTTTCAGATGCGCGCCGGTCGCCCCCGCGGATCAGCAGAATGAGTAACTCGTCATAGGTTCTGTTGGTCTCGGCGCCAGCCATGAACACCACCGCGGCAGACATCCCTGCATTCTCACATGGGATAGTCTCGGCCGGGGGGCAAAAGGTTCAATTCGCTGGATCGGGACAGCGCAACAGGACGCCGCCATGATTATCCAGCAGCGATCATCGGCTTACCCGTCGGCGCGTTTTGTGGCCATAAAGATGCGGATGTCAGGCGTCAGCTCTCCAAAAGCGCCGTGAACGCCTCTTGCAATTCGCTGTCATCGTGCTGGCCGTGTAGCACCTGCTGCAACGCACCGGAGCCATCAAACAGCAGCAACGTCACATGGCTGACGCCATAGCGGCCGGCAAATGCACGGCCTTTGGCCGAGGTGATATTGGCAATCACGTAGTCGAGCTGCTGGTCATCGAACGCTTTCAATGCCCGTTTGGTCTCCCGCTGCAGGGCGACGCACAGCGTGCATTGCGGATCGTGCACCTGCACCACCGTCGGGCGGCCATTGGCCACGCGGGTCAGATCATGGGCGTGTGCGGTGCTGCGCACCATGCGAGTCACCCCAAGACCGGCCCCGCCGGCAATCGCAAGTCCGATGCCCCAGTTCCGTGCTTTGCCGAGCAGGTCGCGCCGGCTCGGCTCGGCCGCCTGCAACGTGGTGTCAGGATCTGATTTCCTGGCCTTCTTGCGGTTTTGCGATTTAGCTCTGCTGGATTTCTTCATCGTCCAACGCTCCGTGATGTCTGAGTGTCTGACCTGGGCAAGCGGGGAGGGCGTATCCTTTACGCGTCAGCCAACCGGCGTGTCCGGCGCCATCACCAGGATCCGCGCATTCGGCTTCACCCGGTCGTAGAGATCGATCACGTCCTGATTGACCATGCGGACACAGCCCGCACTGGTTGGCTTGCCAATGGCAGTTGGATCGTTGCTGCCGTGCACGCGGTAGAGCGTGTCGACGCCGCCTTCGAAGATGTAGAGTGCTCGGGCCCCCATCGGGTTATCGAGACCTGGAGGCATACCACCATTGCGCACGCTCCAGCGCTCGAGTTCGGGCTGACGCGCGATCATTTCGTCGGGCGGCGTCCATTTCGGCCATTCCCGCTTCCAGGCAACCCGTGCCCGGCCTGACCACTCAAATCCCTGTCGTCCAAGGCCGACGCCATAGCGCATGGCCATGCCGTCAGGCTCGACGAGATAGAGGTAGTAGGCCGAGGTTTCGACGACGAGCGTACCCACCCGTTCGTCTGTCTCATAGGCCACGCGCTGCCGCCGAAATCTGGGCGGAAGCTGGCGCGGGCGCACGGCGGCGAGAGGGAACTTCTCATCCGGCCGCGGACCGTAGTTGAGCGGAAAATCGGGGTCGCGGCCCGAGAAGAAGCCCGACGATCCACGACCCGTTGTTGCGTTGCAGCCAGCAAGCGCCAACCCCATCGCACTGGCTCCGCCGACGGCAAATCGCCGCCGGGTCATCAAACCGGTCACTCTTTCAGTCATCACTGTCGCGCTCTGCTGGTTCGGTCAGAGCACGACGACCGTGGTCCCGGTGGGAACACGGTTGTAGAGATCGATGACGTGGTCGTTGATCATCCGGATGCAGCCATTTGAGACCGACCGGCCGATTGAGTGCGGCTGTGTTGTTCCGTGGATGCGGTAATAGGTGTCGCGGCCGTTCTTGTAGAGATACAGCGCGCGCGCGCCCATCGGGTTGTTGATCCCGCCGGGGACACCGCCTGCATACCGGGCATACTTGCGCGGCTCGCGCCGGATCATGTTTGGTGTCGGCGTCCAGCGTGGCCATTTCGCCTTGCGCTGCACGATTGCCGTGCCCTTGAAGGCAAGACCGGCCCGGCCAACGCCAACGCCGTAGCGCCGTGCTTCGCCGCGCCTCTCGACCAGGTACAGGAAGTGATTGCGCGGATCGACGACGATCGTGCCGGCCTTGTACTTGCGCGAATAGCGCACAGTCTGCGGCTTGTAGCGCGGATCAAGCTTGAAGTTGCGTTTATAGGCGGCGGTATGGTGCGCACCGGCCTGGGCCGCAGGCAGGGACACCGCCAGCGCAAGGCTGCCAAGCAGCATGTTTCTTCTGGTAAGCACTGTAGGACTCCTTGATTTCCGAGAGGCTAGGCGCGCCGGATGGCGCACCACGAAGAACGGAAATCAGGAAATCGGCGGTCGCAGGTCGACAGGCGTCCAGAAAGACGTATCGGGTGCGGCATAGATGCCGCCATGCTCAAACACAGCTTTGACCGGTGGCACGGTCAGGCTCGAGACAAGAAACTTGCAGTCGGACTTGCAGGTCGAGCCGCGCTTATCTGCGAGCTTCGCCTCGTCGCAGCAATGCTTCGTGGCATCTTCAACGATAGGACCTGTCGCATCGGACGCGATGACGGCAGTCGCGGTGGTCATGTCAGCTGCCATAGTCATGGTAGTATCAGCATCACCGGTTTCCGCCGAAGGCACGATGGCCTGAAGCGGGGCGGCGAGGGCAAGCCAGACTATGAGCAGAACGCGCAGCATGCTTTGCCTTTAGCCAATGCCGATAAATGAACCAACAAGGCGTCGTTCACTTGCTCGTGAGGGTTTGGTGATCGACGAGGGAGCGTCCGCGAATGACGGCCAGTTGAGTGGTGCTGATCAGGCTCTGCGCTTCCGTGCATCGATGAAGCTCTTGATGAACATCGCGAGTGCAAAGACCGTCGTTGCCATCATGACCAACACGCGAATGAGTCCGTCGGTATCACCGCGGCCAGTAACACTCATCAGCGGCCTGAACAGGGCAAACAACGTCAACAGCGTGATCAGCACTGCGATGTGTGCGATCACCTTGTTCTCGGCCCTGACACCTGGATAGCAGGCGATCAGCGCAAGACCGATTCCGACCGGCATCAGGATCGTCCAGGATGGCGCTGCCGAGGTGAGGTAGACCCAGCCGGACAGTGTGATGAGAACCACGGCGTTCAAGAGACTGGCGTTATGGGCTGTCATGGGAAGGAACCTCTCGTAATGGCCTCGATGTCGGCCCGACATGCCTGAAATTGCCGCGCCGCGCTATGCGCCGTCTTGCCGCTGTGCCAACCTCGGTGCGCCGCTGGATTGAGGAGAGCAGACGAGGATGGAACGCGTAACCGGCATTGGAGGTGTGTTCTTCAGGGCCAAGCAACCTGCGTCCCTGGCGGCCTGGTACCGCGATCATCTCGGCATCGACCTGGCGCCGACCGATACCTCCGGCTCCCCATGGATCACCGAAGCCGGTGTCACCGTGTTCGCACCCTTTCCAGGTGACACCGACTACTTTCCTATTGACCGCGACTTCATGCTGAACTTCCGGGTCGGCGATCTCGATGCCATGCTGGCCCAGCTTCGCTCTGCGAATATCGAGGTCGAGCGAGAAGAGACCATGGAAGGCGTCGGGCGCTTCGCCCGCATCCACGACCCTGAGGGCAATCCGATCGAATTGTGGGAGCCGGCTGCCACCTGAGCCAGCTCCCTGCTTTCACGGAGTTATGCGGCGACCAGCTTGAGATCCGATAGGACGGGTCTGTCGATGGCCTCCCATTCGAGATCACCGCTGTAGCGCCAGGCCACCTGGCCTTCGTCGTCAAGCGCGAACAGGTGCAGCCAGCGATTGTCGAAAAGGTCACGCACATCGGGGTGTTTCTTCAGGACCGTGATCATGGCCTCGCGCGGCGCTTCGATCATCACCGACAGGCGAAGCGGCTCGTGCGCCAGTTCCTCGCCATCATGCACCGACTGCCAGGAGAGCCCGACCCGCGGCGTGCCGCCATTGCCTTCAATGACGCCAATGCCGCCAACCACATTATGGAGAAGCTTGTTACCTGCCCCGAATGTCTTCGGCGAGACGGTAGAGCCATAATATTGCAGGCTGATCCAGCTGGCGACGACCACCGGTGCTGTCATGATCAGTTCCAGCACACCGAAATCGCTATCCTGCTTCCAGTCGTAGGAATGCAGGAAGGCACGGCCTTCGAGGCTCTTGCCAGCAGTCCGGTTGCGCGGTGCCGCGATGAAGGCCTTGCAGCCCGCGAGCGCCCATTCCGGCCGCACTTCGGCCCAGTCGCGGGCGCGGTAGGCAATGTCGGTTTCGCCTTGGGCACGCGGCAGGCGCAGCGCACGCTCGCCCCGGGCGATCTGTCCAGCCGACGTCAGCCAGGTTTCGAGCTGCTTGACGTCGGCCTTGTGTCTGGTGGCCTTCACGTCCTGGGTGAACAGGGTGATCCTGTCAGTGGTGGTGTCGTGAAGCGCGCCTAGAAACAACGTGTCGGCGGGTATGTCGATGCCCTTCTTGGCAACACCCTTGCGGACATCCGGCTCGTTCAGCAGTCCAGCCAGTGCACGGGCACTGACCTCACCGGTTTGCCCGCCGCAAGCGCCGCAGTGAAGTGCACTTGCGTGGGCATTGTTGACGACATTGGCGCCATGGCCGGCCAGCATCACGATCCGCCCGAAGCCTGACGTCATCGACATCGCCCGCAGCACGGTGTTGGCGATCTCGATGCGCGTCGCGAGATCGAGTGACGGATCAAGCTGCGGTGCGGGGTCATGTTCCTTGGCTTTTTCCGTCAGACCCAGCGCATCGCGGAACAGTTTGCCCACATAGATGGGCCCTGCCGCCTCGACGAAGGCAAATGAAGAAACCGCCGCCAGCTTGAACCGACCCCAGGCCCGGTTTGTGCGGGCGAGAATACGAACGCGGTCTTCCTTCTCGGTCAGATCAGGCGATGTTGCCGAAGCACTGTTCACGCCTGGATTGAGCAGAACCGGCAGATGTGTCTCTTCCAGCACCGATCCGAACCTACGATGCGACAGTGGCAGGCCGAAAAAACCTGCAAAACCGATGGTTTCAATCTCCGGTGAGAGCCCTTCCAGCGCGCGCCGGAACACCTCGGAACGCACATCAATGCAGAAGGCTGCCTGCACGGCCGGGCGTGCGGGCTGCACGAATTCGTGGATCTCGGAGACCGTTGAAATCAAGCCGCGCTGGGCAGCGTGGTCGGCCGCCTCCTGTAGCACCATGTCGATGATCTGATCATCGCTCGGGGCCAGCGGCTCTTCATGGGCCTTGACAGTCTCGGCCCAGATCTCGGCGATATCGTCATGGTAATGCGCCAGAAGCGCATCCTCGAAGACGAGCCGGATCGCCAGCATATCGGTGAGGGCGGTGTCGGTGCTGTCCTTAAGTTCGGCCTGCCAGAGCCGCCAGCGGGCGATCTGTGCCCAGCCGCCGAGGGTCATGTAGAGCCTGTGGAACACAGTCGGGCGTGCATCCTCGGTCAGACCAAGAGCCTTTGCTGATTGCGCCAGTGCCTCATCAGGGCGCTGCGGTGTCGCGTCCACGAATGCGGAAAAGCCCGATAGCCCGGCAATCTCAGTCGACAGATCGTGCGTCGCGTAGGACCGCCAGGCGTTGTAGGCGCCGTATCCTTGCGGTGCGGCCCAGAGCGCCTGACCCTGGTCAAACCAGCCGGCAGTCCAATGGCCGATCCGGTCGGTAACGATGGCAGGCCAGTCGATACCGGAGGCCTGAGCAGCCAGATCGGCGACGGTGGGAAGCGCTTGGGGTGCGGTTTCAGCCGCCGTCACGGCTTCCTTGACCGAAGAGACATCGAGTCCGGAATTGGGAACGGTTTCCAATGCGGCTGCAATGTCCTCGTCCGTGACTTCTCCGGCTTCAATCTTGGCGCCATACCAAGCACGCGGCATTGTCACCGGTTCGCCCGTTACACGGGCAAGCCGGGCAGCGGTATCGGCCAGGCTTTCTCCGGTTTGTCCGAGATATGGATTGACGGCAACCGTGGCATTCAGCGGCCAGGCTGGGGGCACCATGCGGCCAGCATCTTTGGCATCGGCAAGGACGGATTGGATGAGCTTCTTGGCCAGGGGCTTGTTCATGGGTCCGGTCCTTTCTCTCAGGATGTCTTCTGGGCGGTCCATCCGCCGATCAGCCGGTCGAAGACGGCATTGGCGTAAAGACCGTTATTGAGGTGCACGCGGAGGCCTGCGGCGGCTGGGTGATAGGCCCAGTTGGGGAACATGGCCTGGGCAATGGCGACCAGTCCGAAGCTCAACACCGCGAGCACCATCAGGGCCCATTCGAGCGGCCCAGGTGCTGGCGTGGCGGCCAGCGTACCCGCCATCAGCCATTCCGATGCGCGCTGCAGAGCAAAGTAACTCGCCGCTGCAACGACCGAGATGATGCCGGTGCGCAGCGTCAGGGCGCTGGGTGCGGCATCTGCAAGGCCCTGGGCGATCAGGTAGGCAACCCCAAAGATGAGGATCGCGCCCAGCGCAATCGACTGGGGCGACTTTCCGTCAAAACCGATCACGAAGCCGATCAGCACATAGATGCCGATCGCCAGCACGAAGGCCTTGCCCACAGCCGCGGCACTGGGAACCGCCACCGCACCGGGCCGTCGGATCGAGGCAACCTGTTCAACTGCACCGCCGGTCGCGAGAAAGGCATGGGCCTTGTAGAGCGAGTGGGCGACGATGTGCAGCAAGGCGAGTGGAAACAGGGCCAGGCCACACTGCAGGATCATGAACCCCATCTGGGCGATGGTTGACCACGCCAGAGAGTGCTTGACCGCGCTCTGGGTCAGCATGACGAGACCTGCGAACAGGGCCGTGAAGCCGCCGATCATGACCAGCACGGCGAGTACGCCGGGGGCGGTGATCAAGACATCGGAGAAACGGATCAGCAGGAAGCCGCCAGCATTGATGACCCCGGCATGCAGCAAGGCCGAGACCGGTGTAGGGGTCTCCATGACTTCGGTCAGCCAGCCATGGGTCGGGAACTGGGCCGATTTGAACAGAGCAGCAATGGCAAGAAACACCGCTGCTGCAACTGCGAGCGCGCCGCCTTCGGATGCATTGGCGAGGATGCCGGCAATGTCACCGGTGCCGAACTGCCAGACGAGCATCAGAGCTGCAGCAATGATGCCGGCATCACCGATCCGGGCAACGATCCACTTCTTGTGCCCAGCTCGCTGGGCGGCTGCACGGTTCGGGTAGAACAACAAGAGCTGATGCAGCGCGTAGCTGGTGCCGATCCAGGCGGCAACGAGCAAGACCAGATTACCCGATGTGACGAACAGCATCACGGCGGCAAGGGTCGTTGCCATCCATCCGGTGAACGGGCCCTGCCTGTGTTCACCGTCGAGATAGGTGGCCGAAAAACGCAACACCACCCAGCCGACAAAGCTCACCAGCAACAGCATGATGATGCTCAGCAGATCGAGCCTGACGGATAACCCAAGGCCAAAGAGCCCGACCAGCGGCGAAGTGGCCGGCCCCCATGCTACCAGGGAGGCGGACGCGGCAAGGGCCGCCGCAAAGGCCCCGATTGCGGCAAGTTCGGCCAGTTTGGGGCTCTGCGCCGGCTGGAATGCCGGGCCACGAAAGGCCAGGACAGCGGCAGCGATCAGCAGGGCCGGAGCCACCAGAAGCAAGAAGGCGTGCATCGCGATTCTCCGTTCAGTACGTATTTCTGGTCAGAGCGCGTATCACGCGATTCACGTCAACAATAATTCAAAGATTGCATCAAAACGTTCTGTTTTATAGAACGATCAGATGGCGCTTCTGAACTACAATCACCTTCGCTATTTCTGGGCTGTGGCCCATGAGGGCAATCTGACAAAGGCGGCGCAACAGCTGAACGTTTCGCAGTCCGCCTTGTCGGTGCAGATTCAGAAACTCGAAGCCCAGCTCGGCCATCCGCTGTTCGAACGGGTCGGGCGGCAACTCCTGTTGACCGAAGCAGGCCGGATCGCGCTTGAACATGCCGATTCGATCATGGCGAGTGGCGATGATCTGCTTGAAACGCTGTCAGGTCAGGGTGCTGCACGGCAGGTTTTGCGGGTCGGTGCGCTGGCCACACTGTCGCGCAATTTCCAACTAGGATTTCTGCAGCCGGCGATCCTGCGCGAAGACGTCGAGATCATCATAAGGTCCGGCGCCTTGAGGGATCTGTTCGAGCAGCTCGAAGCGCTCCGAATCGATGTGCTGTTGTCAAACATGGCACCACCGCGTGGCGATCGTAGTGGTTGGGTGGCGCATCCAATCGATGAGCAGCCCGTCAGCCTGATCGGGCATCGCGATAGGCTGGGGCATGACACCGCGCGCGATCCCGAAGCGCTGATCCGCCAGCATCCCGTTATCCTGCCTGCGCGCGACAGCGGCATTCGCACCGCATTCGATGCTCTGGCCGGCCGCATGAATTTGCAACCACGCATTGCGGCCGAAGTTGATGACATGGCAATGATCAGACTGCTCACCCGTGCCAATGCGGGGCTCGCGGTCGTGCCGCCGATTGTTGTTCGGGACGAACTAGAAACCGGACTACTCATTGAGGCCGCCGAATTGCCATTGCTGCGTGAGCGGTTCTACGCCATCACGCCATCCCGACGGTTTCCGAACCCGTTGGTCCGCGAATTGGTTGAGCGTGCAATGCCGGAGAAGGGGGCGTCAGGATCTTCGGCCAACGCCAAAAACAAAGCTGCCACTGGTTGAGCACAGTGAGGCCCCGCCAGTGGCAAGTCAGAGGAGAAGTCTGAAACTTGATACTTTAAACTACGTGCCCGAGCTGCAATCAGATCAAGGCCGTCAGATCGCTATCTGCTGCGCGAGACCTTTTTCCACAGCAAGCTTCATGGCTACGGATGCAACCGCCAGATCCTGCAATCCGACCCCGGTTCCATCAAACAGCGTGATCTCGTCATCGGAGGTCCGGCCAGCGTGTGCGCCGTTGATCACTGCACCGATCGGCGTGATCTGATCCTCACTAATCAGCCCGTCGGCAATCGCATGTTGTGTTTCACCAATCGAGATGGACTGCGCGATCTCGTCGGTGAAAACGCTGGCCGCGGCGACCAGCGCCGGGTCGACTTCCTTCTTGCCTTTGGTGTCGGTGCCCATGCAGGCGATGTGCGTGCCGGGTTTGATCCAGCCCTTCATCAACTGCGCATCATGTGACGATGTGATCGTGATGATGGCATCGGCCTGATCGCCAAGTTCTTCGCGGCTGACGGCTTCGAAAGGCAGCCCAAGTTCCTCGGCAACCGCGCCGAGTTTGGGCAGCATGTCGGGGTGGTAGTTCCAGGCGACCACCTTTTCAAAGTTGCGCTGCTCAACAGCGGCACGAAGCTGGAACTGTGCCTGATGGCCGGCGCCAACCATGCCCAGCACTTTTGAGTCCTCGCGCGACAGATGGGCGATCGAGACCGCACTCGAAGCCGCCGTCCGCACGGCGGTGAGATAGTTGCCGCCAACAATGGCCAGCGGCTGGCCGGTATTGGGATTGAACAGAAACACCGTCGACTGATGGTTGGTCAGGCCTTTGTCCATGTTGCCAGGCCAGTAGCCGCCGGATTTGAGACCGAGCACGAGCCCGGCGCGGTCAAACCCCGATTTGAAACCATAGAGCGCATCTGCATGCCCAAGCGATTCACGCACCACGGGGAAGTTCCAGGCGTCACCACGCGCCATGGCACCGAACACGTCCGAGACCGCTTCAAATGCCTCGGCGCGCCCGACGACATCCGGACAGATGTTCTCAGGAACGATGGTGAGCGGGATGCTAGACATGGGTTTCTCCTGACGGCGCGGGCGTTGCCCGGCCGCGAGTCTTCACGTGTCGAATGTTCGGGTGTGCGCCGGATGGCCACGGGGCAGCCATCCGGACATATCGGATGTAGCCGAGGCTCTAGTAGGCCTTGCCGCGGGCGCTGACCGGCCAGACGGTCTCGACCTTACCGTCGCGTACGCCGACATACCAGTCATGCACGTTGCAGGTGGGGTCGCAGTGACCGGGCACAAGCTTGAGCTTGTCGTTCACCTTGAGCTTGCCGTCAGGGTCCATCACCACGCCATGCTCATCCGAGCATTTGACGTATTCCACATCGTCACGCCCGTAGAACACTGGCAGGCCGCTATCGACCGATTGCGCCTTGAGCCCGGCATCGACGATGGCCTTGTCGACCTTGGCGTGACTCATCACCGAGGTGAGGATGAACAGCGCGT
>JBCDCP010000040.1:0-22659 GCA_039181495.1 Pseudomonadota bacterium | reverse complement strand
CCGCAATTGGCACACCCATTGCTCTCCCACTCCCGCGTAAACAGAAAACGCGTGGGGGGTATTCATATGAAGTTGAGCGCAAACAGGTTGGGCGCATTCGCGCTGGCGTTGGGTGTGGCTGCAGCGATTCCGTTCGCAATGGACGCCAAGGCCGAAGACACTATCAAGGTTGGCGTACTGCATTCGCTGTCGGGAACGATGGCCATCTCCGAGACGACACTGAAGGACACGATGCTGCTGCTGATCGAGCAGCAGAACGAAAAGGGTGGCCTCCTGGGCAAGCAGCTCGAAGCGGTTGTTGTTGACCCGGCATCGGACTGGCCTCTCTTTGCCGAGAAGGCCCGCGAATTGCTGACCGTCCAGAATGTCGATGTGATTTTCGGATCATGGACATCGGTCAGCCGGAAATCGGCTTTGCCGGTGCTCGAAGAATTGAACGGCCTGATGTTCTATCCGGTTCAATATGAGGGTGAGGAGAGCTCCAAGAACGTCTTCTACACCGGCGCTGCTCCGAACCAGCAGGCGATCCCGGCAACCGACTATTTCCTTGAGGAACTGGGCGTCGAGAAGTTTGCGCTGCTAGGCACCGACTATGTCTATCCGCGGACCACGAACAACATTCTCGAGTCCTACCTAACGAGCAAAGGCATTGCGGAAGAAGATATCTTCGTCAACTACACGCCCTTCGGCCACTCAGACTGGTCGAAGATCGTCGCGGACGTCGTGGCGCTTGGCGCAGATGGCAAGAAGGTCGGCGTGATTTCGACGATCAACGGCGATGCCAATATCGGTTTTTACAAGGAGCTTGCCGCTGCAGGCATCTCCGCTGATGACATCCCGGTTGTGGCCTTCTCGGTGGGTGAGGAAGAACTCTCCGGTCTCGACACCACGAACCTTGTTGGCCATCTCGCGGCCTGGAACTACTTCCAGTCGGCAGAGAGCGACGTCAACGAGAGCTTCATCACCGCCTGGAAAGCCAAAATGGGCGATGAGCGCGTGACCAATGACCCGATGGAAGCCCACTATATCGGCTTCAACATGTGGGTGAATGCTGTGGAAGCCGCCGGTACCACCGATGTCGATGCCGTCCGTACGGCGATGTATGGCCAGGAGTTTCCGAACCTGACCGGCGGTACGGCGGTCATGCTGCCAAACCACCATCTCGCAAAGCCGGTGTTGATCGGTGAAATCCAGGCCGATGGCCAGTTCGATATCATCAGCCAGACCGACGAGGTACCCGGCGATGCTTGGACTGACTACCTGCCGGAATCAGCGGTCCTGATGTCGGATTGGAAGGACCTGGGCTGCGGCATGTACAACACTGAAACTAAGACCTGCGTGCAGATCCAGTCGAACTATTAATCGAGCTTAAGTCTGCTTGGAGAACTGGCGGAGGGGCGATGCCCCACCGCCGCCATTACGATGGCCTGAGGTCTCACGCGTCGCTCCTATGCCAACCCCTGTACTTGCCTATCTGCTGAGCGCCGGCCTGATGGTTCTGGCGGCGTGGCCCGCCATGGCCCGAGAAGATCTGTCACCGCCCGCTGCAGGCACCCCGGGTGCCAATCTGGCGCCGATTGAGCAGGTCCTTCTCACCCATACCGAGATCATTCAGAAGAGTTCCCGCCGGACCATTCAGCCGGCCATCGATGCGCTCCGCGATAGCGGCCTGCCCGAAGCAGCCCTAGTGCTTGAGCGTTGGCGCGAAAAACAGCTCTGGGCACGCAAGTCCGACGGCCGGTTCTTCACTGTCGAGACCGATGACAGGAAGACCTACACCTTGCGCCATGTGGCGACCGATGAGGTGTTGGGAACGGCCCAGCGCGACGACCTGAAAGAGATCAAACCCAATAGCGGCATCCGTGGTCTGATCTCAGCCGCACTGGTTCAGTTCCAGCTCTCCGACCCCGATCCCGACGTGCGGCGTGCAAGCCTTGACGCCATCCAGCGAGATCCTGATGCCTCGCATTTGCCCGGACTGCGCGGAGCGATCGAAAGCGAACAGGAGCTGGAACTTCGCGCCCGGAAGGAGCGCCTTGAGCGTCTGCTGACCATACGGTTCGACAAAGACGATGCCGCCCGCATTGCGGCAATTGGAACATTCGGAAGCGATCTGGGCGTGGATGTGCGGGCAACCCTTAACCCGATTCTCAATACGCGGACGAGGGTCAGTGCCGATGGGCCAGGCGAAAACGATAACGTCGCTGATCGGCTGACACCAGGCGATGATCTGAGCCTTGAGGATGCCTATGGCATGCTCGCTGATGCTGGGCTTGCGCCGGAACCAGTATCGGTCGACGCGCGCGACGCGGCGCTGATAGCCAACATTTCCTACGGCGCCGTGGGTGGAATGGCGGTCTCGGAGCTTTCGACTGAAGATGCCCGCAATGCTGCCTATCAGGCCCTGGCGGTTGAAGACCTCGTTCCCGCATTTGTGTCGGATGAGGACAGGCAGGCAGCCATCGATGCCCATCAGTTTTATGCCGTCTATACCGAGCCGAACCGCGTCATCACGGACGCAGCGGCTGCGACGCTGGATTCGATCAATGCGCAAGTGGCGGGCTATCGCACGGTCGATCTGACGCTCGACGCCATCAGCCTCGCATCAATCTACTTTCTCGCAGCGATCGGTCTCGCCATCACTTTCGGCGTCATGGGCGTGATCAATATGGCCCATGGCGAGTTCATCATGATCGGCGCCTATACCGGCTATGTCGTGCAGCAGTTCGTGCCTGACTACACGCTCTCAATTCTGCTGGCGCTACCGCTTGCCTTTGCCATCACCTTTGCAGCCGGGGTCGCCATGGAGCGTCTCGTTATCCGTTGGCTTTATCACCGGCCGCTTGAGACCCTGCTTGCCACATTCGGCATATCGATCGCGCTGCAGCAGCTCGCCAAGAACATCTTCGGCACGCAAGCCCGGCCGCTTACCTCACCCGGTTGGCTGGACGGTGCGTGGGTGCTCAATGATGTGGTTTCGATCAGCTACATCCGGATCGCGATCTTCGTTATGGCGATTGCGTTCTTCTTGTTGCTCCTGTTCATCCTTAACCGGACGCGGCTCGGTCTTGAGGTCCGAGCGGTGACGCAGAACCCGCGCATGGCGGCGTCGATGGGCATCAACATCGAACGGGTCAACATGCTCACCTTCGGTCTTGGTTCGGGCATCGCCGGAATCGCAGGTGTGGCCATCGGCCTGTTCGCCAAAGTCACTTCTGAACTGGGTTCGGACTACATCGTCCAGAGCTTCATGACGGTGGTCGTCGGCGGGGTCGGCAACATCTTTGGAACACTCGCCGGCGCCACGTTGATTGGCTTTCTGCAGAAGGGAATCGAGTGGCTCAATCCGGCCAATACGCTCGCCGCCCAGACCTACATGATCATCTTCATCATCATCTTTATTCAGTTCCGCCCGCGCGGCATCATCGCGCTCAAGGGCCGGGCAGCGGGAGACTGATCATGGCGGTGACCGTCACCCTTGCCGATCTTGCTCATCCCGGATTTGCCGCATTGGTCGATCGCCACGCCGAATTCTGCGCTGGCACCGCGCCCGCCGAAAGCCAGCACCGGCTGGAGAGAGACGAACTGGCCGCGCCGGACATTACGGTGTGGCAAGCGAGCGTCGATGGGCAGCTGGTGGGCATGGCTGCGCTCAAGGCGCTTGGCCCACTTGGTGGAGAGGTCAAGTCCATGCACACGGTTGCAGAGGCCCGCGGTCAGGGTGTCGGCGAAGCATTGCTCTCCACAATCAAGACCGCTGGTCGGCAACGGGGCTACCCTGCACTCTGGCTGGAAACAGGCGCGCACCCTGATTTCGACCGCGCTCGGAAATTCTACGCAGCCAACTGCTTTGAGGAGACACCTCCATTTGGGACCTATCGCCTCGACCCACACAGCGTCTTCATGACCTGCACGCTTGCGGGGACAAAGGAGGGCTGATCATGGAGCAACTCAGACAGCGCTCCTTCTTTCTGCGAAACCCCTCGGTGTTGATCTTCATCGGACTGCTGGCGCTTTTCACGCTCGGCGTTACCCTGCTCAGTGAGGCCATGGGCACGGGCTTTCTTTCGACCAGCTTCATCAAGACGCTCGGCAAGACGCTTTGCCTGTGTCTCGTGGCCATCGCCATGGATCTGGTTTGGGGCTATTGCGGGATTCTGTCGCTCGGCCATTTCGCCTTTTTTGGCCTTGGCGGCTACATGATCGGCATGTGGCTCATGTATGCGCGCACGGAGACGATCGTCGTGTCGTCCCTAGCGAATGCGGAGCTTCCGCCAACAGTTCAGGAAATCCGCGACGGCATTGCCACTCAGATTTTTGGCGTCGTCGGAGGCAACGAATTCCCGGCAATCTGGGCCTTCGCCGATAGTCTCTTCATCCAATTGCTGCTGGTCGTCCTGGTACCCGGCCTTCTGGCGCTGATCTTTGGCTGGCTTGCCTTTCGCAGCCGCGTTACCGGCGTCTATCTGTCGATCCTCACTCAGGCGATGACGCTGGCACTGGCGCTCTACCTGTTCCAGAACGACAGCGGTCTGAGAGGCAACAATGGACTGTCGGGTTTGCAGAACATTCCTGGCGCTGAAGATGTCCCGCAATCAGTCGTCTCGCTATGGTTCTTCTGGGCTTCGGCGCTGGCTCTCGGGCTTGGCTATGTACTGACCGCCTGGATCGTCAGCGGCAAGTTCGGCAGCATCATAGAGGGCATTCGCGACGATGAGGCGCGTGTCCGGTTCCTCGGTTATAGCGTTGAACTCTACAAGCTCGCGATCTTCACCGTGACGGCGGTCGTCGCAGCAATCGCGGGTGCGCTCTATTATCCGCAGGCCGGCATCATCAACCCGGCGGAGATAGCGCCGATTGCGTCGATCTATCTGGCGGTCTGGGTGGCGATCGGCGGACGCGGGCGCATCTATGGCGCCGTGATCGGTGCAGCGCTGGTGTCGCTGCTTTCGTCATGGTTTACCGGCGGCCAGGCGCCCGATCTGCCGCTTGGCTTCTATACCGTCCAATGGGTCGACTGGTGGCTCGTGCTGCTCGGCTTCAGCTTCGTACTGGTGACGTTGTTTGCGCCACAGGGCATTGGCGGTCTGGTGGACCGTCTCGTGCGGAAGCCATCATCATGAGTGCCCTGTTGGAAGTCGATAGCGTCTCGGTGTCGTTCGATGGCTTCAAGGCCATCAACGATCTGTCTTTCCAGATCAGCGAGCCAGAGCTACGAGCGATTATCGGTCCAAACGGGGCTGGCAAGACGACGTTCATGGACATCGTCACAGGAAAGACGCGTCCCGACGAAGGACAGGTCATCTGGGGCGAGCGCAGCCTCTCGCTTCTGTCCATGTCGGAAGCCGAGATCGCGCGGGCCGGCGTTGGCCGCAAGTTCCAACGCCCAACAATTTTTGAGCAGCAGAGCGTCTTCGACAACCTGCTGATGGCGCTCAAGAAGGACCGCAGTCCAGTTGCGACGCTGTTTTACCGGCGTGCGGATGACGACATTGCTCGGATCACTGATCTGGCTGAGGAAATCGGGCTCAACGATGCGCTGTCGCGCCCTGCCGGGGAACTCTCTCATGGTCAGAAACAGTGGCTGGAAATCGGCATGCTGCTGGCGCAGGAGCCGCGCCTCCTGCTCGTCGACGAGCCCGCAGCAGGCATGACCCTCGCTGAGCGTGAACACACCACTGATCTGCTGCGGGAAGCCGCCAAGACGCGCGCGGTTCTGGTCGTTGAACATGACATGGAATTCGTCCGGCGCCTCGACTGCAAGGTCACCGTCCTGCACGAAGGTTCGGTGCTCGCCGAGGGCACCCTCGACCATGTCACGCAGGACCAGCGTGTCATTGATGTCTATCTGGGTCGTTAGCCCATGCTGCTACTCGAGAACCTCACACTCCACTACGGCCAGTCCCAGATCCTGCACGGCATCGATCTCGCAGCGAACCAAGGGCAGGTGACCTGCGTGATGGGCACAAATGGCGTCGGTAAAACCAGTCTGCTCAAGGCAATCTCCGGTACACACCACCGCAGCGGTGGAAAGTACCAATTCGACAATCGGGATATCGCTAAACCGCAACCGCATCTGCTAGCCCGGCTCGGGGTCGGCTACGTCCCGCAGGGGCGCGATATCTTCCCGCTGCTGACCGTCAGTGAGAACCTCGAAACGGCTTACGCTTGCTTGCCGAAGGCGGAGCACCGGATACCTGACGAGATTTTCGAGCTCTTCCCCGTGCTCAAGGAAATGCTGAACCGCCGTGGAGGCGATCTGTCCGGTGGTCAGCAGCAGCAACTCAGCATTGCACGCGCATTGATCACCAAACCGAAACTGTTGCTACTCGACGAGCCGACCGAGGGCATTCAGCCCAACATCATTCAGCAGATAGGCAAGGTGATCGCCTATCTCCGCGACCAGGGCGATATGGCCATCATCCTTGTCGAGCAATACTTCAGCTTTGCCTATGAACTCGCGGACAGCTTCTGTGTGATTGAGCGCGGCAAGGTGGTCCTGGCTGGAAGCAAGTCCGAACTTGAGAAGGACAGGTTGAAGGAAGCCGTTTCGGTCTAGTTCGCCACCGATTTCGGGCGCGATGCCTCACCCCATATCGGCTCTGAGCTGTCAGGCAGACGTCGCGCTTCAATCGCCGCCAATTCCAACAAATAGGCCAGATGGACGAAGCCGAGGCGGTCTGCCTCTTCGGACGAGTAGCGGATGAGTGCTCGCAGAGCGTCAAGGTCATCGGTACACTGCGAATTCTTGATTGTATTGGTCATGCGACAGCCCGCCTTGCTTGTCTTGCCATTCGGGCCGCGAGACGTGCCAAGCGTTCGCGGACATTGGCCGAACGCAATCGTTCATGGCTGGCAAGAATTTCCAGTTCGATTCTGCGCTGAAGGCCATGTTGGCTCGCCTTGAGCATTTGCCTGGTTGCCCGAACCAACCCCAAGGGTCGGGCAGCAAGGCGTGCCGCCTGTTTGCGGACGACGTCCTTCGGGCAGTCGGTGACGTCGGTTACCAGACCCAGAGCGTGCGCTGACTCAGCATCCAGCCCCTCGCCGATGCAGAACAGCTTGAATGCACTCAGGTAGCCGATGCGATCAGGCAGGATTTGTGTCGAGCCGGCTTCAGGCAGGACACCAAGGCTAAGAAATGGTGCCTCCAGGCGTGACCCGGGCGTGATGGCCACAAGGTCTGAATGCACCAGAAGTGACAAACCGAAGCCAATCGCTTTGCCCTCAACCGCCGCAAGCAAGGGCAGTGGGTTGTCGGCTAATGCGTTGAAACAGGCCCTGAGAGCATCCGACAGATCATCGAGGCCCGCTTCATCAACGAATTCATCGAGCGCAAGTCCGATGCAGAACCCGCCCTCGGTCCCCTCGAGTACGATGACCCGCAGATTGTCATCTCGAGTAGCGCCCTCCAGGATTTGCGTGAAATCGCGCAAGTCCCGTCGGCTGAACCCTCCCAACGCGATATCGGGCAGGGTGATGGTGAGGACGCCTGAATCGTCCAACGACGTGCGAAGGCCGGAGTTTCTTGCTTGCTGCCAGTCCATCTTCCCGATCCTCTCAAGACGCCAGTTTGATCGGTTCAAGTCCGCGAATGACGGGCTGATGGTACTCACGCTTGTCGCGGATGGCCGGCAATGTCGTCGAGGTGATTGATAGTCTTGCTGCAACGACGCTTTGCTTGCCGATCTGATGCAGCCGCCCCAGTGGTTGCACCAGGAACTGAAGCTGTAATGCGCGCAGGATCCAGTTTGCCTCGAACTCGAAGATCAGGTGCTTGACGTCCGAGGCCAGCGACCATTCCACAAGCCCGGCAATCAGTTCGCCACCAACGGAACCGAATGCCCGACGCCCCTCTCGCCATCGCGGAGAAACGCAGTAGCGCGATGCCTCCCAGGTATCGGGGCCAACGTCACACTCGACCTCCTGCAAGTCCGGCAGAACGTCGGTGAGAAGATGAGGGCGTTCGCTGGGGAGCACCCGGATATAGCCTGCGACCTCTCCCTCCTGCATCGAAACCAGATGCATGGTGTGCTCGTCATCAAATTGATCGACCTCTCGCTTGTCCGGACTGGCGAGATCGGTCCATTCCATCTCATCCACAAACACCTGGTGTCGAAGTGCATGGACTGCGTCGAAGATTTCCGGGTATTCGGCGGTCCGGTTGCCGGGGATAACAGTGATCATTGCCGCGCTCCTAAGCCGTGAACTCAAAGCGAGGCTAGCGAGGCGGGGCTGGCCCTCGCCTCCACAATTTCGTGGATTGACCCTGGAGCGCTAGTGAATCAGGCCAGCGCGTATGGCGTTGACCACAAGTGCGGTCCGATTGCCGCAGCTGAACTTGCCCATGGCCGAATTGATATGGCTGCGCACGGTGCTCTCGCCGATGCCGAGTATCACCGAGACTTCCCAATCGGTCTTTCCCTCGGCGCACCATTTCAGCACATCGAGTTCGCGTTGTGTCAGCGGATCGAACTTCAGCTCAGACTGCGACTGCAGCTGAAAAGCGCGACCAATTGCAAAGATCGCGACCAGATGGATCAGCCCTGCGGCTTCCTGTGGCAGGTCCATTGCCTCGCCGCCAAACGAAACGGTCGCAAGATCACCCTCAAGCGTCACCAGTGGCACCGCAAAGCCCTCTTTCAGGCCGTGTTCTGCAGCCTCATTCATCATCCGTTTGGAAGAAACTTCCCGACCGGGCGGCGGTGACGTATCGCGCCAGGAGAACGCGGTGCCCGGTGCCGTCGTCACCCGATAGAGAATCGGGTCGACATAGGCATAGCTCTGATTAACGTAGTGTCGCATCCAGTCCTGCGGCCATCCGGCAAACAGTATATTGCTCTTCTGTTCGCTCGGACTGAGATGAGGGGCTGGAATGGTGCCCGCTATCAACCGGTCAAGGCCGTAATTCTTGGTCAGATCAATCAAGTGATCGCAGATGCCTTCGACAGATGTTGTCTGTTGGATTTTCTGCGTGAAATCCACAGTCTGTTCCCAGCGCTTTGTCCCCGCGCCCATAAACTCTTGACCCTTTCGCCAGCCCCGATGTCTTATTGTGGCACACCGATCACGCGCATCAATCAATTTTTGAGTGCTATAACAAAACGACTGTTGTTCGGATTGTTTGTTGGCAAAATAGTTATAAACGTTATAGGTGTAGACAAATTGCGTGGTTCGTTGGGTTACGTGGTTTTGGGTTTAGCCAGCCGAGGGCTGGTGTCTGGCAGTGAGAATTGAAGTGACTAGAGAAGCAGACAAGACCGTCGATCATCACGTCGGCCAACAAGTCAAGAGATACCGCGTTGCGGCTGGCATGAGCCAGGGCGCGCTCGCCGATCGGTTGGGCATAACCTTCCAGCAGATCCAGAAATATGAGAAGGGCGACAACAGAATTGCCGCGTCTCGCTTGGTGGCAATTGCCGAGATACTTGGCGTGCCGTTGATCAATTTGTTCGAGGGGTGTCCCGACCCGTTCCGGCAGGGGCAGCAATCCGAATCCGTACAGCGTTCTGTGCTCGATGCACCGACCCATGGCGTTCTTGGCGATCCGCATGTTCGTAAAGCCATGACCGATCTGATGAGTGCGCTGTCTCAATCGCACTAGCCTGCCACCGGCAGATCTCTACCTGTCGGATAGCCAGATGATCGGATTTTCCCGCGCCGCGGAGCTTTAAAATTTGCGGAAGAAGCGGGTGCGGTCGAACATCACCTCCAGCGCCTCCATGCGCGCTTTAGTACTGTCCCAGTTGCGCTCCTGAACTTCCGCGATCACGCTCTCTGCAAGCAGCATCCCGGTGATGTTGGAATCCCATGCCGATGGCACGACGATGTGGGTCTTGAAGACGATATCCGCCAGTTGCCCGACCGGCGACGTCCATTGATCCGTGAACAGAATGATCTTGCCCTTGTGCTCGGTGGCCATCTCCGCCAGCCGCAAGGTTGAGTTCTCGTAGCGCCGAATATCAAAGACGACCAGCACGTCACCTTCGTCGACATCGAGCAGATAATGCGGCCAGGCATTGGAGTTGGAGGTGATGTGGACGACATTGTCGCGGATCACCTGCAGATGCAGAAAGAAGTAATCCGCAAGCGTCCGGGTTATGCGCCCCCCAACAACAAAGACCTTACGCTTTCTGTCTGACAGAAGCGCACATGCACGGTCGAAGTCAGCAGGATCAACCCGCGCGAGAGATTGACTGATGTTCTCGATAACGGACTTGGTGAAGCGATTGAGGATATGCTCATCGGGTGCGTCGTCGACCCACTTCTCTCGTTTGACAAGCGGGCTTGAGATCTTTTCGTCGAGTTCGTCGCGCAACACCTTCTGGAAGCTGGGAAAGCCGGGAAACCCGAGTTTCTGAACAAGTCTCGCAACGGTTGGAGTCGACACGCCCGCCGCCTCGGCAAGCGATGTTATCGTACCAAGCGCCGACACCGGATAGTTCTGCAGGATGACATCGCTCAGCTGACGCTCCGACCGGGTCAGATGATCGGTGTTGTGGCGCAAGAGCTCCGCAATTGTCTTCCGGCTCAACCCCCATTCCCCCGACATTTAGGGCCGACTGATGATGCGTCAGCATGCAGAACCAGCGGCGTTAAGTCAAAATATGTACATTCGATTAGTGCCTGAAGAATTTTCTTCAAATTACAATTGACATCGCTCTCGCGCCCGGAGATCGTTCCCCTTTCAGGGGGGATCAGGTGTTGGCCGAACACCGCAGAAACGGCGAAGCATCTAAGGGGGTTGAGGTCGTCAGGGCCTCCGGCCAGCACGAGATCGTCCTCGTCTGTGAGCATGCCAGCGCCTTCATCCCCGATGAATTCGACGGTTTGGGCGTGTCGCACGAAGTCAGACTGAGCCATCTTGGCTGGGACCCCGGTGCGGGTGAAACTGCTGCTGCGCTCTCGACCGCACTTGATGCGGTCTTGGTCCGGGGCACGGTTTCGCGGTTGATCTATGACTGCAACCGGCCACCCGAGTCACCGGACGCCATTCGCTCAGCCGGTGGCGACTGTGCGATCCCCGGAAACACTGAATTGAGCCCCATCCAACGTGCCGAGAGGATCAAAGGCTATTACCGGCCTTTCGCACAGACCCTCGCTGCGACTCTGTCTGGACATCACGGCGAGCCGGTTCTGGTCACCATCCATAGTTTCACGCCGGTCTTCGATGGCCAGCAAAGAGACGTCGAGATTGGCATTGTGCACGACGAGGATGCCCGTCTTGCCGAGGCTGTTCTCGCGGTCGCAAGCGGCTACGACATCCGGCGCAACGAGCCCTATGGTCCCGAACACGGCGTGACGCACACACTGCGTGAACACGGCCTGGCCAACGGGCTGCTCAATGTCATGATCGAGATACGCAACGATCTCGTGGCGACGCCGGAGCAATGCCGGGGGATGGCGGATCAACTCAAGGGCTGGCTCGAAACGGCTCTTTCGACGCTGCAGACTGCGCCTCCCCGGGAAGTGCGCGCATGAACGGCATGCGCGCTTATGTCCGCGCGGTTGACGCGGTGAATTACCGCGTCGGGCGTTTCATCATGTACGGCCTGTTTGTGATGATGGCGATCCTGCTCTGGTCGACGTTGTCGAAGGTTGCGTTTGAGCCCTCGCTATGGACTCTCGAGATGGCCCAGTTCGCGCTGGTCGCATACTTCATGCTCGGCGGGCCCTATGCCGTCCAGCTTGGCTCCAACGTGCGGATGGATCTGTTCTACGGATCATGGACCCTGCGCCGAAAGGCTCAGGTCGATGCACTCACCGTCCTTTTCTTGATCGTCTATCTGATCATCCTGCTTTATGGCGCGGTGTCCTCGACCGCCTATTCACTCGGTCATTTTCGCGGCGAGCCACTGAGCTTCTTCGGAACCCTTTTTGCAGCGTTGGTAACCGGCGGTCCGGAAGCCGCCTCGGCGGAGATGGGGCTTCTGGAACGAAGCGCGACCGCATGGCGGCCCTATCTGTGGCCGGTCAAGACGATCATGGTGATCGCCATCTTCCTGATGCTGCTGCAGGCGATCTCCGAGTTGTTCAAGGATGTGCTGCGGCTGCGCGGTGAGGACATTCCCGGGCCTCAGGGGAGCAAGCCCTGATGTCCTACGAAATGATCGCCATCCTCATGTTCTCGACCATGATGGTGATGCTGTTCACCGGTCAGCGGGTGTTCGGCGCGATCGGTTTTGTCGCCGTGGTGGCCGCATTGCTGCTCTGGGGCGACCGCGGCGGCTATGACCTCGGTTTCTCCGCCGCGATCAAGCTGATGAAGTGGTACCCGCTGATGACACTGCCGATGTTCATCTTCATGGGCTACGTCATGTCCGAAAGCAGGATCGCGGACGATCTCTACCGCATGTTCCATGTCTGGATGGGCGGACTGCATGGCGGTCTCGCAATCGGCACCATCGGCCTGATGGTCCTGATCTCGGCCATGAACGGCCTCTCGGTCGCAGGCATGGCAATCGGGGCAACCATCGCGCTGCCAGAACTCCTCAAGCGCAACTACGACAAACGGATGGTTACCGGCGTCATCCAGGCGGGATCATCGCTCGGAATCCTAGTCCCCCCTTCGGTCGTCCTGGTGCTCTACGCCATGATAGCCCGCCAGCCTGTCGGCCAGCTATGGCTTGCCGGCATTCTGCCGGGCCTGATGATGGCGACGATGTTCATTGTCTACATCGCCATCCGCTGCCGCATCACGCCAAGTCTCGGACCGGTGTTGCCTAAGGAAGAACGCGACCTGCCGCTTCGTGAGAAACTGCGGCTGTTGCGTGCCGGCTTGCTGCCACTGGGCATTTTCTTCGTGATGATGGTTCCGTTCGTCAACGGCTGGACGTCGCTGGTCGAAAGCTCGGCAATTGGCGCGATCGCCGCATTCATGGCCGCGGTAGTCAAGGGCCGCATGACAAGGGAAGTGTTTGAGAACTCGGTCCGCAACACGCTTGGCATCACCTGCATGTTCATGTGGATCATCCTTGCGGCACTGGCCTTTGGCGCTGTTTTCGATGGCCTTGGTGCAGTCAAGGCGATCGAGGGACTGTTCACCGAGCGTCTGGGTCTGCCGCCTTGGGCAATCCTCGTCTTGATGCAGCTAAGCTTCATCCTGATGGGTACGTTTCTCGACGACACGGCCATGCTGGTCATCGTTGCCCCGCTCTACGTGCCACTGGTGGGCGCGCTTGGCTTCGACCTGATCTGGTATGGCGTGCTCTACACAATCACCTGCCAGATCGCCTACATGACCCCGCCTTTCGGTTACAATCTGTTCCTGATGCGCGCGATGGCCCCGCCGGAAATCTCGCTGCGCGACATCTATCGCTCGATTATTCCGTTTGTCCTGGTCATGGCGCTGGCCCTGGTCCTGGTCATGGTCTTCCCGCAGATCGCGCTGTGGCTGCCCAATTATGTCTATGGAAAATAAGAGAAAAGACTCCGTCAACGGAGCGTTCAAGAAAAGGTCCACTCAGCAACAGGAGAGCGACATGACTTCCAGAAGGAGATTTCTGAAAACCGCCGGTATCGGCGGCGCGGCAGCGTTGGCGGCCCCGGCCATCGTAAAGGCCCAGGCCCCCATCAAATGGCGCTTCCAGACCTACGCCGGCGCCGCACTTGGCGAGCATGTGACCAAGCCAATGGTCGACTTCGTCAACAACGCTGCCAATGGTGAGATGGAGATCGAGCTGTTCTATGCCGATCAGATCGTGCCTACAGGTGAGCTGTTCCAGGCGCTGCAACGTGGCACGATCGATGCCGTGCACTCCGATGACGACAGCATGGCCTCACCAACACCGCTTCGTCAGTTCGGTGGCTACTTCCCGTTCGCCACAAAGCACATTCTTGATGTGCCCGTGCTGTTCAACCAGTACGGCCTCGCCGACATCTGGAGCGAGGAATATAAGAAGGTTGGCGTCACCTGGATCTCGGCGGCAGGTCAGGATCCGTGCAACTTCAATACCAAGAAAGAGATCAATTCAGTCGCTGATCTTGATGGTCTGAAGCTCTACACCTTCCCCACAGCCGGCCGCTTCCTGGCCAAATTCGGTGTGGTTCCGGTTTCGATCCCCTATGAGGATGCCGAGGTCGCAGTGCAGACCGGTGAACTCGATGGCATGGCCTGGTCGGGCATCACCGAAGACTACACCGTCGGCTGGGCCGATGTGACCGACTACTTCCTGACGAACAACATCTCGGGCGCCTGGATCGGTTCGTGGTTTGTCAACGAACAGCAATGGGCCGATCTGCCGGATCATCTCAAGCAGCTGGTGATGGCCGCCACCCAGGCGGGACACACTTACCGCAACCAGTGGTACTGGGGTGGTGAAGCGCGGCTTCGGGCAACCGGCGACAAGCTTGAGCTACGCACGGTTCCGGCCGATGAGTGGGCCCAGGTCGAGGATGCCGCGAAGGAATTCTGGACCGAGGTCTCCGGCGAAGGCGAGATCCAGGAGAAGATCGTCGGTATCTTCCGCGAGTACAACGGCGTCATCAACCAGGCCGGACCGCCCTACACCAACAGCTGAGCGCTGCTTGGTGACAAGACAAACAGACCCCGGATTCGTCCGGGGTCTTTCTTCCTATTCGAGGACTGCAAACCATGGCCAATCTGACATTCGATGCGCTCAAGAAACACGCCAAATCAGGTGAGATCGATACCGTGCTCGTCTGTCTGGTCGACATGCAGGGCCGGCTCATGGGCAAGCGTTTTCATGTCTCCAATTTCATTGAGACAGCGCATGAAGAAACTCATTGCTGCGATTACTTGCTCGCCACCGATCTCGAGATGGCAACGCCTGATGGCTATGCGTCATCGAGCTGGGAAGCAGGCTATGGCGACTACGTCATGCAGCCCGACCTGTCCACGCTGCGGCTGATGCCGTGGCTGGAAGGCACCGCCATGGTGTTGTGCGACATCCTCGACCACCATACCCACGAGCCAGTGACCCACGCGCCGCGTCAGGTGCTCAAAACACAGATCGCCAGGCTCGAAGGGATGGGCCTCAAGGCGATGATGGCCACCGAGCTCGAGTTCTTTCTGTTTCGCAAACCGTTGGATGAGCTGCGCCGCGACGGCTACCGCGACCTTGAGCCGATCAGCGGCTACAACGAAGACTACCACATCCTCCAGACAACCAAGGAGGAGCATGTCATGCGGCGGCTGCGCAACACGCTCTATGCCGCCGGTGTCCCCGTCGAGAACACCAAGGGCGAGGCTGAAGCGGGTCAGGAGGAGCTCAACATCCGCTACGCGGACGCGCTTGCCTGCGCCGATCATCACACCATCGCCAAGCACGCTACCAAGGAAATCGCCTGGCAGGCTGGCCATTCAGCGACCTTCCTGCCGAAATGGAACGCAACCCGTGTCGGCAGCGCCAGCCATGTTCACATGTCACTGTGGAAGGGGGGCAAGAACGCTTTTCATGACAAGAAGGGCGAGCATGCGATGTCATCGCTCATGCACCAGTTCATGGCCGGCCTGATCGCATACGCGCCCGACTGCACCTGGTTTTTGGCCCCTTATGTCAACTCCTACAAACGGTTTGCCAAGGGTACGTTCGCGCCGACGAAGACCGCATGGTCGGTCGACAACCGAACCGCCGGTTTCAGGCTTTGCGGCGCCGACACCAAGTCCGTTCGGGTCGAGAGCCGGATCCCCGGCGCAGACATGAACCCCTATCTTGCAGAAGCGGCTTTTCTCGCCGCGGGCATCAAGGGCGTCGAGGAAGGGCTCGAGCTGCCGCCAGCGACCAAGGGTGATATTTACGACAATGAGGATGTGCCGGAGATTCCCCGGACCTTGCGGGCGGCAACCGAGGCGCTCAGTGGCTCCAGCATGCTACGCGAGGCAATGGGTGAGGACGTCATTGACCATTACACCCGTTGTGCCCAATGGGAGCAGGAAGAGTTCGACCGTGCGGTGACCGATTGGGAAATTGCCCGCGGCTTTGAGAAGGCCTGACCGCCATGGCCAATGCGATCAAGTGCATCTCCCCTGTCGATGGCTCGGTGTATGCCGAGCGCCCTGTTGCAAGCCCAGACGAGGCCCGCGCCGCCGTTGCACGAGCCACATCGGCGCAGAGCGCGTGGATGCAGCGCCCATTACAGGAACGCATTGATCTCGTCCTCGCCGGTGCGGCAGCCGTTGGAGCCATGAATGATGAGATTGTGCCCGAACTGGCCTGGCAGATGGGGCGGCCGGTACGGTATGGCGGTGAATTCGGCGGATTCAATGAGCGCGTCGACTACATGGCCGAGATTGCCGCTGAGGCACTGGCCCCGATCGCGATTTCGGATGACGCCTCGTTCCGGCGGATGATCAAGCGCGAGCCGCATGGCGTCGTCATGGTCATCGCGCCCTGGAATTACCCCTACATGACCGCCATCAACACCGTCGCTCCAGCGCTAATCGCGGGTAACACCGTGATCCTGAAACATGCCTCGCAAACCCTCTTGGTCGGCGAGCGCATGGTCCGTGCGTTCAACGAGGCAGGCGTCCCGGAGGATGTGTTCCAGAACATCTTTCTCGATCATGACACGACATCGGCACTGATTGCCGAGCGCAGCTTCGGCTTTGTGAATTTCACAGGTTCGGTTGGCGGCGGAAAAGCGATCGAACGGGCCGCTGCCGGCACATTCACAGGACTGGGGCTGGAACTCGGTGGCAAGGACCCCGGCTATGTCATGGATGACGCCGACCTTGATGCGTCCGTAGCCACGCTCGTCGACGGTGCGATGTACAATTCGGGCCAGTGCTGCTGCGGGATCGAGCGCATCTATGTGGCTGAGAGCCTGTATGACACATTCGTGGAAAAGGCCGTCGAGACCATTCGCCAATACAAGCTCGGAAATCCGCTCGATGAAGAAACGACGCTGGGCCCTATGGCGCACGCGCGCTTTGCGAAAGAGGTTCGTGCCCAGGTCTCAGAAGCGCTCGCAGCCGGCGCCAGGGGCCATATCGAGACGTTTGCCGAGGATGACGGTGCGGCTTATCTCTCACCGCAGGTCCTGACCGATGTGACCCACGACATGCGCGTTATGCGCGATGAGAGTTTCGGGCCCGTCGTTGGCATCATGCCGGTCAGAGATGACGAAGAGGCGATTGCGCTGATGAACGACAGCGCCTTCGGACTGACCGCCTCGCTCTGGACGCAGGATCCTGATCGCGCCGAACGGATAGGTGACCGAATAGAGACTGGCACCGTTTTCATGAACCGCTGCGACTATCTTGATCCCGCCTTGTGCTGGACCGGTTGCAAGGACACCGGACGCGGTGGCGGCTTGTCGGTTATCGGCTATCACAACCTGACCCGCCCAAAATCGTACCATCTCAAGAAAGTCACGGCATGACATTGGTTGCCAACTGGTCGTATCCGACAGCGGTCCGCTTTGGTGCGGGTCGCATCTCCGAACTTGCCGATGCATGTGCGGCGGCTGGCATCACCAGGCCGCTGCTTGTGACGGACCGTGGATTGGCCGGTTTGACCATGACCGCGAAAACGCTCGATATCCTTGACGCTGCCGACCTCGGCCGTGCGATCTTCGCCGATGTTGGCTCAGATCCGTCTGACATCGACGTCGAGGCCGGCGTTCGCGCCTATCGCGAAGGCGGTTTTGACGGCGTCATCGCGTTTGGTGGTGGCTCGGGACTGGATCTTGGCAAAGCCATTGCGTTCATGGCAGGCCAGACAAGGCCGATCTGGGATTTTGAGGACATTGGCGATTGGTGGACCCGCGCTGATGCAGATGCCATCGCTCCGGTGATTGCTGTGCCGACGACCGCTGGCACCGGTTCGGAAGTTGGCCGTGCGAGCGTCATCACCAATTCCGAGATCGAAGAGAAGAAGATCATCTTCCACCCAAAGATGCTGCCGGTTGTTGTGATCTGTGATCCGGAACTGACAGTGGGCATGCCGAAACACATAACTGCAGGCACTGGACTCGACGCATTCGCCCATTGTGTCGAGGCCTTCTCCTCACCTCATTATCACCCTATGAGCCAGGGCATTGCGCTGGAGGGTATGCGGCTGGTCAAAGACCATCTGCCGACAACCTATGTCGATGGCGGGAATATCGACGCGCGCAGCCATATGATGAGTGCAGCAGCCATGGGCGCAACGGCCTTTCAGAAGGGTCTCGGCGCGATCCATGCTCTCAGTCACCCGATCGGTGCTATCCACCATACCCACCATGGCACGACCAACGCGGTCTGCATGCCAGCTGTGCTGAAGTTCAATGCTGAGGCTATCCGAGATCGGTTCGATCTGGCGGCTGGATATTTGGCTATCGATGGCGGTTTTGACGGGTTTTGCGAGTTCGTCGATGGATTCAACCAATCCATGGGAATCCCTAAGACGATCACGGATTTGGGCGTTCACGATCCTGATATCGACCGGCTGACCGAGATCGCGCTACGTGACCCAAGCGTAGGGGGGAATCCGATTGAAATGACACAGGAAAATACCAAAGCGCTGCTCCGCTCATTAATCTAGTTTTGAGTGTTCCGCCGATCCCCAATGTTGCGGTGCAGGTCCGTCAGTCCCATATCCCGTTTTCGGACGAGACAGTGATCCGGCACCGCTAGAGTGCAGCACCGTCGGCAATTAAGAGGACAAAGCCTGTCTTGGCGCGTCGTGGGTTCCGCCATCAGCCAGTCTTGTTGGGCTTCGACGACCTCGAGCGATTGATGGACGGATTGGCCAGTCAGTCCGGTGGGGCGGGATATCCGCCTTACAATCTCGAGCGAATTCGCGAAGAGTCAGGCGGTGATGTGCTTCGCATCACCTTGGCTGTGGCCGGATTTGCCCTTGATGAACTTGAAATTCAGCTAGAGGGGCGGGAGCTGACGATCTGCGGCCGTCAGGCAGATTGCGGTGAGCCGACCTATCTTCATCGCGGGATTGCGGCCCGGCCATTTCGGCGCGCATTCACACTCGGTGCCGGACTGGAAGTTCACAGTGCCGACCTTGAAAATGGACTCCTGTCTATCAATTTGACCATGTCCGAGACCGCGCCACGGCGGGTGAGAATCGGTAAACGCGGCTAATCAAATGGATTCAGCCAAGGTTCATAATCCGGTGCCCATAATGGGGCTGGATGACACATCAGTCCGACTTTGGAGGATGTAGCCATGACCAAGAATGAAACAGCTCACGACGGGGTGCAGGCGCTGGCACAGCTTGGCCTTAACGATGTCGCCTATGTGCGGCCGGTGCTGTCAGATGAACTGCGCGATCAGCTGCCCGAGGCTGCCGAAATTGCGCCGGGAACGCAGCTTTTTGCACTTCATGCAGCCAATGGCATGCCGATTGTCGTAAGCGACACGCTAGACGGCGCAGTTGCTGCAGCGTGGGAAAAATCGCTGACCACCGTGTCGGTGCACTGACACGCCGCCAATTCAAATCAATATGATCGGCTAATTTCGCCATAACAGCCCGGCAGGTCGCAACAAGATCCCTGCTACAGGCCTGGCCTAAGCGGCGTGCGTCGCCGGTGTGTTGAGAACCGTGAATATGGCGGCCGGGTTACGTGATCCACGGATCTTGGCGGTATTGGCCGGATCGCGGAACACCCGTGCGATCCGTGCCAGTGCCTTGAGATGGTCTGCGCCCTCGCCTTCGGGCGCGAGCAGCATGAACACCAGATCGACAGGCTCATCGTCTACGGCATCAAAATCGATCGGATGGTCGAGACGTGCAAAGACGCCGGTGATTTGCTGAATGCCGGGTACGCGCGCATGGGGGATTGCCACGCCGCGGCCAACACCTGTTGAACCAAGTCTCTCGCGTTGCAGGAGCTGGTCGAAGATCTCGCGGGCTGGAAGCCCGGTGCGTTCCGCTGCCTTCTCGGCAAGATCCTGTATCACCTGCTTTTTGCTGCCTGCCTTCAGACAGGCCAGCACCGAATCTGCATCGATGAGATCGTCAAGGCTCATTCTGACTGCCCTCGCATCTTTCGTTGGGCGCCTGGCGCCAACGTCGATATGCCCTGCTGCTTATGACCGGAAGCCGGTCGACACTGCGTCGTTGCGCAGGGGTTTGTACAATAAGGCTCCGTCCGCAGGGTTCTGCGGCTAAGCCATGCTGAATTGCGGTCTGCTTGTCGTAGCCCTAAGCGCCGTTCTCGGACATCGCCGGTGGATCGATCCACCCGACATTTCCGTCGTCTCGACGGTAGATTACGTTGATCCGCCCGTGGCCCGCATTCCGGAAAACCATCACCGGTGCCGTCGACAAATCCAGCGCCATAACCGCCATCCCCACGGTCATCACTCTGATGGGCGTGGTGCTTTCAGCCACGATTAGCGGGTGGTCGTCAACCCCCGGAATATCCGCGATGGCGGCGGCTTCTTCATCCTCGTCGTCGTCTCCCGGCGCCAGCACAATGCTTGATGCCATGATCGGATCTTCGGTGGTCTTGGAGTTGTTGTGGTGGTCCTTCAGCCGCCTCTTGTAGCGCCGCAGCCGTTTCTCAAGCCGCTCTGCTGCTGCTTCGAGGCTCTGATAGGGATCGCCGGCTGCGCCTTCGGCCTGCAGATCGATGCCTGAATCAAGGTGAATGCGGCACTCCGTGCGAAACTGACTCTTCTCCTTTTCCACAACCACGTTGCCGGAATAACCGCCGTCGAAGTACTTCGTCAGCCCACGTTCGATCCGCTCCAGAGCCTGCTCCCGCAAACTTTCGCCGATATCGATGTGTTTTCCGGTGATCCGCAAGGACATTGTCAAATTCCGCTCCCTGTCTGCTGTTTCCTGCCAATGGTGGTGCGGCAGGCAGTCTTGCTCGATGCTGGCGGGGCGCTCTCAGCAGAAATTGAGACCGAACTCAACCAGCACGGGCGAGGGAGTCTGCGCCCAAGGAAAGGCGCATGCAAGCGGGGAAATGCGGGGTTTCCGGTATTCGCGTTGCTGCCATGTGCCTGTCTGATTTAAGCCGTCAGGCGCTTTTCCCGGCGTCTTTGCACCGAAGACGGTATGTTCATGGCCTCGCGGTACTTGGCCACTGTTCGTCGCGCGATAGCGATCCCCTCATCGTGAAGAATTTTGACGATCTGATCGTCCGAGAGAATGGAACGTCCTTCCGAATCAATGAGATCGCGAATGCGATGGCGCACCGATTCGCCCGATAGTGCGTCTCCACCATCAGCAGCTTGAATGGCCGTCGGGAAGAAGTACTTCAGTTCAAAAACGCCCCGCGAAGTGGCCATATATTTGTTCGACGTAACGCGGCTGACCGTCGACTCGTGCATATCGATGGCATCGGCCACCTGTTTAAGGTTCAGCGGCCGCAGATGAGCGATCCCGTTGGTCAGAAATGCGTCCTGCTGCCGGACGATCTCGGTTGAGACCTTAAGAATGGTGCGCGCTCTCTGATCAAGGCTCTTGACCAGCCAGTTCGCCTCCTGAAGGCGCTCATTAAGATAGGTCTTGTCCTCGCCATCACGGGCTGAGTCGATGATTGCAGCGTAGTAGCCGCGGTTGACAAGGACCCGTGGCAGCGTGTCGGAATTGAGCTCAATGGCCCAGCTTCCGTCGGTGCGCGGGGTGACAAAAACATCCGGCACAACGGGCTGCAAAGGGGCACCTGCGAACTGGCCGCCGGGGCGAGGGTCAAGCGCACGAACCTCGGCCACCATCTCAATAAGGTCTTCCTCATCCACAGCGCAAAGGCGCCGAAGGGTGGGAAAATCGCGACGGGCCAACAGATCCAGGTTCTCGATAAGATTCTGCATTGCGGGATCGAACCGATCACGCTCCTTCAATTGAAGCATCAGGCATTCCGCGAGCGTGCGCGCGAAGACGCCGGTTGGTTCGAATGACTGCAGATGTAGAAGGACGGCCTCGACACTCTCAGGTTCGGTGTTGAGGCGTGCAGCGACATCCTCGACGGACGCCTGCAGATAACCCGCATCGTCCACCGCCTCTATCAGGGTGGCGGCGATGAGCCGATCCGCGGCGATCAGGGGTGTCATGGCAAGCTGTTCGGACAGCCTGTCATGCAGCGTTGGTTCAGCCTGGGCGAAGTCCTCAACACCGAAATCAGAAATGTCCGACTGCCCGTTGCCTCGTTCCATCGCGGATGATCCGGAAGCCCCGATCGCAGCGGTAGGATCAGCGGCGCCAGGGATGCTCTCATCGAGTGCTTCGCCCAAGTCGGCATCCACCGCCGGCGCCAATTCTGCCATGTCTGCGCCTGTGGCGTCGGTCAGGTCGCCAGGGGTGTCGGCCCCGAGAAGGTCTCGGCTCGTTTCGTTGCCAGTATCGGTTTCTGCAATGGGCTCACTTGGTTCGGACGGCGAATCCGCGCCATTTTGCAGAACAGCGTCCTCATCCCGATCCAGCAGCGGGTTCTTTTCCAGTTCCGCCTCGACGTAGGCGAGAAGATCCATGTTTGACAGCTGCAGAAGCTTGATCGCCTGCATCAGCTGTGGCGTCATAACCAGAGACTGACTCTGGCGCAGTTCAAGACGAGGGCCAACGCCGCCTGAGAACCCCGGCCCGCTCACAATTTGAAGTCCTCACCGAGGTAGAACCGGCGCACCTGTTCATTGGCCACAACGGCCTGAGGTGGCCCTTCCATCAGTACCTGGCCATCGTGGATGATGTAGGCCCGGTCGATCAGACCGAGTGTTTCGCGGACATTGTGGTCGGTGATCAGTACGCCGAT